>NZ_JBXARC010000001.1:66360-314290 GCF_058807855.1 Staphylococcus sp. GW821-FHT11H10 | reverse complement strand
AATTGCGCCATTTTTGTATTCAAACATAAAAATTGGACTGATGATTTTTAGTCATCAGTCCAATTTATTATAGAGCCATTTTTCTTTGAACATTCTTAAGAATTATTTTCAAAATTGGTAATTGTTATTTAGTATCGTTAATAATCAATTGACGTAATGATTGGCGTTTAATAACTTCACGTGCTTTACCATCTTTTAAGAAAAATACAGGTGGTTTCTGCATTTGGTTGTAATTAGAAGCCATTGAGTAATGATATGCTCCTGTAGATAAAATTGCTAGGTAATCACCACGTTGAACAGAAGAAGGGAGTTTTGCATCACGAATAATGATGTCACCTGATTCACATAATTTACCAGCAATTGTTACTGTTTCATCAGCTTCTTCATGACGGTTTACTAATAAAGCTTGATATTTGGCACCATATAATGCAGTTCTAATGTGATCGCTCATGCCACCATCAATTGAAACATATTTGTTTACTTCAGGAATTTCTTTAATTGTACCTACTTCGTATAAAGTAATTCCAGCTTCTCCAACAATAGAACGGCCTGGTTCAATACCAATTTCCGGTACTTCATAATTTAGACGTTCAGTTTCAGCTTTGATTGCATCTGTAATTTCTGCAATACCTTCTTCAATAGGGAAGCTTACGTCTCCTTCAACGTATTTGATACCGAAACCTCCACCTAGATTAAGTAATTCAACTTTGATATCATTTTCAGAAAGCCAGTTAAGCACAATCTTAGCAGTTTCAATCATCGCTTCAGTTCCTTCGATTTGAGAACCAATATGGAAGTGAATACCTTTTAAATGTAAACGTTTAGAGTCGCGCACTTTATTGACCGCTTCAATCGCTAAGCCATGGCGAATTGATAAACCGAATTTACTATCTTCTTGGCCAGTTTGAATAAACTCATGCGTATGTGCTTCAACACCAGGGTTAACGCGTAATACTACATTTACAGTGTCGCTCGCGTATCTGTCGATTAAATCAATTTCCTCAAGTGAATCGATAACAAAATAACCAACGCCACTTTCTAAAGCGTATTGTATTTCACGTTTGGTTTTGTTATTCCCATGGAAGTGGATCTTACTTGGGTCAAACTTTGCTTCTAATGCAGTATATAATTCACCTTCAGAAACTACATCTAATTGTAAGTCTTCTTCTTGTACTAATTTGACCATTTGGATACATGTAAATGCTTTCGAAGCATATGAAATATTATATTTTAAACCACTTTTTTGAAAAGCTGAGTGATATCTACGCATTTGATTGCGGATTTCATCTTCATCATAAACAATAGTAGGGGTACCAAAGCTTTGTGCAAGTGTCTTTAAACTTGTACCCGCCATTGTTAACTCACCATAATCATTATATTTTACTGCCATTTTATCTATACTCCTTTATGAGAGAATCATGATTCATAGCACTAAGTTGTTCTGAATTAGCGCCTACACCTTTGAATGTATATTCATCAATGCGTATATCGTTATTATATAATATCACTTCATCTTGTGCATCGACTTCCTCATCAACTTCAACAAACATATGGCTCATCATTAGTGCGCGAATAGGGTAGCGTTTACCTTTAATTAATGCTTCATGTTTAGCTCTCGATTTAAGAATACCATCTCCATAGCCTACATCTACAACTGCTAATCGCGTATGGTCTCTAGTAGCTTCAAAGGCAAAGCTATACCCACAATTATCTCCAGCATTCACTTCACGCACTTGTATCACATTACCTTTTACAGTAAGAGATTGTTTAATACTATATTCATTTAAAGCACTATATGGTCGAGACCCATACAATGCAATGCCTACACGTGCATGTGTATGATGTGGTAAAAGTTTCTGACCTTCACGATAATAACTTGCACTATTTTGCGCATGAATTAAATCAAAGTGATAACCTTCATCTAATAAGGTATCTACTATATTTAACCATGCCTCACGTTCTATACTATACTCAGGCACATCAAATTCATCTGCATAACCAAAGTGCGTCCACAATCCACTAATAATCATTTTGTCTTCATTTGAGTTAATATGATGATCATTGAGTACTTCTCTAATTTCTTCTAATGTTCTAAATCCAGAACGATGAAGTAAGTTTTCAAATTCTAAATGTACTTTGATACCACTTAAATCATTCTTATATTTATAATAATAGGCTAATGATGGTAGGGTCATTTGAATTTGATAATGTCTTACTTTTTCAAAATCATAAACGGCATTCATCAAGAAAATAGTGGCATCAGGCGCTATTTCTCGTACTTTAATGGCTTCTTTTAAAGAGGTAGTACTGAAAGTATTAATTCCAGCTTTTAAGAAAGAAGTAACAGCAAACTCCAAACCATAATGATAAGCGTTGTTCTTCACTACAGCCATAATTGAATTACCATTTTTAACTTTAATAGCATTTTGTAAAAACGCTTCTTTATCGACGGACCATATTGCTGTCAATGTGAATTACTCCTCTCCATAATGCATTAATAATTGTTCATAATAATTTGCCACATAGATTAATACTTTTTCATCAAAATTAAGATGAGATGTATGAAGTCCAGTCACAAAACCTTTGTCTTCGTTTCGAGTACCTACAAATGCAAAGTATGCTGGGGCCAACTGTTGACCATAGAAGCTAAAGTCTTCACCAAATAAGAATGGAAGAGGCTTATCTATAACTTCTAGATTTGCAGCATTAATCGCTTGTTCTACACTCGCACGCAATTTAGGACTATTCATCGTAGGTGGGTAGCCTTCTTCAAATTTCACTTCACAATCCACATTAAATAATAAGCTTACACTCTCAGCAATTTTATGCATTTGTGTTTTTACTACATTTAAATCATTTGGATCATAAGTTCGAATCGTTCCTTCTAAATATCCATGGCTAGCTACAGTGTTAATAGCTTCTCCAGCTTCAAAATGACCCATATGAACAATATTTCGTTTTAAGCCATTGAGATGATACTGTTGTATTTGTCCTACTTGATTTAGAACGTGTAGAAGGGCTTCACCACATGAATGACCTTGCTCTTTATCTGCAACATGACTTGATAATCCTTTTAAGAAGAAGCGATATTCAGTTGCACTTGCTGTAATTTCTTCATCACGGATAACAACTTGTCCTTCATCGGCAAATGGATTAACATGGATGCCAAAAACAGCTTCTATTGGATAGTTATTAAACGCACCTGCTTTAATTAGACGATTCGCTCCGCCACCAGTTTCTTCGGCAGGTTGGAAGATGAATACAACGTTGTGTGGAAGCGTTCCTTTATCGAACATTTCTTTGCATCGTTTAACAAATAACATTAATGCCGTTGTATGTCCGTCGTGACCACATGCATGCATTACATTATCCGTTTGACTTCGATAATCGACATCATTTTCTTCAAAAATTGGTAACGCATCGATATCCGCACGAAATGCAATGGTATGATCACTATTACCGTTTAAGTATGCTATTGCACCAGTTTCAAGAGGGCGCTCATATGACACTCCTAATTCTTCTAAAAACTGTGTGATATATTTTGTCGTCTCGAATTCATGTAAACTTAATTCTGGATGTTGATGTAAATGTCTTCTATGTTTAGTTACAAACTCTAATTCACTCATCATATCATTCCTTTATTAACTTAATTAGTCTTATTAATATTGTAACTTATTTCATCTTTTTATGTATGACGTGATATTAATTTAAATAGTATTAATTTTGAAATAGAGGCGTATAGATTATTTGCCCATTGCTTGGCCTGTTGGTAAAAATTCTAAATACTCTTTACTATGCCCAATCCACTTTTCATAAGAATAACTAAAACTGAGAAGGGCTCAGTTAAGCGCCTTCTCAGTTCAGTAAGCTATTGTGATTATGCAATACAGCTATAAAATAGTTTTTTTGACATAGCCACTCATCAAACACTCATATCATTAGTCATTTAATTTTCTTAATGCTGAAACAATTTCACGTTTAGAGTCTTCTACTTCCGAAGTTTGTTTAATCACTTTAGCAGGGGTACCAGCTACGACTGCACCAGCTGGAACATCTTGAGTAACAATTGCACCTGCAGCGACAATTGCGCCTTCGCCAACATGAACACCTTCTAAAATGACTGCATTAGCACCAATTAATACATTATCATCTATGACTACTGGTGAAGCACTAGGAGGCTCAATTACGCCAGCTAGAACGGCGCCAGCACCTACATGCACATTCTTACCAGTTGTCGCACGACCGCCTAATGTAGCATTCATATCAATCATAGTTCCTTCACCAACTACAGCACCAATATTGATTGTTGCGCCCATCATAACGACAGCACCGTCTTCAATAATTGCTTGTTCACGTATAAATGCACCTGGTTCAATACGCGCATTTGTATTTGTTAAGTCTTTAAGTGGAATTGCTGAATTACGTCGATCCATTTCAATTTCTAACTCAGTAATTGTAGATTGGTTTGATTCATAGAATGGTTTCCAATCATCGGCTTCACAAAAGATTACTTTAGAATTGTCGGAACCAAATACTTTAAAAGAATCAGGGAAGGTAACACCATCAAAATTACCATTAACATATACTTTTAATGGTGTAGATTTTTTGGCGTCACTAATATATTGAATAATTTCCTCAGCTGATAAATGTTGTACCATAATTTAAGTCTCTCCTTAATATTTGCTAGATTTTATAACTTATAGGTTGTCAAACGTGTAATAACCGTTAGATTGGTTTATTAATTTTTCAGCAGCAGTGATTGCTCCATTTGCAAAAATATCTTTAGACTGTGCTTTATGTGAGAGTGTAATGGTTTCATCTGTTCCTGCAAATAATACATCATGTTCACCTACAATAGTCCCACCACGAATTGAGTGAATGCCAACTTCGTCTTTAGTGCGTTGTTCTGTAAGTTCATGTCGATCATAAACTGGTGTGATATTTTGGCGTAAGTCTTTAATAACATCATATAATTTTACTAATGTCCCACTAGGAGCATCTACTTTTTTATTATGATGTGCTTCAGTCAACTCGATATCATAATCTTGCAGAAGTGGGATAGCTGCTTCTAATATTTTAGTTAGAGCATGTACACCATAACTCATATTTGCACTAAAGAATACTGGCATGTTATGGCTTAATTCATTTAACTTTTCAATTAATTTTTCCTTTTCACCTGTAGTAGCTATAACTAAAGGTAATTGAAACTCTTCTTCAAGAAGTGGGAACAATAGATTAGGATTTGAAAAATCAATCGCTACATCCGCTTCATTTTGTGCATCAGTAATGTGATCATAGTGTGTATATGGTGTTGTCTCATTTTTTTGAGGCTCAATAACACCTATAATTTCATGACCTTTTTCCTCTGCTAATCGAGCCACTCTTTGATTCATTGCACCGTAACCAATAAGTAAAATTTTCATTAAAGTTCACCTGCTTTAAACTGTTCAAATACATTGATTAAGACTTTGGCATCTGCATCTTCTAACGGAAGAAGTGGTAAACGCAATTCATAATTACCAAAACCTAAATGACTTGTTAACGCTTTAATCGGAATAGGATTAACATCTACAGAAAGCGCATCTAATAATTTACTAATTGGTTCGAAATCGTTTGAAATATCTTGTCCACTTTGTTTAGCATCATATAAAGCTTGGAATTCTTTAGGAATTGCATTAGCAATAACTGAAATAACACCATTGCCACCTCTTTGATAAAATTCGACAACATTATCATCGTTACCACTATATAAAGCGAATTCTTCTTGATTGATACGACTTTTAACGTCTTCATAATATTCAAAGTCATTTGTGGCATCTTTGATTGCAACAATATATTGGTTATGACTTAATGTTTCAACTGTCTCTGGTTCAATTGTCATATTTGTACGAGAAGGCACATTATATAGTACAACTGGCAATTCAACTTCATTCGCAATCGTTTCGAAGTGTTTAACTAAGCCACGTTGATTTGTTTTATTGTAGTAGGGGGTTATCAACATAATTGCATCTGCACCAAGTGCTTTAGCGCGTTGAGATGCTTGAATTGATTTGGCAGTATTATTCGTACCTGTACCTGCAATAATAGTCACACGATGATTAACTTGCTTTATAACTGACTCCAATACTTGTTCTTTTTCTTCTTCAGTTAAAGTAGGGCTCTCAGCTGTAGTTCCATTAACAATAATAGCTTTTACACCATTGTCTAATAGGAAATCTACGTGTCTCTCTAATGCATTATAATCAACTTCATTATTTGTGAATGGGGTAGCAAGTGCTACTCCTACACCTTCGAATAAATGTGGCATATTATCTAGCTCCTTTTAAATTGATTACTTGCTCTAATACTTGTACTGCATTCAATGCTGCACCTTTTAATAAATTGTCAGATGTGCACCAAACGTGGAATGTATTATCTAATGAGTCATCTCTACGAATACGGCCTACAAATACTTCATCTCTACCAGTAGAGTTAAGTGCCTGAGGATATTCATTTTTTTCAGGGTTATCAACTAATACAACACGTTCGTCTTTATCAAATAAATCTTTAATTTCTTGTACAGTTGCTTCCTTATCTAAAGTAACGTCAATTTCAACACTATGACTATCTTGTACTGGAACACGTGCACATGTCGCAGTTACTTTTAATTCAGGTTCATGTAAAATCTTGCGTGTTTCATCAATCATTTTTTGTTCTTCTTTTGTATATCCATCCTCTAAGAATACATCAATATGTGGTAACACATTATTATAAATAGGGTGAGGATACGCTTCTGGTTCTTTACCATTTGCACCTTCAGCTAAATCTCTTTTACCTTTAATACCTGAACCTGAAACAGCTTGATAAGTAGTATATGCAACACGTTTTAAACCAAATTGATCTTGTAATACTTTTAATGGTACTACTGATTGAATTGTAGAACAGTTAGGGTTGGCAATAATGCCGCGCTTAAATTCAGGTTGATTTACTTCAGGTACAATTAAGTCGATATCTTCAGTCATGCGCCATTGACTAGAGTTATCGATGACAATTGCACCTGCTTTTTCAAAGATTGGGGCGAATTGTGCACTTGTGCCACCACCGGCACTCATTAGAACGTAGTCAAATTTTTCACTTGCTGCTTCTTCTGTTAATTCTTGTACAACATACGTTTGACCTTGAAATTGAACTTCTTTACCTGCTGATCTAGCTGATGAGAATAATACTAACTCATCGAACTTGATGTTTTTACGATCAATTGTTTCTAACATTTTTGTTCCAACTAAACCTGTTGCTCCGACTACTGCTAATCTTGTCATAAAAGTCACTCCAATATCATTTGTTTGAATTTTAAAAAAATTATTTATAAATAGCATGTTGATGTTTAAATATCAAATGCATTGTATAATACTTCAACAGCTTTTTCTCCATTATCAGCATCTATCACATATGAAATACTAATTTCAGATGTTGTAGTTTGATAGAATGGGATATTTGCATTAATTAAAGTAATGAAAGCCTTTGATGCAACGCCCGACATATCTCTCATACCAGAACCAATAAGCGAAATTTTAACGTATTCTTCATTAATTTTATAATCCAATGCGTTAAATGAAGAAGAAAGATTACTCAAAATAGTTGAAATTTGTTGTACATCACTATCTTTAATTGAGAATGATAGCTGCAATCCTTCAATGTTAATTATTTGGGATATCATATCCACATTTACTGAACCTTCTTCTAATGCTGTGAACAATTGCGTTAAAAGACGATTATCAGGTAGGGGATAACTAATTGTAACGTGCATCATATGTTTATCTAATGCTACACCTGTTACAGCTTTCTTCTCTAATAAATCTGTTCTTGACATAATCCATGTTCCTTTCTCATTTGATAAAGTTCTACCGAGATACAATGGGATATCATAGTTCTTAGCAAGTTCTACGCTTCGAGTTTCAAGAACGCCTGCACCTAATGCACTCATTTCCATCATTTCTTCATAAGAAACATAATCTAACCGTTTTGCCTTACTTAATATTCGAGGGTCAGTGGCATAAACTCCATCAACGTCAGTATATATTTCACATGGAATTTGATTACTTGCAGCAATTGCAACTGCCGTTGTATCTGATCCTCCACGTCCTAACGTTGTAAGTTCAAATGCATCATTGATACCTTGGAAACCAGCAACGACTAATACATCTTTGTCGGTGAATGCTTTATCAAATGTTTCTGGATTGATTTCAGCAATTCTGCTCTTTAAATGATGGCCAATCGTTTTAATACCTGCTTGATAACCAGTCATTGCTCTAGCATTAACACCGATATCATTTAACACCATGGATAAATATGATACAGTCTGTTGTTCACCGGTCGTTAAAAGTAGGGCGAGTTCCTCATCTTTAGGTGTAGCAGTAAGATTTGATACATTATCCATTAATTGATCTGTTGTTTTACCCATAGCACTAACAACTACAATTAATTGTTCACCGTCATCCACACGGTTCTTAAGCATTTCTGCAATATTTTTTATCTTTGTAAAATCAGCGACGGATGAACCACCGAACTTCAAAACACTTCGTTTCAAAACTTTACCTCCTAAAATATAGGGAGGCACACGCTATAAAAAAGAACAAGTTCGGAAGTGCGAACTTGTTCGTGATTTATATACAAGTGATGCACTCCATTATTAAATAATAATGACAAACTTTCAGCTCTTAACCACAAAGTCCAACAAATCATAGCTGCGATTATGATTCATTTCGGCATCGCACCCTTTCTATATTAGCTGTTGCAGACAGTTTATCTAATATATACTGATGATTGATGCGCCTCATCAATTTCTTATTCAATTGCTATGTTTTATATTATACATATGGCAATTGTGTCTGTAAACCGATAATTGTGATTTTTTGAAATAGACTGAAAAATTAGAAAGTACTTTTACTATATGTAAGTAAAGATTTATCAAATGAGTAATATGATAGTAAAAAACGCACTCCCCAATTTAGTAATAGGGAAGTGCGTATGTGCTTATATATTATTTTTGTAATACGCCAATTTCTTGTAAATATTCTTCATAAGGAACTTCTTTAGATAAACCACCTGATTGATTTAGATCAATCACACGATTTGCAATAGTATTGATAAATTCAAAGTCATAAGATGTAAAGATGATTGATCCTTTGAAAGAAGCTAATCCATCATTTACTGCTGTAATACTTTCTAAGTCAAGATGGTTAGTAGGTTCGTCTAATAGTAAAACATTGGCACTTGATAGCATCATTTTACTTAACATACAGCGAACTTTTTCACCACCAGAGAGCACACTAGCTTTCTTTTTAACTTCTTCACCACTAAATAACATTCGTCCTAAGAAACCACGTAAGAAAGTTTCTGTTTGTTCATCTTCAGGTGCATATTGACGTAACCAGTCTACTAAATTCATGTCTACGCCTTCAAATAACTCTGAGTTATCTTTAGGGAAGTAACTTAATGAAGTTGTTACACCCCATTTAAATGTACCTTCATCAGGCTCCATTTCACCAGCTAAAATTTTCAGTAATGTAGTTTTTGCAATTTCACTATCTCCAATCAAAATTGCTTTATCATTAGGATTCATAGTGAATGAAATGTTATCAAGTACTTTTTCACCATCAATTGTTTTAGAAAGTCCTTGAACAGTCAATAAATCATTACCGATTTCACGCTCTGGTGTGAATTTAACATATGGATAACGTCTTGAAGATGGTTGAATATCATCTAATTCAATTTTTTCTAATTGTTTCTTACGACTTGTTGCCTGTTTAGACTTAGAGGCATTAGCTGAGAAACGTGCAATAAAGTCTTGTAACTCTTTAATTTTTTCTTCTTTTTTCTTATTTTGTTCTTGAGCCATTTTTTGAGCTAATTGACTAGATTGATACCAGAAATCATAGTTACCTACATATAATTTAATCTTACCGAAATCTAAATCAGCAATATGTGTACATACATTGTTTAAAAAGTGACGGTCATGAGATACCACGATGACAGTATTATCGAAGTTAATTAAGAAATCCTCTAACCAACTAATGGCAGGAATATCTAGACCATTGGTAGGCTCATCAAGTAAAAGTACATCAGGCTCACCAAATAAACTTTGAGCTAATAAGACTTTCACTTTTTGATTATTTTCCAATTCTGACATTTGCTTATCATGTAAATCAGCAGATATGCCTAAACCTGAAAGTAAAGAAGCAGCGTCAGCCTCTGCGTTCCAACCATTCATTTCGGCGAATTCACCTTCTAGTTCAGCGGCACGTATACCATCCTCATCACTGAAATCAGGTTTCATATAAATTTCATCTTTTTCTTTCATGACTTCATATAAGCGTTCATGTCCCTTGATAACAACATCTAATACACGTTCTTCTTCATAGGCGAAGTGATCTTGTTTCAAAACAGCTAAACGTTCATCTTTACCCATTGAAACATGTCCTGTTTGAGAATCAATTTCTCCTGATAAAATTTTTAAAAACGTTGATTTACCAGCACCATTAGCACCGATAAGCCCATAACAATTTCCTTCAGTAAACTTAATATTTACATCTTCAAAAAGTTTACGATCGCCAAAACGTAAACTTACATCAGTTACTTGTAGCATGCATTTACTCCTTTATTTATCGTTTATCTAACGGAAAAAATTATATCATATTCTTTATATAGTTTCGACCTAATGCAAATCTAAACACGTGAATGATAGTTTTTAGTATGCATGTTATAATAATGAAGAATACAAACCCTCGAAGGAGAATATTATGGCATTAGATAAAGATATTGTTGGTTCAATTGAATTTTTAGAAGTCATTGGCTTAGAAGGTTCTACATACCTTTTAAAAGGTCCTAATGGTGAACAAGTAAAATTAAATCAATCAGAAATCAATGATGAAGATGAATTAGAAACAGGTGAAGAGTATAGTTTCTTCATATATCCAAATCGCTCAGGCGAATTATTTGCTACTCAAAACATGCCTGACATTACTAAAGATAAATATGATTTTGCAAAAGTGTTAAAAACAGACCGAGATGGTGCACGTGTAGATGTAGGTTTACCAAGAGAAGTGCTAATCCCATGGGAAGATTTACCGAAAGTAAAATCACTATGGCCACAAACTGGAGATTATGTACTAGTAACATTACGTATAGATAGAGAAAATCAAATGTTTGCTCGTCTTGCTAGTGAAACAATAGTAGAAAAAATGTTTACACCTGTATATGATGATGAAAAACAGAATGAACTTATTAAAGCTAGACCATATCGACTATTAAGAATTGGTAGTTTCTTATTATCGAAGGAAGGCTATAAAATCTTTGTGCATGAATCAGAGCGTAAAGAAGAACCCCGATTAGGTGAAGAAGTAGAAGTACGTATTATTGGTCATAATGATAAAGGTGAACTCAATGGTTCATTTTTACCTTTAGCTCATGAACGTCTTGATAATGATGGTCAAGTAATCTTTGATTTATTAGTAGAATATGAAGGTGAATTACCTTTTTGGGATAAATCAAGCCCAGAAGCAATTAAAGAGGTGTTCAATATGAGTAAAGGCTCTTTTAAACGCGCAATTGGTCATTTATATAAACATAAAATTATTAATATTGAAACAGGTAAGATTTCTTTAACCAAGAAGGGTTGGAGTCGAGTAGAATATAAATAACCATAAATATAAACAATTTCCTTCTATTAAAATAGTTGTTTTAATAATACTAAGTTATAACGTTAAAATTTAAGTAATCTTAAGTAAAAAAATTAATTTAAAGTCATATTACTTATTCAAAGTAAAATACAGCACTAACAATATATTATACGCTTTCAGTCACCTTTACGGGAGTGATACAGTTTTTCATTATAAATTCTGTATCACTCCCGTCTTTTTTATAGATAATTTTTATAAAAAATATTGATTTTCCTGCAATCTTAACAAAACCTTTACATTTAAACTATTTTATATTAACAAAAGGTATGTATTATAAGCATTGTAAGAAATACATATAACATTTTGGGTTATCTATTAGGAGGATATTTTAATGAAAAAATGGCAATTAGTTGGTACAACTGTTTTAGGCGCTTCGGTATTATTAGGCGCATGTGGCGGTGGAGATAGCAGTGGAAGTGGTTCTGGAGATGGCAAAGACCTTAAAGGTGAAGCCAAAGGTGAAGGTTCATCAACAGTAGCTCCAATCGTTGAAAAATTAAACGAAAAATGGGCTAAAGATCATCCAAACGCTACTATTTCCTCTGGTCAAGCAGGTACTGGTGCTGGTTTTGAAAAATTCATCGCTGGCGAAACTGATTTCTCACAAGCTTCTAGACCTATTAAAGATGAAGAAAAACAAAAATTAGAAGACAAAGACATTAAATATAAAGAATTCAAAATTGCACAAGATGGTGTAACTGTTGCAGTTAACAAAGACAACGACTTTGTTAAAGAATTATCTAAAGATCAATTGAAAAAAATCTACAACGGCGAAGCTAAAACTTGGAAAGATGTAAATTCTAGCTGGCCTGATAAAAAAATCAAAGCTTTCTCTCCAAACTCAAGTCACGGTACTTATGATTTCTTTGAAGAAGAAGTAATGGATAAAGAAGATATCAAAGCTGAGAAAAACGGAGACACTAACGTAATTGTTCAATCAGTTGAGAAAAACAAAGAGGGTATCGGTTACTTCGGTTATAACTTCTACGAACAAAACAAAGATAAATTAAAAGAAGTTAAAATCAAAGACGACAAAGGTAAAACAACTGAACCAACTAAGAAAACAATCAAAGACGGTTCATATGCTTTAAGTAGACCATTATTCTTATATGTAAAAGAAAAATCATTAAAAGATAATGATGTTATGAGAGAATTCATCAAATTCACATTAGAAGACAAAGGTAAATCTGCTGAAGATGCTGGTTATGTAGCTTCTCCAGAAAAAACTTACAAAGATGAACTTAAAGATTTAAAAAAATACGATAAAAAATCAGATAAATAATAATCATTATTAATATCAAAGGGCTGGGAATTATTCAAGGGGTATTACAAGGTAGCAACACTGCTACCTTGTTCTCGAATATATGGGTGATTGTTAAAATGTTTTAGGTTAATTTGAACTCATTGTTTACCTGATAATTTCTAGCGCTTTTTTAAATTTATTGGGAGAAAAAGAGAGGGTTATATATGGCATCGGAAACTAATGTTAGAGACTTGATAGCTAAAAATAACGCTAAAAAGGGCGGTTTCAGTGATAAAATCGTACCTATTATTTTAGGAATTATAGCTGCAATCTCAATTTTAACTACAATCGGTATTCTTTTCACTTTGATAACTGAGACAATAACATTCTTCACACGCGTATCTATTGTTGAATTTTTATTCACTAAAGACTGGAACCCAACTGGTTCTGATCCTAAATATGGTATTTGGGCATTAGTTATTGGTACGTTGAAAATTACTGTTATCGCAACTATCGTCGCAGTTCCAATTGGATTAGGTGCTGCAATTTACTTAAGTGAATACGCAAGTGACAAAGCAAGACGTATTATTAAACCAATTCTTGAAATTTTAGCAGGTATTCCAACAATTGTATTTGGTTTCTTTGCTTTAACTTTTGTAACACCTGTATTAAGAACTATTATTCCAGCACTTGATAGTTTCAACTCAGTCAGTCCAGGAATTGTAGTAGGTATCATGATTGTTCCAGTAATTACAAGTATGAGTGAAGATGCAATGGCATCTGTTCCTAACAAAATTCGTGAGGGTGCTTATGGTTTAGGTTCAACAAAATTTGAAGTTGCTACTAAAGTAGTATTACCAGCCGCAGCTTCAGGTGTTGTAGCTTCAATTGTATTAGGTATTTCAAGAGCTATCGGTGAAACTATGATTGTTTCATTAGCTGCAGGTAGTTCACCAACAGCTTCATTAAACTTAACGAATTCAATTCAAACTATGACTGGTTATATTGTTGAAGTTGCAACTGGAGATGCTACATTCGGTTCTGATATGTACTATAGTATTTATGCAGTAGGTTTCACATTATTTATTTTCACATTAATAATGAACTTAATTTCTTATTGGATTTCGAAACGCTTCAGAGAGGAGTATTAATATGACAGCTACTACAAATCCTAAAGCTAAAACACTAATTGACCAAAACAAAGTAGAAAAAAACATCTCAAGTCGTGGTAAAACAAATAAATTAAATAAATGGTTATTCTTTACATGTATTGTAATAGCTTTATTAGTACTTGCAGCATTATTGATACAAACATTTGTTAAAGGTGTTGGCTATCTTACACCAGATTTCTTTACAAATTTCTCTTCTTCTACACCTTCACAAGCAGGTATTAAAGGTGCGTTAGCAGGGACAATTTGGTTAATGATAAGTATTATTCCAATCTCTATCGTTCTTGGTGTAGGTACAGCGATTTATTTAGAAGAATACGCTAAAGACAATTTCTTTACTAGTTTCGTTAAAATTAGTATTTCTAACTTAGCTGGTGTACCTTCTATCGTATTCGGTTTACTTGGATTAACATTATTCGTTCGTGGTGGCGGTATTCAAGCATTAGCATTAGGAAATAGTGTTATTGCTGCCGCGTTAACAATGTCATTGTTAATTCTACCGATCATTATCGTATCAAGTCAGGAGGCAATCAGAGCAGTTCCTAATTCTGTTCGCGAAGCTTCTTATGGCTTAGGTGCAAATAAATGGCAAACTATTCGTCGTGTCGTATTACCGGCTGCTTTACCTGGTATTTTGACTGGATTCATCTTATCACTATCTCGTGCATTGGGTGAAACAGCACCATTAATCTTAATTGGTATACCAACTATTCTATTAGCAACACCAACAAGCATTATGTCTATGTTCACAGCATTACCAACTCAAATTTACACTTGGGCTAAAATGCCTCAAGCTGAATTCCAAAATGTTGCATCAGCAGCAATTATTATATTACTTGTAATCTTATTACTAATGAACGCAGTAGCCATTTTCTTACGTAATAAGTTCTCTAGAAAATATTAATCCAATCAAATACAACATAATTTAGGGAGTGAAGGTTGAATCGATAATATCATGTTTTTAGTAGAGCATAACTATCGTTTCAATCTTACAGATATAAAGGAGTTTTAATTATGGCAAATACAAATGTTAAAGAAAAAGAGTTAGCAAAACATACTGATCAATCTCAAGAATCAATTTCAACAGTAGTTTCATCAAATGAAGTTAAGCACAATAAAGAATCAGATAGTAATAAAAAAGTAGTTTATTCAACACAAAACTTAGATTTATGGTACGGAGATACACATGCGCTACAAAACATTAATTTAGATATTTTAGAAAATAATGTTACTGCTATTATTGGACCATCTGGTTGTGGTAAATCAACTTATATTAAAACATTAAACCGTATGGTAGAATTAGTACCTTCAGTAAAAACTGCTGGTAAAATTTTATACCGTGACCAAAATATTTTCGATGAAAACTATTCTAAAGAAAAATTAAGAACAAATGTAGGTATGGTATTCCAACAACCAAACCCATTCCCAAAATCAATTTACGATAATATCACTTATGGTCCTAAAACACACGGTATTAAAGATAAAAAATTATTAGATGAAATCGTAGAAAAATCATTACGTGGCGCTGCAATTTGGGATGAATTAAAAGATAGATTACACACAAACGCATACGGTTTATCTGGTGGGCAACAACAACGTGTTTGTATTGCTAGATGTTTAGCTATTGAACCAGATGTTATTTTAATGGACGAACCTACATCAGCATTGGACCCAATCTCTACATTAAGAGTTGAAGAACTTGTTCAGGAATTAAAAGAAAATTACTCTATTATTATGGTTACACACAACATGCAACAAGCTGCACGTGTATCTGATAAAACTGCATTCTTCCTTAATGGTTATGTTAACGAATACGACGACACTGATAAAATCTTCTCTAATCCTTCTGATAAACAAACAGAAGACTACATCTCAGGACGTTTTGGTTAATATTCTGTAATGATGACCATTATTAGACATAAATACGAAGGTCAATTAGGTGAATTAATTAAAGATATCCGTCACCTTGGTCTTCGTGTTTATTTTAATCTCGAACATGCATTAGTGTCGTTAAGTGAAGATGATAAAAATTATGCAAGACAAGTCATTGAGAATGATAAAGATATCAATAATTTAGATTATGATATCAATGAAAAAGTAATTATGTTAATCACAAAACAACAGCCGATTGCTACGGATTTAAGAATGATGATGGCGGCTTTAAAAATTTCCACAGACTTTGAACGTATGGGTGATAACGCAGCACACATAGCTCATATTCGTCTTCGAGTAAAGATTACAGATCATTATGTATTAACTCGATTAAAAACGATGGGGAAATTAGCAATGCTAATGTTGCAAGATCTTAATACAGCTACGAAACAAGAGGATATAACGTTAATCAAAGAAATTATTGAGCGTGATAAAGATATTGATGATCTTTATGCAAATATAGTTAACACAACATATTTAATAGATAATGACCCTTTTGTAGCTGGCCAAGCACATTTAGCTGCAAGAAATCTTGAAAGAGTCGGAGACCATGTTAGAAATATTGCAGAGAGCGTTTATTATTTCTATACTGGTGAACATTATGAAAAATAATATAGTATCAAACCTAAATAACCCAAAATCAAACAATTAAACCCTGATAAGACTGATTAAATCAGTTATTATCAGGGTTTTACTATAAATCAAAATATATTCATAGTTTAATTAGTCTTGTTGCTCAATTTCATTTGTTAATTGTTCCGCTTCATTAACTAAATCAGAGATATATTTAATAGTAGCTTTAAGTGGTGCATCTGTAGTGATATCAACACCTGCAATTTTTGCTAATTCAATAGGAGATTGACTTCCACCTGCTTTTAAAGTTTCAAGCCATGCATCTACAGCTGGTTGTCCTTCTTGTTTAATTTTTTGTGAAACAACTGTACCAATTGTTAATCCAGCAGAGTAAGTGTAAGAGTATAATCCCATATAATAATGTGGTTGACGCATCCATGTTAATTCAGTTCCATCTGTTAATTCAACAGCATCGCCAAAGAATTGTTCATAAACGTCTCTCATAATGTTATTAAGCACGGGTCCTGTAAGTGACTCACCATTATCAACTTTGCGATATACTTCACGTTGGTAAGCAGCTTCTAGCAAGTGAGTTACCATATTATGATAATATGTGCGTGATAAAATAGATCCAATTACCCAACGTTTAAATTTAGGATCTTCACTGTTACTGAATAGATAATTTGCCATTAACATTTCATTCATTGTAGATGGTGCTTCAACAAAGTACATTGAAGCTTCAGAATCTAATAAATTTTGATGTTGTTGTGCCAATGTAAAATGACCTGCATGTCCCAATTCGTGTGCTAGTACAAACGTTTCAGTCATCTTTCCAGTCCATGAAATAAATACATATGAATGTGTATAATAAGGGCTAGCACAGTAAGCACCTGTGTCTTTTCCTTTATTTTGTGCAAAATCTATCCAACGATCACTATATGCTTGCTCAACCATTTGTATATAATCTTCACCCAGTACATTTAAAGCACCATGAATATATTGTTTAGAATCTTCGATTGATATTTCAGGTTCATAGCTTGGATCAACAGAAACCTTTAAATCCTCAAAGCGCATTTTATCTAAACCGTGTATACGTTGTAATAATTTAGCATATTTTTGCATTACAGGTGCTAAATCACTCATAATTACGTCGATTTGTCTGTCATACATTTCTCGTGTAACTTCTTGATCATGTAATAAATAGTCTATGACAGAATCATATCCTCTTAAATCAGCCTCAATTTTTTCTTGTTGCACATGTTGATTGTAAGTTGCAGCAGTAGTATGTTGATATTTTTTCAGAGCATCACTAAAGCTTTTAAAACTTTTTTGTCTAAATTCTGGATTAGCATTATCCTCGTATTCATTTTCAAATGTTGCGTAATCCATAGGGTATGTCACATTGTTATGTTCAAATGATTCGAAGGCAATATCAAGCATTTTCGTTGTGCCATATAATTCATAAGCACTTTGAAAAGTAGGCGATAAACTCGCCATTACTTGTTCCACTTCAGGTGACAATTGATATGGCTTACTTTCAATTAATTTCTCTAAGTAGTGAGGCACATCAGATTCTTCTATTGCTTGTTTAATAACCTCTTCAGGTAACATTAATATTTCAGATTCTACAAAGGATAACTGACTTGAAATCTTACCATAATTTGTCGATAACTTTGCGCTTAATGTTTGTGCATCAGTATTAGCAGTATCAACGCTTAGTCTTAGTTCCGCATAATTACCAAGACGATCAAGTTGAATAAGAATATTTTCAAATTCTGATAATACTTTTTTTATCATCTTAGCATCTGAAATTTTCCCTTTATATTGTTGATTAAATGACTTCGATTGATTTAGTACATTATCTAAAGTGTCATAAAATTGTTCATCACTATTAAACAAATCATTTAAATTCCATTTTTCTAGTTCTGGAACATCTTTTCTAAATGGTAAACCTGACGTCATAAATTCCACTCCCTTAAAAATCATTTCACAATCATTATACACAATATCATTTTCAAACTCATTATTAAGCCTCAAGGCCGAGTTATGCTTATAGGCAAAGGGGTATAATTTAATTACATATTATTGTATAGTATTTAAAAGAAAGATTTTTATTATGATAGGAGATATACATGACTATTTTTGATATGCCGAACTATTTATGGATTACAATAGTTGCAATGATAATTTTAACTGTCTTCTGTGCTTTAGTACTTAAGAAATGGTTTGTATCCGCAGTAATTACATTTGTTGCGTTAGCTGTCTTAGCATTTTTTATTCCTAATTTTTATGACATCTCATTTCAACCATTACTAGGATATGCTGCTTTTCTAGCCATTATCAGTTTAATTATCAGCTTTTTATTATGGTATTTCACTAGAAATTGGCGTCGCGAACGTAAAAAGAAACAACTAGAAAAAGAAATTCGTAAATATGAAGATGATGACGAAACAATACGTCGTCTTAGAAGATAATAAATAAAGGCGTTTGAAACATTTTAACATGCTTTTTTGCATATATGTTTCAAACGCCTTTTATTTACTATTCTAAAGAGAGGGGGATTGAAATCTAGTGCTAATTATTTTTTAAAAGCTTTTTCAATTTTGTCTAATTGTTCAATGGTAGTTTCAATTCCACCCTCAGAAAAATACCATGCGTTAGATTCAAATTGATAAACTTGATCGTTCTTAATAGCTTTTAAATTTTTTATAACGTCGTTATTTAATGCAGAAGGTAACGACTTATCATTTCCTTTTTGAGTACGATCAATTACAAATAGTTTATCTGGGTTTACTTTGTTTAAATACTCATAAGTAATAGAATTACCAGCAGAATTGGCTTTCATGGCAGTGTCAGCATGTTTTATTCCTAAATCTCTATTTAAGAATCCACCGAAACGACCAGTAGGTCCAAATGCTTTAACACCTTTATCATCCACATTTAAAAACAAGACCGTATCGTTATTAATAACTTTTTTAGTTTCAGCAACTTTTTTATTGAGTTTCTCATTTAGCATTTTAGCCTTGTTTTGTTGTTTGAATATTTTCCCAAACAAGGTCGTATTATCTTTAATAGAATCAATATAATGATCATTATTAGGACTTACAAATAATATTTTAGCGTTAGGGGCAGCTTTTTTTATTTCATCTAGCGTTTTAGTATGAGCTTGTCTAAATGATGTGAAGATAACTTCCGGTTTTGCTTTAGCTAAATTATCATAATTAGGTTGTCCAGGGTTACCTAAATTAGTATATTTATCATTTTTAAATTCTGAAAGGGAAGAGGGTAAGAAAGCAGCACCTTTACCTTTCGCAATTGCCACAATTTTATCTTCCAATCCCATCTGTTTCATAATATCTAATGCACCATAATCTAATACAGCCACTCTATCTGGATTAACTGGAACCTTAACTTTCTCAGTTTTCATTTCTCCTTTAGTATGTGTATTATTCTTATCTTTAAACTCGTATGTATTCTCAACTGTAATCGTATCCTTTGAAGATGACGACGATTCAGAAGTTGAATTCTTACCGCACGCAGATAATAATACGATTATAGTGAAAAGTATAGCTATAAATTTAAATGAATTTTTCATAATTAACCTCCTATAAAATCATTATACTTGCAATTGATAATCATTTTCAATAAGAAGTTATTTATATTTCCTTATAAATGTAGCTATTTTAGTAATCTTTGCTTAATTCATCTAAAGATAAACATAGCGCTTCCGTATTCGCATTAATACAACGGATATTTTTATTATTTTTTAAAATAGAAACATCCATTGATTCATTATTTACAAAATAACCAACTTTAGCATGTTGTAACATTTCAATATCATTATGATCGTTACCGAATGCAACATATGTAGGATATTTACCGAGTATATGCTCAATAGCAGTAAATTTATTAATATATTTAGCTGTAATATCAATATTAAGTTCATTTGAATGATTAATTAGTGAAAGACTAGGTGCATTGGTAGCTAGATATGTTACAACTTCGTCAAAGTCTTTTTCATCTATGTTCAATAAAATCGTCTTAATAGGTGAAGTAATGTCATTAATGGTTAATTTTTGTGCTAATCGATGAGGATCTAGGCGTTGATAAATTGTATTTGTAGCATCAACACGTGCTGCATAATTCCATTTATCATCAACAATGTAATTCAAGTCATATTGATTAATGACATGTTTTATAACATTAAATGATTCAGGTTGAATAGTTGCAAGTGTCTGTATCTCATTATTATCAGAAACGATTGAACCATTACCACCGATTAGCGTAAATCTATGAAATTGTGAAGGTAAAACAGGCAATAAGTCTCGTATCGGTCTTGCTGAAGCAAAAATAATTCTATGACCTATATTATGTAAACTAATCAAACGGTCGATAATATCTTGATTAATTTGTTGTCCATCAAAACATATCGTATCGTCAATATCTAATATGATATTCATATGTAACTCCTTTGTATATAAGTATGCATTTAGTTTAACATGTATAATAGTATGTATGATTAATTTATATTAGTGTGCGTACATATTAATAAAGAAAGGAATCATAAATGTTACTAACTGAAAGTGGATTGAATCATAGGAGAATAGGTCCCCTGGAGTTCAATATATAACTTCCTATAATATATATTATGTAAACTAAAATGAAACACAAATAATTATCTTCAATAAAACCTTTAAATTAATACGCTGTCAGGACGATTTCTGAACATGTTTTATTATTGTTACGTATGATTGATTGTTATCATACAATATTTAGATTAAATAAATTGTTCATCCTTAGTTTCTTAATTTAAAACCCATAAATACTCGTGGTTATATATTTGTCTATACGTTTAGAGATATTAATCCTATGATAATATATATAATCTTTCTCAAAGCTAACTACTAACTAATTAAGTACTGTAGCAATTATTAATATCATGTACATAAAACGAGGAATCAAGAAGTCTTATATTATAGACTTAAGTAAATGTAATAATCTCAATTTTAGATATTAGAATTGATTATTACATTTTATTAAATCGTAACTCTTTCGTATTAATCTTGGTATCTATTTATGTAAATTGTTAGTTTTAACTAAATTTGCTAAAGAATAATAATGCAAATATTTTAAATTTAGCAAAATAAATTTGTTTTGTAATATCATTGCTAAAAATTAGACGTGTGGTAATATTAAATTGTAGGGGGCAACATGAAAATCAACTTAGAATTTACCTACACTGTATTGTAACTTGTCTCTATCACTAGTTACGATAAATAAAGGCTGCGACATCCACCATGTCACAGCCTTTAATAACATCAATTTATTTTTTTACTTTTTTGCGAATTGTATTAAGTGTATTAAACAACCAATATTTAACCTTATTTATAGGTTTATAGAAGTCCCCGATTAGCTCTTCAATGTAAACATTAAATCCTCTTTTAAAGCGATAAACACCATAATCTTCACTGTTCTCTGTAAAATCACCAGATAAACCATAAAAATTATATCGATCATATCCGTGTTCGAAGCAATAGTTCATCATATGCCAATGCATCATATATGGTCCCATATAATTATTATATTTTTCAGATGAACCTCCAGAGAAGTAATTCACTTCATATGAATTTGCAAAGAAAATTCCTGATGCCAAATTCAAGATTTGGCCATCTGTCTGACGTAATTCGCTTGCTTGTAAGAGTTCTTTTTTATCGTGTTCAATTTGCTTATCTAATTCTGCAATTTTTCTAAGTTGTTTATCATTTTTGTTTTCTTTTGCCATCATTTGATCACGACGGTTTTCTTTATCATTTAAAGCGTCTTGCAATGATTTTATGTATTCATCTAAATCAATGTACGCAAGTGGAACAAGCACTTTATCTCCATAAGTATCAAAGAAGTTATAGAAATATTCGTCTGTTTTTGATACGAAACCTGTTCTTGCTTCTGTTTCACGGTATAAGTCTAAGAATATATGAAACTCATCTCTACCAAGGAATCTTACTTTCACCCCATAG
The DNA here is from genome assembly GCF_058807855.1 of Staphylococcus sp. GW821-FHT11H10. Lineage (NCBI taxonomy): Bacteria > Bacillati > Bacillota > Bacilli > Caryophanales > Staphylococcaceae > Staphylococcus > Staphylococcus sp. GW821-FHT11H10. The sequence continues at coordinate 291,639 of NZ_JBXARC010000001.1, read as the reverse complement.
TTTATCGCTTTATTAATATTTCTTTTACGTTGGCTATCAAATTGTTTTCTTAATGAAGCAGGTGTTTCCCCTTTTAGATAGCTAACACCCATCCATCTTGCTTGACTTGATGTGTCATATTCAGTAGTAAATCCATGGTGTTCATATCCATGTGATTTAAACAAATTAATTATAGCATCATTTTTCTCTCTATCTTCAAGTGGATTAATATCTTTATCATAAATTTGATAAATCCAGTATGGATCAATTTTAACGTATAAACATTGGTGTTGATGTAAATACTTTTCTAATTCGCGTAAGTAAAAATCAACTAAGCCTAAATCAGAATAGTCCATTACTGGGCCTCGATTTGAGTAATATACATAACTTCCCATGGTCGGTATTTTAGAGAAAAGACTAGCAGCTAATACTTTATTGCTTTCATCTTTTACACCTAGTAACACTACTTCAAAGCCATCATTTTCACGTGTTTGAATATTCTCTTTCATTTGGAAGTAATGGCTTTCTAATGATGGGTTTTGTACAAAGTTTTCGAATTCTTTAACTGTTAACTCTGTAAATTTCATATTCGTCTATTCCCCTCTTAATTAAATCTTTTTTTAATCTTTTTGAGTGTCTTATACACTGAATACAAAGGTTTGTTAATAGGTTTCACAAAGTCTCCAACATACTCAATTACGTCTGCATTGAAACCTTTTTTAAATTTAATGACTCCAACATCTTCAGCGTCTTCACTAAAATTACCGCTAATACCATAGAAATTGTATCTATCAATACCATGATCAATTGCATAGTTAATCATTGTCCATTGAATAGCATAACTGCCTGCAAAATGTCTATATTTATTAGAAGTTCCACCTGCATAATAAACAACTTCAAATGGATTAATAAAGAAGAAACCTGCTGAAATTGGTAATTCATTACCATGTTCGGCTTGTAATTTTTTAGCCTCGTCTAATTTTTGTTGATTGGCATCTAATTGTTTTTCAAGATTTTCTTTTTTATTAAATGCCTTTTTATTGTCTGGTCGTTTTTCAATATCTTTTAAAGCTTTATTAACATCTTTATTTAAAGTTTCACGTTCATTTTGTAATTCTTCGATGTACTCATCAAACTTAATATAAGCTAGTGGTACAAGCACGCGATCTTTGAAATGTCTATAGCGATTATAATAGAAACTATCATCTCTATCTTGGAATTCTTTCGTTTCGGTTGTATCTTCCATAAATGAACGGAAGATTGGAAGTTCTTCTTCTGATAAGAACTTAACTTTCACACCATTTTTTTGAACTTTTTTAGTATTACGTTTACGTAGACTATCCATTCCATTTAATATATCTTTAGATGTTTTATTTTTTAAATCTAAAACAGAATGATATCGGATTTGTTTAATCGGATCAAAACCTTTAGTAAAGCCTTCATGTTCAAATCCGAGATGCTTCATCTTATCAAAGAACCAATCATTACCAGCATTACCTGTAATTTCACCATCATGATTTAAATATTGATATGGTAAATAAGGGTCAACTCGAACATATAGACAATTATGCTGTTTTAAATACTTTGTTAACTCATTAAAGAAAAAGTGAACAAGCTCTCTATTATCATAATCAATTACAGGTCCTCGGTTAGAATAAAAGTACTTAAAAAATTTCATGACTGGTACTGCTGTCAACATGCAGGCTGCAATAACCTCATTATCTTTATTTTTTATACCAACTAAGTGAGTTTCTGTTTTATTTGCAACTTTCATCTCATAGTTTTCAGTCATTTGTGTGAAATGACTATATGGCATCTTATCTGTATAATTGCCAAACTCTGTAGCTGTTAAATTTGTAAACTTCATTATTTATTGCTCCTACTTCAAAGAATCTTTATCTACTTTTAGTTCAAAATTTAAATTATAATTTTCAATAATATCTTTATCTTCAACCAAAAATTTATATATCCAGTTTTATTAAGTATACAATAGAAATTAACAAAACTAAAATACAAACCATTTATTAGATTGAAATATTTTGTAAAATATATGATGTAATTCTAATTGAGTGAGCTATTAAAATACAAGTTTTATATAAATAAAAGAGATTAAGACATCTGCCATTGTCTTAATCTCTAAAAGAATTCTTATATAAGCTTAATAATGAATAATAATTAGTACTGTTTTAATTAGGAGGTTAATGAATGTTTAATTATGAACAAGTCCATTTAAATTCAAAACATCGTTTAGATAAGACATATTTAGACTACTTACATCCAGATTTCAAGGAAATTGGTCATTCTGGAAATATAATTACTAAAAATGATTTATATTTTATTGAATTGAACACTTTTGATTATGAAATCATCGATTTTGAATATAAATCATTATCTGATAATTGTCGGTTAAGTGTTTATACACTGATTAACTACACCACAAATAGAAATAGCCGAAGAAGCTCGTTATGGCTTTGGTATGATGATGATTGGAAATTATATTTCCATCAAGGGACACCTTTAAACTAAAGCGTATCTAGCGTTTCTCTTACTTGTTTCAAATAGTGAATCGTATCCTCGTTATTATCTTGACAAAAGCGTTTTACAATTTCACTACCAATGACTACGCCGTCAGCAACAGTAGCTAAATCCTTAATATGTTCTTTAGTTCTGATGCCAAAACCTGCAACTACAGGAATATCCGTATGTGCTTTTAGATGTTTTAATTTATCTTTTAATTGAGGATGAAACGTTCCATTTTTGCCTGTTGTTGCATTCATAGTTACAGTGTATATAAACCCTTCAGCATGCTTAACGATTTCTTTTATACGGTCATCATTTGCAGTCATTGATATGAGAGATATCACTTTAACATCAAATTTGGATATTTTATGCTTTAATTTTTGAGTTAATTCGTAAGGCAAATCCGGAATAATCACGCCGTAAACACCTACTTTTTCACATTCTTTAAAGAAAGCTTCTTCTCCATAAGAAACAATGATATTGTAATACGTCATTAGTACATATTTGCAATTAATTTCATCTTTATTATTGGATAATTCATTAAAAATGTAATTAATTGTCACGCCTTGCTTGATAGCTCGGTTGCCTGCTTCCATTATTATGGGACCATCAGCTACTGGGTCAGAGAATGGTACACCAATTTCTATTATATCAGCACCATTCTCATCTAAGATTTTCATATTTTTAATAAATGACTTATTCCCCATAATGTATGGAATAAATAATTTAGTCATGTGACTCACCTCTTGTTTGCATATAGTGTCTAATTGTTTCCATATCCTTGTCACCGCGACCTGAAATAGTAACTACTAAAATTTCATCTTTATTCATTTTAGGTGCTAACTTTTCAACATAACTAAGTGCATGTGCACTTTCAATGGCAGGTATGATTCCTTCCATTTTGCTGAAGCGGATGAGCGCCTCCATTGCTTCTGTATCAGTGGCATGTTTATATTGCACACGTCCAATATCGTGATAATATGAATGTTCAGGACCTATACCTGGATAATCTAAACCTGCAGATATAGAGTGTGCTAATTCTACTTGTCCATTTTCATCTTGAATTAAGTACATTTTTGAACCATGAAGTACGCCTGGACGTCCTTTTCCAATTGCAAGTGCGTGCTTAACAGTATCAATCCCTTGTCCTGCAGCCTCTACACCATATAATTTGACCTTATCTTTAATAAATGGATAAAAGGTCCCTATTGCATTAGACCCTCCACCTATACATGCAACAACTGCATCTGGTAATCGACCAGTTTTTTGAAGTAATTGTTCTTTAATTTCTTGACCTATAACACTTTGAAAATCTCTGACCATCGTTGGAAAAGGATCAGGTCCTAATGCTGAACCTAGTAAATAGTGAGTATCTTCAACATGACTAACCCAATACTGTAATGCCTTGTTTACCGCATCAGAAAGTGTTCCTTGACCTTCATCCACTGCTTCAACTTTAGCTCCTAATAATTCCATGCGAAATACATTAAGCTGTTGACGTTTGATATCTTCTCTTCCCATAAATACGATTAATTCCATATCAAATAATGCAGCTACTGTGGCACTAGCAACACCATGCTGACCTGCGCCCGTTTCAGCAACTAATTTATTTTTGCCCATACGTTTTGCCAATAAAGCTTGCCCTATCGCATTATTAATTTTATGTGCGCCGGTATGGTTCAAATCCTCACGTTTTAAATATATTTGAGCTCCACCCAACGCTTCACTATATGATTTTGCATAAGTCAATGAGGTTTCTCTCCCTACATATTCTTTCAAATAATAAGTTAATTCATCTTGAAACGATTGATCTTGTTTAGCCTTGTTATACGCTTGTTTTAATTCTATAATTGCTGGCATTAATGTCTCTGGAACATATTGCCCACCATATTCTCCGAAAAAACCTAATTCATCTGCTTCAGTTTGTATATTATACATATTATAATTCTCCCTTCACTTGTTGTATCACAGTTAACATTTTATTTTTGTCTTTCATACCATCCGTTTCAATACTGCTTGAAATGTCATAACCTAAGTGATTCAACTTCAATGTTTCAATTTGTTTTATCTTATCAACGTCAATACCTCCAGCAATTAAAAACGGTATAGATTGATCTAAGCCCTTAAGCAATGTCCAATCAAAAGATTGTCCAGTCCCACCATATTGCTCTGATGGCGTATCTATAATAAATAAGTCAATATGCTCTTTGAATTGATTGATATCATTTATTATATTTTGAGTAGCTGGTAAAGCTTTAATTATCTTAATATTCTTAAAATTTAAACGAAGTTGTTTGATAAAATCTATTGTCTCATCACCATGGAGTTGGATAGCATTAATATTAGTAGCATTAATAATTTTCTTTATTAATTGCAATGTTGGATTAACTAATACGACTACTCTATCTATTTCGTCTGGCAACAATCTAGATAGTTTATTTATTTGTTCAATGTCCAAATGTCGTTTACTTTTGGGATAGTGTATAAATCCCACCATGTTTATATTGAGTGGTCGAATGCTTAATGCTTCTACTTTAGTTTTGATACCGCAAAATTTTAAAATCATTGTTTCACCTTTTTTAATTTAAGTGAGGGTATAAAATGTTCTAACTCATTACAATTCATTAAGGCTCCACCAACTAATAAACCATCGATCCCGCTTTTTACTATTTGCTTAACCTCTTGTTGTGAATGAATTCCACTTTCAGAAATATATAAATAGTTCTCTTTCTTACACTTAAGTATTTGATTAGTATGTTTAACATCGGTGTTGAATGATTTTAAATCACGATTGTTTACCCCAATGATTTGTGGATTTAACTGATAGGCACGTTGTAACTCAATACCATCATGTACCTCTACTAACACTTCTAGTCCCTTAGAACTTGCATATTGATAGAGTTGTCGTAACTTTTCGTCGGTAAGAATATTTACAATGAGTAAAATAATTGAAGCACCTGCTTTTTGTGCAACATCAATTTGAAGCGGATCAATGATGAAATCTTTACATAAAACAGGTAATTGTGTTGTTTCTGATATTTGCTGTAATCTTTCAAAGCTACCACCGAAATATCGTTCGTCTGTTAATACGGAGATAGCATTTGCTCCATAACGTTCATAATCACTCACTTGTTTAATTATATTTGTTTGTTGAAAAGCTTTTACAGATGGACTCTTTGATTTAATTTCAGCAATTAATGTTAAATTGTCATTTTTAATTAAAGCATCCGTTAATCGCGATTTATTTTTATGTTTTACCCCTTTCAAATTTTGTAATTTATCATGATAATAGCCGTCTTTTAATAATTGCTCTTTATAATCCACTATTTCACTTAATATCGTCACAGATATCACCTCTCATTTTCATAAATTGTACCATCGCTCGACCACTATCAATTAAGATCGTAGCTAAACTTATTCCAGATGCTATCGTATCTACCTTTTCAGAAACGTATAACGCAAGTGCAGCATTTAATACAACAACATCTCTTCTACAAGTTTTATCATCTCCACTTAAAATATCTAATGTAATCATTTTGTTTTCTTTCGGACTCCCACCCTGTAAATCTTGATTACTTGCAACCTTTAAACCATAATCTTTAGCATTTATAAAATAATGCGTTATGTCTCCATTTTCATTTAATTCATAAACTTCATTGTTTCCTGAAAGTGTAGCTTCATCCATACCATTTGCTCCATGTAACACTATTGCCCTCCGTCGTCCTAAATCTTTCAATGTTTGTGCTATCATGTACAATCGACTTGGGTCATACACTCCTAACACTTGATAGGTCAATTTAAATGGATTGATAAGTGGCCCAACTATATTAAAGATGGTCGGTGTAGAAATCATTTTTCTAACAGGTTGAATATATTTCATTATTGGATAAGACTCCATTGCGCTAATAAATGCCAATCCCTGTTCTTCAATTTGTAATGGGACTTCTGAAACTTTTGTCGTCTTTATTCCCAATTCATTTAACAAATCAGTACTTCCTGAATGGGATGTTATACTTCTATTTCCGTGTTTAATGACTGGAATACCTGCGCTTGCTACTATAAACGATACTGTTGTAGAAATATTGAAACTGTTTGACTTATCCCCTCCTGTACCGCATACACATATACTTCCTTCATATGTTGGTTGATTAGGATACATGGTTTGAATTAAGCTATTGACGACATAGGTTAATTCTTGTTGTTTAATTTCCTTTTTCGTAAATTGCGTTAATAAGTCGACTTTGTCTTCCACATTAATTTCAGGGTTTGTTAGATAGGTTATGAATTGTGTTGTCTCTGATTGCGTTAAAGTTATGTTATTATCCAATTGTTTTAATAATCCCATTAAAATTCACCCTTTCTTTTACAATACGAATGAAGTTTTCAATAATTTGTGAACCAAACTCAGTAGCAAATGATTCTGGATGATACTGTATACCGAAATGAAGATGTTGTTTGTCCTCGAAGGATTGTATTGAATCTGATGTACTTCCCGTAATGATTAAATTCTTAGGAAAAGACTTCATCTCACTTACAAGTGAATGATATCTCATAATTCTGAATCGGTGCGGTATCGTCAAATAGAGTTCTGACTCGTTTTTAACTTCAAGTGTATCTACCTTTCCATGCATGACTTTCTCTCCTTGAATAACTTTGCCACCGTAATAACACGTTAATGCTTGAGCACCTAAACAAATACCTAAAATTGGTAAAGTATGATATTTATCGATAATTTTTACCAATTCATCGCCATCTAAAGGATGACCAGGACCTGGTGAAATGATTACCCCATCAATTTTCTCTAAATAGTTGAATACATCTTTATCATCTGGATATTTAATAATCACTTCATCAATTTGACTAACTATATCAACCAAGTTATACGTAAACGAATCGTAATTATCTATAATTAATATCATGGTGTTACCTCCAATAAGCTTTTTGCTTTAAGTCGTGTTTCTTCGAGTTCCTTTTCAGGTATAGAATCGTACACAACACCACAGCCTGCCTCGACATTAACAGTGTCGTCATCAATCAACATGGTTCGTATTGCCAATGCAAAATCTAAATTTTGATTATAATTGATATAACCAACGCCACCGCTATAGACGCCTCTTTTATATGGATAGGATTCATATATGCGTTGAATAGCTCTTAGTTTAGGTGCTCCCGATACTGTCCCAGTTGGTAAAAGACTTGCTATGGTCGTCATTGGAGATATATCTTTTTTAATTTTTCCTTTTACTTCACTAACGATATGCATGACATGTTCATATTTTTCAATCACCATCAGTTTTGATATTTCAGATGTCCCCGTAATACTTACTCTATGAATATCATTTCTACCTAAATCCACAAGCATACTATGTTCGCTTATTTCTTTCTCGTCTGTAATTAATTGGTGTGCATTGCATTCATCTATCTCTGGGGTAGTGCCACGTCTAATCGTTCCTGCAATTGGATTAGTTGTTACTTCGCCGTTATGAACTGCTACAAAGCTTTCTGGTGAACTTCCAACTACAATCTCATTTTCCATGTTCATGTAATACATATATGGACTAGGGTTCTTACGTTTTAAATTTTGATAAAGCTGATAACTCAATTGGTTTTTATTTTCTCCGAAATGATGTTGGTAGCTATATATTCTAGAGGGTACTACTTGAAACATATCTCCTTCAGTAATCCGTTGTTTCATTTGAGTAACAATATCGATAAATTGTTTATCAGAAATATTTGCTTTTATCCCTGATCTCTTAGGCACCATTTTATTATTCTCTTGGTAAACTTTAATTTGAGACAATGCTTGAATTCTATGCTTCACTCTTAATTTTAATTCTGCATTACTTGCTTTTGAAAATTGATTAGAAGCAATCACGTATAATTCATCCTTGTAATGATCAAATACAAATACATCCTCTATCATGTAGAAAGACACATCTGATATTGTTTTCATACTCTTAATAGCTACTCGTTTTAAAATTGGAAATTCATGTCGCACTAAATCAAAACTACACGTTCCCATAAAGCCAGAAATAAATGGCAGTTGCTTTAATTTTTCATCATTTATGACACAATCAAATTGATTGATGAATGTTTTTAAATAATTATATGGCTCAGTAGTTATAACTTTATCTTCTTTCAAAGTCTTAATAATTAATTCATTATCATTTAATTTGACGGTGCCATAATAATCGAATGCTACGATAGAGTATCTGCCTTTTAATTTTTGTTGACTTGCGCTTTCAAATATAATTTTATGTTCATTTAGCTGTCCTAAAGCTTCAGGCGTTATGTGAGCTTTCAATACTTCGTAATAAAATTCCATTTTCTCATCCCTTTCACTAAAAAACGTCAGCCTCCTTATGTAAAGGACGCTGACGCGCGGTACCACCTTAATTAACGAAATATTCCGAATAATCAAAATATTAAGCGTTCACTCATTCTTATTGATTTGTCTTTCAACATAAACCCAAATTCATGATAAGGGGTGTTGATTTGCATCTACCATCAACTTTCTGTCACTACCTTACTCACCACTACTTCATTTATGCCTATTTAATTGTACATAAAAACACCACAGCATACGCGCTTTACTCTATAAGGACGCGTTACCGTGGTGCCACCTTAGTTAACAATACTTTGTTCACTCTTACTTTATTAAAGTTTAAAATTCTAGACCCAATTCGATTAATATGTAGTGCCAATTTACATCACCCATTGGCTTTCTATTTGCTACAAATCATATTATCTACTTCATTCATAGAATTGTTTGATATTTCTTATATTTCAGTATAATACAAAACTCTATTTTATTTGTCAACGATCAATTATAAATTTATTGGAGATAAACAATATGCGTATAAAAGATTTTGAGTTGCATCAATAGACTCAATATGAGTTCTTTCAAGCGCGTGAGATGACTCTATACCAGCACCAAATAAACCATGACGAATGTCTGCACCTGCTTTTAGTGCTGCTGATGCATCAGAGCTATAATAAGGATAAATATCAACTTTATAAGGTATGTCATTGATTTTACATAAATTTATTAAATGAGATTTTAATTCTTTATGATAAGGACCTGATCCATCTTTAGCACAAATCGATACAGTATATTCATCTGAGGTTTGACCATCGCCTAGCGCTCCCATATCAAATGCAATAAACTCTACTATCTTATCCGATATTGATGCATTTGCACCATATCCTATTTCTTCGTTATTAGAAATATAAAACTGAGTCGTATGTGGCAATTGCGTTTCTTCTTGTTTAAGTTTTTCAAGCAGTTCTAGTATCATTGCTACACTTGCTTTATCATCTAAGTGTCTTGATTTAATAAATCCTGATGATGTAATTTCAGTTCTGGGATCAAAACTTACAAAATCTCCCACTTCAATCCCTAAATCTCTTGTCTCTTGATCAGACGTTGTTTTTTCATCGATACGAATTTCCATATGTTCGCCATCTCTAGGTATTTCATGATTATTTCTGTAAACATGGACACTTGTTTCATGCAAACAAATCGTTCCTGTATATACTTGTCCTGAATCAGTTTGTATTTCACAATACTCCCCTTCAATCGCGTTATATGTAAATCCACCTATTAAACTAATAGATAATCGACCATCTTCTTTAATTTCTTTGACCATCGCGCCTAGTGTATCTACATGGGCAGTAATGCATCTTTGTTGTTCATCATTTTCACCTTGAACTTCGATAATTAAGGCACCTTTATTTGTTGTCTTAGTATCATAACCTAACGCTTCAACTTTGTTCTTAACATAATTAATTGCTTCCGTAGCATTACCAGATGGGCTATTTATTTCTGTAAGTTCTTTTATTGTTTTCAATACTTTTTGCGTCATCATTATCTCCCCTTTTTTAAAATAATTATTGATAACATTTTATCGTATTTTTAGAACTATCACTATTAATTCATTCATTTTGCTATTGTTTATCTGCACACTCTACCTTACAATGTACATATTCTGAAAATTTTGAAATAAGGTGATTCATCATGAAAAATATTTTATTTATAGGACTCGGTTTGATTGGTGGCAGTTTAGCTAGCAATTTAAAATATTATCAACCTAATCTTACAATATCAGCATTCGACGCTGATAAAGATCAACTTGAAAAAGCATTATCAATAGGAATAATTGATAAAAAAATTGAGGACTATAGTGAAGGCGTAAAAAATGCAGATATTATCATTTACGCTACTCCAGTACAACAAACTGAATTATACTTAAAAGAATTACCTAATTATCAAACACAATCTCATTTAATTGTAACTGATACTGGTAGCACTAAATCTAATATTCAAAGCTATGAAAAGTTTCTCTTAAACAACGACATTCATCTTGTAGGTGGCCATCCTATGGCTGGAAGTCATAAATCTGGCGTTCTAAATTCAAAAAAACATTTATTCGAAAATGCTTATTACATTCTCGTTTATGATGATGCACGTAATGCTGAATCGGCTAAAAAGTTACAAACATTGTTATCAACTACATCTGCAAAATTTATAACAACATCAGCACAAGAGCACGATTATGTTACTGGAGTTGTGAGTCATATTCCCCATATCATCGCTTCAAGCTTAGTTCATTTGAGTGAAACAAACTCAAAGAATCATACTCTAGTAACACAATTAGCAGCTGGTGGCTTTAGAGATGTCACACGTATAGCTAGTAGTAACGCAGATATGTGGAGAGATATTACGTTTAGCAATCAAGAAAATATATTACACCTATTAGAAATGTTGCAACAACAATTAGATTCAATTTCATCCCATATTCGTTTAAATGATACTAATGAAGTCCATAGTTTCTTTTCAGGTGCTAAAAAGTTTAGGGATCAACTTCCCGTTAAACAACAAGGTGCACTGAGTATTGCGTATGATCTCTATGTAGATATTCCAGATAAATCAGGTATGATTAGCAAAGTAACTTCCATTTTGAGTTTACATAATATTTCTATAAGTAACTTAAAAATCCTTGAAATTCGTGAAGATATTTTAGGTGCTTTGCAAATTAGCTTTAAAACTCCTGAAGATCGTGAACGAGGCATTAAGGCGCTCAGTGATTTTGAAACATACATTCTATAATAATGTCCTCCTAATACAATGAAGTGCGCTCGATTTCTTTTAAATGCGCATTTCATTGATAGGAGGATATATTTTACATTTTATGCCCTGCCATTAAGCCCAAGCGACCATGCTTTGTTCCAGCATCAGTGTAAGATATCGCTTTAGATACGATTCCCTTACCATATTTGTTTTGTAAGTAATCAATGGTTTTAGCTAGCTTTTCATCTCTTCTTCTTTCATATTCGTCTATAAATAAGTTAAGCTGGCGGTCTTCCTCATTAATAAGTTGTGTCAATGATACGCTCAATGTTCGATACAGTGCATTCTTATCACACAATTGATTCGCATAATAATTAACTACTTTATAGATGTCGCGTTCTAAGTTTGTCGCATCTGTTAGTGTATATTGCTTATGAACACCACCGCCTTCTGTATAACCAAATGAAAAGTGAATTGTTCTTGCCAATTGTTTACGTGCTCTTATTCTACTAGCAACGTCTTCTATCAATTCTTGCATTACAATTTTCGATTCCTCAAACCGATAATCTCTCATCAGTATTTGGCTTTTACATATGGATGGATTAGTAACATTATATTTTTCTCTCAATTTACTTTGATCAATACCATTAGCATGTAAATGCATATCTATCCCTAATACACCAAAATCTCTTTTAAGAAATCTGTATGGATATTGAGCTAAATCTCCAACAGTTACAATCCCTTTCTTATTGAGCTTTGCTTCTGTTTTCTTGTTAATGCCCCAAAAATCACGTAATGGCGTAATTTTCCACATTTTTTGTGGGACATCATGATATCTCCATTCTGTAATACCGTTGGATGTATGTTTTGCTTCAATATCCATTGCGACCTTACTTAATAACATGTTTGATCCTATACCAATAGTGCAATATATCCCTGTTTTATCTTCTATTTCCTTTTGTAATCTTTCTGCAAATGATTGTACAGTAGAGTTAAATCGATGATAGCTATCAGTCACATCTAAAAAGAATTCATCTATACTGTATTGATGTAAATCTTCTCCCGGTACATATTTAAGCGCAATTTTAGAAATTGCTATTGAAACTTCTAAATATTTTCTCATGCTAGGATTGATAATATAAATATCATTACGATGCGGAATCTCGAATAGTCTTGACCCTGTTTTGATACCAATTTCTTTTAATTTAGGTGTAGCTGCTAAAACAACCGATCCTTGTCTTTTAGTGTCTGCAACTACTGCTAACTTTGTTTCTAGAGGATTCAATCCCTTTTGGATACATGATACACTAGCAAAAAAACTCTTTTGATCGATACATAATATGTCTCTTTCTTCCAATAAATTATAATCATACATGCCAAGATACCTCCCTTAGTCATTTTTATTATATACGAACATTTGTTCTGTTTCAATAAAAATAAGAACTAATGTTCTTTATTTTGTTTTGGAGTACTGTCCTAAAACATGCTATACTATGGATGAAATTACTAATTCAAGGAGGAAATAAGATGCCAATCATCAATGTTAAATTGTTAGAAGGACGCTCAGATGAACAATTAAAAAATTTAGTAACAGAAGTAACAAATGCAGTTGAAAAAACTACTGGAGCTAATAGAGAGGCAATTCATGTGATTATTGAAGAAATGCAAAAAAATCACTATGGCGTTGCAGGAGTTAGAAAATCAGACGCAGAATAAAACTTTAATTAGTTTACATAATAATATTATGGTGTTTATTAAAGTCGTAAAAAAGAGTGCACCCAATCGAGTGCGCTCTTTTACGTTTTAGTTATTTAGAAATTCTTTGACAGCTTTTTTATTTTTCTCCTTATCAATCTCTAAGGCACTGCCATCGTTATTTGTATTAATATTCTGGTACGAATTATTAATTGGAACCGTAAGAGATTCTACGTTCTTATCTCCTCTTATACCGTAACTAATACCTGTTTGGAAGATAGCTGAATTTGGCATACTTGTATTAATATAGCCCCTTAATATACCAGCTACTTTAGGCAATTTTATTACTGAGCTAGGTGTAACTAACTCTTTTTTCAACGTCTGCATAACTTGTTGTTGACGTCTAACTCGCCCAAAATCTCCTTCCTCATCATGTCTAAATCTCGCATATCCAAGTAATTCTTTACCGTTTAAACGATGATGACCTTTTTTAAGAGATACGCCAATATTTTCAGACATATCTTTTTCTACGTCCATAGGAACGCCGTTAGGTTCTAATTCATCAATCATCTTTTCAAAGCCCGTAAAATCAATGACTGCATAATATTCAGGATTAATACCTAAATTCTTATTTAAAGTCTTTCTAAGAAGTTCAGGTCCGCCAAGTGAATAGGCTGCATTAATTTTATAATTCTGATATCCAGGTATTTCCGCATAAATATCACGCATCACTGACATCATTTTCATTTTCTTATGAATATAATCATATTGAACTACCATGATGGAATCTGAACGCGACTTACCACCGCTAGCTTTGTCAGCACCTAACACAAGTACAGAAATCTTACCGTCATTTTTTACTGGTCCATTAAACTTATGTACTTTGATATCTTTTGCATGTTTCTCAGCGTAATTAACACCACTACGATAACCATGGACAATATAGATAATAGCTGCGATTAGCAATATCAATATAATCAAAATGATAAAAGGTAATTTACGTAGCTTTTTCTTATTCCGTCGTTTAGAAGGTGTCTGCGCGTCTGCTTGTCGTCTGTATACTGTCTTATCCTTCTCTTCTGTCATATTTACCTACCTTACGTCTAGTAAAAATCTTCAAAATTGTATATCTATGTACTATAATTATATATAATTAAATTATAGAAGTTGCTTTGAAAAATCAAGCGATTTTTAAATAAATGGTACTAAGGTCCAATGAAAGGATGGCATAAATGAATATTAATACAGCATATTTTGCTGGTGGGTGTTTCTGGTGTATGACCAAACCTTTCGATCAATTCGATGGTATAGAAACAGTAACATCTGGCTATATGGGTGGTTCAACTCACAACCCTACTTATGAAGATGTGAAAAGTGGGACCACAGGACATTATGAAACTGTAAAAATTGAATATGATGTTGCATTGTTTTCTTATAATAAATTATTAGAAGTATTTTTCTCGGTTATTGATCCCATTGATGATGGTGGCCAGTTTCAAGATAGAGGTTCACAATATAGAACAGCTATATTCTACACGAATGAGGATCAAAAAAGACTTGCTGAGCAATACGTTCACCAACTCGAGCAAACAATTCATTCAGAAAAAGCAATAGCGACTAAAATATTACCCGCTTCAACTTTTTACAAAGCAGAAGAATATCATCAAGATTTTTACAAAAAGAACCCTGAGCGTTATGCTCAAGAACAACAAGACCGAGCAAATTATAAATCCAATTAAAGTTTTAAATAATCAAAGGCACCCTTCAAAGTGATTATCACCCATTCACTTGTTGGATGCCTTTTTTTAACAATTATTTATGACGAATAACTCTCATTACTTTTAACATACTATACCATAGTGAACTATCTTTTCTATAAACCAAAAATCTTGGTTCCCAATTTGGACTATATTTTTCTTTATACTTACGTAGTCCTTGAAAGCGATATAGACCATTGAAGTGTTCAAACACACGCCCAGCTACACGCTCTCGTGGGTAAGAATAATTTAATTGACCTACATTTGATAAAGTTGCCATACCCATGTTAAATGCTTTATAGCCTTTATCTTTACCCCAAAGTAACATATGTAGATATAGGCCATCCATTAAAGGTAAATCTAAATCAGGTAACCAACGAATTAAATCTACTGAAATAGCTTCATTATAATAAGTAGGCATTAAAGTGCAAAACGCAATGACTTTACCTTCCTCATTCTTCATTATTCCAATAGGTGCTTGTTGTAAATACTCTTCTGTAAATTGACCTACTGAAAAATGCATTTCATTACGTCCATCTAGCCATTGATTACTAACTTGTTTTAATTGAAAAATGAGATCTTTCGAAAAAGGTGGCTCTAAAATTTCAAATTGAATATTTAAATCATCAAATTTATTAAGTGTTGCTCGGAAACCACGACGTTTCTTTCCTGATGTCGTAAATTGAGTTAAATCTATAATGGCCTCTTCACCAAGTTTGAAAAACTGATTACCAAAATTATGATATAGCGGCATAAAGCGATCTGACACTTGATAGAATATAATGTCATAGCCTAACTTTTCACCGTAGTTATAAAAATCAATAAGTAAAGACTGAAACGTCTTCGTATCACCGATTGGATCTCCTAACACAACAAGAGCGTTACCTTTGTAGCGATACATTAAAAAAGCTTGTTGCGCTTCATGCATAAAGACATCTTTATCTCCACTATAGATTAAATGACTTAAATAATTGCCACCATACGTTTCAATAATTGATTTACATCTCGATAAATCTTCTAATTGATGTGGTCTAGTGTATCTAGACCCCAATAACCATGCGACGATACCTACAAGTATGACTACGACAAGAATAGTTAACCAGAAATAATATTTCAATAAAGAAGTATCCATTTCAATGTGGTAAATATCAAGTGCATATAAAGTTTCTGAAATTATAAAATGATTAACATACAATACCAGCATACTTAAAATAATTGTAAAAATTAAACGTTTTAATCTGAATGGTCGTTTCATCACTTTAGAACGACGATAAGCGAGAATAAGTAATATAAATATTAATAAAATCCATGATAAAAGAATTAAAGATGCATAAGTATATATTGTTGCACTAAATATTAAAACAAGTGAAATCATTACAAACAAAATAGCACGTCGGCTTTGTTTAAATACACCTCTAACATTGATAAGTAATAATAAGCAAGCACTTGTATGTACAGATAACATAATATAATATGCGAAATGATGATCATCGTATAAACCATCATAAACAATTGTAATGTTATTAATAAAGAAAACAAAACTTGTTATTAGTACTAACGTAGCTAAGGCAAATGATGGAATCTTGGCAATAATATCTTTTTGATAAGAGAATAAAAAAGATGTTACATCTCTTGCAGGTACAAAATATTTAGATTCTTCGAAGTATTTTCGCGCAGATGATCCAAACTCAAATGTAGATAAAATAAGTGCAATAATAACTGGTACAAAGTAATAAGCGAAACGATATAATAATAACGCTAATAATACTTTTTCTTCAGGAACGCCTAAAGACTTAAGACCTAATAATACAACTAAATCGAAAGCACCGAAGCCACCTGGTATGAAACTAACCAATCCAGAAAGAGCAGCAATGATGAATATACCGATAACAGTCGTGAATGCTATGTTAATATCTACAATAACTGTTGATAAATAGAGTACTGTCGCAGCTGCCAGCCACTCAAAACTTGATACTAATGTGCAATAAACACCTAAATATTTATTGTTACGATCAATAGGGTTAATCATGGTATAGGCAATAAATAAAGGTAAAAATAATGCAACAACATATAAAATCCATCGAACCCAACTTACTTTATTTATTATATGGGAAGCATCAAAGATATGTAACACGACAAGGATTGATAAAAGACTCAAACCCATTAACATAGAAATCAGTATGATTGAAATGGCATGAACTAATTTTTTTCTATCAGTTGTATAATTTTTATAAATAAATGCTCTAAAACCAGCCCCTATAAATCCACCAAAGCCAACAATGGCATTAAGTGCATTAATGATATAGCTGATTTTAAAAACCCTAATAAGTGGTATATCAAGTTTTAACCCTTTTACTAAGATAAGATCATACAAACTTAGTAAAATCATAGCTGAACCACCGCAAATGAATAAGCCAACTAGATACCAACGATTAATTTTGCTAAATGCTTCAAGTGTTTGTTTAAAATTAATGTGTGCTAATTCATGATATAGCGTTGCAACAACTGCTATAAATAAAACTGCAGCAAAAACAAATTTGAGTATTGATAATAATCTATTCTTAAGTTCTTCAGTCATGTCATACCTCTACCTTTACCTACGATTATTTAAAAATATATCATACCTTCATTTGAATGAACATATGAATATGTATAACTCATACTAACAGTATTGTAATGTGTGTAAGATTAAATACTTTCTTAAAAAAGACGGGAACGAGACAGAATCCAAAAATGAATTCATTATCTCATTCCCGCTAGGTAACTAAAACTGAGAAAGCTAGATAAACTGGCTTTAACACTTAATACTCTTTTAGAGTTTATTCAGATTGAGTACATTCTTTAGTTTCTTCTTTTTTAATTTCATATTCTCCTGAATCATCACCATAATACTTGTTATAACGACGTTTAAATAATAAGAATAGGTGTGAGACTAATACTTTAAGTATTGCATAACCAGGAATACCTAAAATAACACCAACAATACCTAATAAATTACCAGCACTCAATAAGATGAAAATAATCGTTAAAGGATGAATTTTCAATGTTTTACCCATAACATTAGGTGAAATGAAATGTCCTTCAATAAATTGAACAAGCGTCCATACTACAATTAATTTCAATAACATGAAAGGCGATGTAATAATCGCTATGATGATGGCTGGTGAAATAGCAATCGTTGGTCCTAGATAAGGTACAACACTTGTAACAGCAGCTATACAAGCAAGTACAAGACCGTAATCAAGACCAATAATTGAATAACCTATAAAGAGTAAGATACCAATACAAAATGAAACAATAATTTGACCTTGGATATATGATCCAACTTGTACACTCATTTTTTCCATTAAATCATGGTAATCTTTTCTAAATTTAGGTGGCATAATCTTCGTTGAATACTCTTTAAATTTGTGACCATCTTTTAACATGAAGAATAATACAAAAGGTGTTGTGACAAGAACTACACCTACATTAACAATAGCTTCTGCAAAACTTCTAATTTTAGTTCCAAATCCATCAAAATAACTCGAAACCATAGAAGGTATCTTATTGGAAACTGAGTCTAACCAATCTTGTATTTGAGTATAAAATGATGATAAGAAAGAAAAATGTGTGACTTGATCTATAGCGTTATTAAATTTATCTACATATTTAGGGAAGTTGTTAGCTAAACGTGTGATTTGATCTCCAATAAGCGGAATTAATAAATTAATAATTAATGTCGCTCCACCAACAATAGCTAAAAATACAATAATGATTCCTAGTAATCTTGGAATATTATATCTCTCCATCAAATTAATCACTGGATTAATAAGATAGAATAAAATAAGCGATAAAATAATTGGTGCTACAATTGTATTAAATATGATGATAAATGGTTCAAAAACATAAGAAATTTTATCAAATATAAATATTACAATACCTATGAGCACTAATGAAAGCAAAGCAAATAATAAATCTTTACCGCCTAAGAATTTCATAAAACGCGTTTCTGTAAAACTAAATTTTTTTGCGTTTTTTTCTTCAACTTGCTTATTTTCAATTGCCATGTTTTTCACCATACCTTAACTTACTATTAAAACTATAGCTATTTTACATCATAACACAAAAATAATTAAGTGTTCCTTAGTTATGCGATGAACTTATTTGATTTTCAAAATGATAAATATGTAAAGCAAGATACACAATTTCGGAATCATCGATAGGAATATTCAAGTGCTTTTGAATCATTTTTGAAATTTTAAAAGCAGTATTATATGCATTTGGGTAATGATTTTTAACCATATCTATAAAAACATCTTGAGCATATATATATTCTTTTTTATTAAGTCGTCGAATTAAAAATTGAATATGTCTTATAAAACGTTGATATTGAACCGTATGATTATCGATTTCATGATTTAAATCATTTTCAATAATAAGTATACTTTTACTAATCAATTTATTGATCAAAGACATCTCATGTATCGTTAAATCCTCTGTGTTTGAAGCAATGTGTAATGCAATAAATCCAATTTCATCAGGTGGGAACTTAACATCTAGTCGTTGATTCAATTTATCAATAACTTGACTTGCAATAGCATACGCATCACTATATAAATGTTTGGTTTCGATAGCAAATGGATTACTAATAATTTGATTTTGTTTTAATCTTTTATATGCAAATATAATATGATCAGTCAATGCAACAACAAGGTTTTTATCATCTGTAGTATGAGTTGTACTTGTAATAAAATTGACTGATTCAATAATCGCTTGTAGAACATCTTCATCGGCAATTTCAACTAAAGATTTGTAATATTCTTGTTGTTGTTTTTGCTCTAATTTATAAACCTTTTCTATTGAAGCACTTTCATCTAGGGTCATTCCAGCCTTTTTATTAAAGCCAATACCTTTTCCAATGAGAATGACCTCTTGATTATTATAAGTGCATATGATGACGTTATTATTTAAAGCTTTAGAAATGGTATACTCACCCATCATAATCACCTTTCTCTGTAATATATGAATTATAAATCTATTTATTAAAAATGAAAAGATTTCTAACTTAATGTAAAAACTCCTTTCAACGTTTTGAATGAGAGTTTCAACACATTGAAAGGAGTATGAATAAATTCTATTTTAATCAATCACTTAAGTGATTATTTTTTAGGTAGTTGATTTTCTCTACCCCAAGTTTCAATACCAAATAAGTTAATTTCAAGATTCTCTGGTTTAAACACAGGTTTCATACCAGCTTTACGTTGTTTTTGGTAATCTTTCATTACAGCTATCGCTATATTTGAAAGACCAATTATAGAAATCAAGTTAACAATTGCCATTAATCCCATGAATAAATCGGCAGTACTCCATACAGTTTCAGTTTTTACTACTGATCCAACAAATACTAATAAGACAACTAAACATCTAAAAACAAACATAACTACTTTGTTTTTAGATAAGAACTCTATGTTAGATTGACCATAATAATAGTTACCAACAACAGAAGAAAATGCAAATAGCGTAATTGCGATTGTTAAGAAGATACCTCCAGCTGAACCTAAATGTTCATTTAATGCTGATTGTGTAACTTGAACACCTTGAGGTGCATTTTCTCCAAATTTTAATCCTGAATATAAAAGAATCATAATCGCTGTGGCTGTACAAACTAACATTGTATCGAAAAATACACCAAGTGATTGAATTAAACCTTGTTTAACTGGATGTGGCACTGCCGCTGTTGCTGCTGCGTTTGGCGCAGAACCCATACCAGCCTCGTTAGAGAATAGACCACGTTTAATACCTTGAAGAATCGCTGCACCTACAGCGCCTCCTGTAACTTGCTCGAAACCAAATGCACTCTTAATGATTGTGCCAATCATCGGAACAATTTGATCGATATTTAATAATAAGATAACTAAAACCATACCGATATAAATAATAGCCATGATTGGAACAATCAATGAAGATAATGTCGCGATACTGCGGACACCACCAAAAATGATTGCTGCAGTAATAACAGCTAAAATAATACCTGTTACAACTGGACTTACGTTGTACTGTGTATTTAATGATTCTGCAATCGTATTAGATTGAACAGTATTAAATACAAACGCAAATGTTATAGTAATTAATATTGAGAATAAGATACCTAACCATTTTTGGTTCAAACCTTTAGTTATGTAATATGCTGGGCCCCCTCGGAATCCACCTTCTTTGTCATGAACTTTATAAATTTGAGCTAAAGTTGCCTCCATAAATGCACTTGCAGCACCGATAAAAGCAATTACCCACATCCAAAATACTGCACCAGGACCACCTAGTACAATTGCCGTAGCTACACCTGCAATATTACCAGTACCTACACGGGAACCAGCACTAATTGCAAATGCTTGGAATGGTGATATACCTTTTTCACCACTATTTAATGTTTCAGGTTTCTCGGTTAAAGCTCTAAACATTTCCGGCAACATACGTAATTGCACGAATTTAGAACTAATAGTAAAGAAGAACCCTACAGTTAATAGCAATCCAATTAAATATTGCGACCAAATTAAATCATTACCTACCTGAACAATTGTTTTAAACCATCCAGGTATTAAATTATCGAAATCACTCATTAAATCCCTCTCATCTAAAATAATTTAATATCCTAAGATATACTACAAGAGATTTATACTGTATTGAATAAACCCAATAAAATAATACTAGTACATATTACGTTTGAGTGTTATACAACATCAATATAAATCTCTTGAAAGATTAAAATTGGTTAAAATAACAAGTTCAATTTTATCATTTTCCTTTAAAATTGAAAATATAATTTTTATAATCCATTAGTCGATTGTCATATCTAAGACGTCTCCAAACTCTTTAACATCAACAACAAATGACCCATTTGTGTATTGTTCAGATAAATGAATATCAGTGATTTGTCCTTCTTCAGAGTGACTTTCAGAATATAGAGTATACATACTTTCATCTTTAACAACATAACCTGCAACAACACGATGCGGATTTTTCTTCAACTCTTTAAGTAATGTAATACCTCTTTGTGCTCTTTTAGCTTGTTGTAAAATCTTATAGCTAATTCGTTTTACAGCACCTCTTTGAGTAGCCATTATAATTGAGCTATCACTATCTACAACATCCGTCATAACGACAAAATCTTCATCTTTTAAGTTGATAGATTTCACCCCAGCTGCTCGTAATCCCGTATCAGATAGTTCTTCACTTGAATACGTTAATGACATACCTTTATGTGTTAATACACTGATGAGTTGATCTTCATTTAATCGAATGACGTTTATTAATTCATCATTATCTTTAACTTTCATAGCAACTAATGGTTTATTGTAACGAGTCGTTTTAAATAAGCTAACGTTACTTTTTTTAATCATTCCATTTCGAGTCGCTAGTACATAAAATGCGTCATCTTTAAAACTTTGTTCATTGTAAACATCAACTACAGTTTCATAATCATCTAGGGGAACAATTTGAGATACATGCTGTCCAAGTTCTTTCCATCTGATATCTGCTAATTTATGAACCGGAATGAATAAATACCTTCCTTTATTTGTAAAAACAAGTACCGTATCTTGCGTGTTAACTGTTTGATATTTGAGTAAACTGTCTCCATCTTTAAGCCCTACTTCAGTGACACCACTGGCATTAAAACTACGTGTAGATGTCCGTTTAATATATCCTTGACGTGTAATACTTAAAACAACATCTTCACTTGGAACCATAACTTCTTTATCAATTTTGATTTCTGCGATTTCCGCTTCAATTGATGATAAACGCTCAGATTTAAATCGTTTTCTAATATCAGTCAATTCACTTTTAATTACTTGTAACAATGCATCATGATTATCAAGTATATGACGATATTCTTTAATCAAATTAGCTAACTCATTATGTTCATTTTCCAATGCAACGATATCTGTATTAGTTAAACGATAAAGTTGAAGCATAACAATAGCCTCTGCTTGAGCTTCCGTAAATTCAAATTCAGCAACTAAATTGTCTTTAGCATCTTTTTTATTTTTAGAGTTACGAATTAACGTGATAACCTCATCCAATATTGATAGTGCTTTCATTAAACCTTCCACAATATGCATGCGTTTTTCAGCATGATCTAAATCATATTTCGTACGATTTGCCACAACTTCAATTTGATGATTTAAGTAACTATCAATAATTTGGCGAATACCCATTAATTTTGGACGACCGTCACTAATTGCAACCATATTAAAGTTATAAGCAATTTGTAAATCAGAGTTTTTGAATAAATAGTTTTTTATAGCTTCTGCATTTACATCCTTTTTCAGTTCGATTGCTATTCGTAATCCAGTGCGATCAGTTTCATCACGGACTTCGATAATACCATCTACTTTTTTATCTGCTCTTAACTCATCGATTCTTTTGACTAGTGAACTTTTATTCACTTCGTAAGGAATCTCAGTAACGATAAGTTGTTGACGACCATTACGAAGGGTTTCTTCATCTACTTTAGAACGCACAACAATTTTACCTTTACCAGTCTCATAAGCTTTCTTAATGCCATCCACGCCTTGAATAATACCGCCAGTAGGGAAATCTGGACCTTTTATATATTTCATTAGTTGAGTGACAGTAATATCAGGATTATCGATATATTTCAATGTTGCTTGAATTACCTCTGCTAAATTATGCGGTGGGATGTCAGTCGCATAACCTGAAGAAATCCCTGTTGAACCATTAACTAATAAATTAGGAAACCTTGCTGGTAAAACCATTGGTTCTAAAGTTGTATCATCATAGTTTGGAACAAATGCAACAGTTTCCTTGTTAATATCTCTGACAAGTTCTTCCGATAATTGGCTTAACTTCGCTTCAGTATAACGCATGGCTGCAGGAGGATCATTATCGATACTACCGTTATTACCATGCATTTCAATTAAAACATGACGTAATTTCCAATCTTGACTTAAGCGCACCATTGCATCATATACTGATGAGTCGCCATGAGGATGATATTGACCAATAACGTCACCGACTGTCTTCGCACTCTTACGGAAATTCTTATCATACGTATTCCCACTACTATGCATTGCGAAAAGAATTCTTCGTTGTACTGGCTTCAAGCCATCACGAACATCCGGTAATGCACGTTCTTGAATAATATATTTACTATATCTTCCAAAACGATCGCCTATCACATCTTCAAGTGATAAATCTTGAATTATCTCACTCAATTTGTTTCCTCCTCAGTATATTCTTCAGTTTCTAGTACTTGTACTTCAGTATTATCTAATATACTCTGATCTTCTTGCATGCCAAATTCAACGTGACTTTCAATCCATTCACGACGTGGCGCAACTTTATCACCCATTAAAGTTGTAACTCGTTTAGATGAACGCATTTCATCTTCAATTTGAACACGAATTAATGTTCTAGTTTCAGGATTCATAGTTGTTTCCCATAACTGTTCAGGGTTCATTTCACCTAGACCTTTATAACGTTGCAACATAAATCCTTTTCCTAATTTCTTCTGAAGTTTTTCAAGTTCATCATCAGTCCATGCATATTCAACTTGCTTAGATTTACCTTTTCCTTTTTCCAGTTTATATAATGGCGGCAATGCGATAAATACTCTACCAGCTTGTACAAGCGGTTTCATATACTTAAAAAAGAAGGTTAATAATAATACTTGAATATGCGCACCATCTGTGTCGGCATCAGTCATGATAATAATTCTATTATAATTACTGTCTTCTATTTTAAAGTCGTTTCCAACACCAGCTCCAATTGTATGAATGATAGTATTAATTTCTTCATTTTTAAAAATATCTTCAAGTCTTGCTTTTTCAGTATTAATAACTTTACCTCTTAAAGGTAAAATCGCTTGGAATTTTCTATCTCTTCCAAGTTTAGCTGAACCGCCTGCTGAGTCACCTTCGACTAGATATAATTCATTTTTCTCAGTATTTTTACTTTGAGCAGGTGTTAACTTTCCTGATAATAAAGTGTCTTTACGTTTATTCTTCTTACCTGAACGTGCATCTTCACGTGCTTTACGCGCAGCTTCCCTAGCTTGTTGTGCTTTAATTGCTTTCTTCACTAGAGATTTAGAAAGTTGACCTTTTTCTTCTAAATAATATGGCAATTTATCAGAAACTACTGAATCAACAGCACTACGAGCTTCTGAAGTACCCAATTTAGATTTAGTTTGCCCTTCAAATTGTAACAATTCTTCAGGTATGCGAACTGATATAACTGCAGTTAAACCTTCACGGATATCATTACCGTCTAAATTTTTGTCTTTTTCTTTCAATTCATTGATTCTTCTTGCGTAATCGTTGAACACACGTGTCATTGCAGTTTTAAATCCTACTTCATGTGTTCCGCCGTCTTTGGTACGTACGTTATTTACGAAGCTTAATATACTCTCTGAATATTGATCATTATATTGAAAAGCGACATCTACTTCTATACCATTTGAAGCACCTGTAAACATAGTTACGTCGTGAAGAACCTCTTTGCCTTCATTTACATAACTAACAAACTCTTTAATCCCCTCTTCGTAATGATAAACATCTTCACGTTCTTTGCCATTACGTAAATCTTTCAATGTTATTTTAAGATTCTTTAATAGGAAGGCAGATTCTTGTAACCTCTCACTTAAGGTTTCAAAATTAAATGTAGTTGTAGCTTTAAATATTTCGGGATCTGGTTTAAATGTAACTTTAGTTCCTGTTTTTTTTGTTTTACCTGATTTAACTAATCCAGATGCTGGCACTCCACCATTTTTAAAGCTTTGCTTGTAAATATTCCCGTCTCTATGTATTTCTACTTCTAACCATTCGCTTAATGCGTTAACTACAGATGCACCAACCCCATGCAATCCACCTGATGTTTTATATCCGCCTTGGCCGAATTTACCACCGGCGTGCAATACTGTGAAAATAACTTCTACAGTAGGTTTACCTGATGCATGCATTCCTGAAGGCATACCACGACCATTATCTTCAATAGAAATACTATTATCTTGATTTATTGTTACATTTATTTCATTACCATATCCGTTTAAAACTTCATCTACGGAGTTATCTACTACTTCATACACTAAATGATGTAGTCCTCGTTTATCAGTAGATCCTATATACATACCTGGACGCTTTCTTACAGCTTCCAATCCCTCTAATACTTGAATAGAATCATCTGAGTAATGATTTGAATTTTTTGTTGCCAATGCGTTCGCCTCCTACAAACGTACGTTCGTTTTAAAAACTATACAATAGTTATTCTTATATAAATTGGTCTAAATTGCAAGCGTGAGTTAAAAACTAATCTATTTAAAGTTCCTGTTAAGAACAAATTTTTAAAATTGGTCGTTGTTATCTATTAGATTATGGTAAAATATAGCTACGTTATTAAAGGATGTGTAAAGTTATATGATGATAGTAGTCATGCTCATATTAAGCTATCTCATTGGTGCTATTCCTAATGGATATGTTATAGGAAAGCTTTTTTTCAAAAAAGATATTAGACAATATGGCAGTGGTAATACTGGCGCAACTAATAGTTTCCGAGTTCTAGGTAAACCAGCAGGATTTATTGTAACCTTTTTAGATATATTTAAAGGATTTATTACTGTGTTCTTTCCTATTTGGTTTCCAGTGCATGCAGATGGACCGCTTAGCACGTTCTTCACACATGGGTTAATTGTAGGTTTATTCGCAATACTTGGCCATGTATATCCAATATATCTTAGATTTAAGGGTGGAAAAGCTGTAGCTACAAGTGCTGGTGTTGTCTTAGGCGTAAATCCTATCTTGCTACTTATATTGGCAATTATATTCTTTGGAGTATTATATATATTTAAATATGTTTCACTCTCAAGTATTATTGCAGCAATTTGTTGCGTTATTGGCTCTCTCATCATACAAGATTACATATTATTTGGGATGAGCTTACTCGTTTCAATAATTTTAATAGTAAGACATCGCACCAATATTGTAAGAATTTTTAAAGGCGAAGAGCCAAAAATAAAATGGATGTAAATCCAATACCGATAATAATGCATTAAGCGTATCAATTCGCTTAGTGCTTTTTTATATCTTCATTGAAATTTTATGGATTATCTCAAAATATGAATATGTTATAATTCTAAGAGTTCCATTTTAAAAAAATCCAAGTAATAGATAAATAAGGTAGGAGGATAATGTAATGAAAATTAAACTAACAGATCAAGCTGTAGAATGGTTTAAAGATGAACTAGACTTACCTGAAAATAACAAAGTTTTACAGTTTTACGTTCGCTATGGTGGTGAATTTCAACTTAAACAAGGTTTCAGTCCTGCCTTTCGCGTTGAACCAAGAGAAGATGTAGAAATTGGTTACGAAGAAAATTATAATGATTTGATATTAGTCGTTTCAGAAGAAGATCTATGGTATTTTGAGGATAATGAAGTCCTCGTTGAAAAAGTAGATCATGATGATGAAATTGCCTATTCTAAATTGAAGTAAGTCATAAAAACCGTTGAATTTAACTAAGCATATATAAAAGAACTGAGAAGACGCTCCCATGTAGCATTTCTCAGTTTTTTTAATACATATTAGTGATAAATCTAAACGCTTGAAATCACAATAAAAATTTTAAAGGTAAGGTAAATGATAGTCGGCCCCCACATAGAGAATTTCGCCCTGAAATTCTTCAAGCAAAGCAAGCTGGGTTAAAATGAATACATTCCTCTCACATAAGTCTTGTATATCATCTATATTTCAAGGTCGCTTGATTGAGTCACTTCAAAATCTTTTCCATCTTGATTTAATTTATCTACATGACTATAAACCTTATGCCATTCTGGGAAGTAACGGTCTAATCTAATTGGTCGAAAATTACTTGATTTCATACAAATTAATTGAGTTGAACCAGTTGTAGCAAGTTCTCCATTCTCATTATATACTTCATAACAATAAACTGATTTAAGTCTCGAATATTGCTCAACCCATGTTTTAATTGTCACTTTTTCAGGATAAAAAATTGATTTTCTATATTTTATTTGAAGGTCTACAACTGGAGAAATGATGCCCTCTTTTTCCATATCTGCATAACTAAAACCCAACTTTCGGATGTAATCTGTTCGTGCAACCTCAAACCATGTAGCATAATTACCATGATAAATCACACCCATTTTATCTGTTTCTTGATATCTAGCTTCAATTTCAGTCATACTGTATATCATTCTTAAGTACCTCTTTTCCAAAATCATTCATATTTCATATTAACATAAAAAAGCCATGCCAACATAAAGTCAGCATGGCTTCAAAGTTCATATATTATTGCGCTAATTTATTTCTTAGAACCATTTGTAAAATACCACCATGACGATAGTAATCTAATTCTACTAGTGAATCAAATCGTACAATTGCTTCAAAATCAACGACTTCACCATTTTCTTTTTTAGCATGTACTTTCACAGTATCACGTGGACTTACTGTTTCGTCAATATCAACAGAAATAGCTTCTTTTCCATCTAATCCTAATGATTCAGCCGATTCACCATCTTTAAATTGTAATGGTAAAACACCCATCATAACTAAGTTAGAACGGTGAATACGTTCATAGCTTTGAGCGATAACAGTTTTCACACCTAATAAGTTTGTACCTTTTGCAGCCCAGTCACGAGAAGAACCCATACCGTAGTCGTTTCCTGCTAAAACAGCTAAACCAGTACCGTCTTCTTTATATTTCATAGCTGCATCATATATAGGCATTACTTCATCTGTAGGCCAGTAAGTAGTGAATCCACCTTCAGTACCTGGGGCTAATTGGTTTTTAATACGAATATTAGCAAATGTACCTCTTACCATTACTTCATGGTTACCACGTCGAGAACCGTAAGAGTTAAAGTTTCTAATAGGTACATCATGATCTAATAAATATTTACCAGCTGGTGTGTCTTTACCGATTGCACCGGCAGGAGAAATATGGTCAGTCGTAACAGAATCGCCAAATTTACCCATAACTCTTAAATCTTTAAGTGGTTCAATTGTACCAGGCTCTTTTGATAAACCTTGGAAGAATGATGGATTTTGGATATATGTTGAATTAGGATCAAAGTCATATAATGGTGCATCTGTTACATCAATTTCATTCCACATTTCATTGTTATTATACACGTTTTTATATTCTTCTAAGAATAGTTCAGGTGTTACAACACTATCTACAGTATCTGCAACTTCTTGAATAGTTGGCCAGATATCGTTTAAGTAAACATCTTGACCATCTTTACCTTTACCAATTGGCTCATTTTGTAAATCAATATCAACTGTACCAGCTAATGCATAAGCTACTACTAATTGAGGAGAAGCTAAATAGTTTGCTTTAACTAATGGATGGATACGACCTTCAAAGTTACGGTTACCAGATAATACTGATGTAACTAGTAAATCTTCTTCAGCCACTGCTTTTTCGATTTCAGGTAATAATGGACCAGAGTTACCAATACATGTAGTACAGCCGTAACCAACTAAGTTAAACCCTAAGTCATCTAAATATTCTTGAAGACCTGAATCTCTTAAGTATCCAGTTACAACTTTTGAACCTGGCGCTAATGAAGTTTTAACAAATTCAGGAACTTTAAGACCTTTTTCAACAGCTTTTTTAGCAACTAAGCCTGCCCCTAACATTACATAAGGGTTAGATGTATTTGTACATGATGTGATTGCTGCAATAGCAATATCACCTGTTTTCATTGTTGCAGTTGAACCGTCAGCAAAATTGATATTTGCTTTTTTATCAAATTCACTTTTATCTAGTCCATGTCCTTGGTTACCAGCAGGTGCTGTAACAGATTTTTCAAATTCTTTCTTCATATCACTTAAGAAAATTAAATCTTGTGGACGTTTTGGACCTGATAATGAAGCTTCAACAGTAGATAAATCTAAGTCGATGACATCTGTATATTCAGGGTCTTCTTTATCTACAGTGAAGAACATATTATTTTGTTCTAAATAAGCTTTAACTAATTCAACATGCTCTTCTTTACGTCCAGTTAATCTCATATATTTAAGAGATTCTTCATCAACTGGGAAGAAACCACAAGTTGCACCATATTCAGGCGCCATGTTAGCGATTGTTGCACGATCTGCTAATGGTAAGTCAGTTACACCAGGACCGAAGAATTCAACAAATTTGCCAACTACACCTTTTTTACGTAGTTCTTGAGTCACACGTAATGCTAAATCAGTAGCTGTTGAACCTTGTGGTAATGAATTAGTTAATCGAACACCAATTACTTCAGGGATTGGGAAGTAAGAAGGTTGTCCTAGCATACCCGCTTCGGCTTCAATACCACCAACACCCCAACCTAATACACCAATACCATTGATCATTGTTGTATGAGAGTCAGTTCCTACAAGTGTGTCAGGAAATGCCGTCTGTTCTCCATCAACATCGCGAACGTGTACAACATTTGCAAGATATTCTAAGTTTACTTGGTGAACAATACCAGTTGCAGGGGGAACAGCATTATAGTTATCAAATGCTTTAGTCGCCCAATTTAAAAATTGATAACGCTCATAGTTACGTTCGAATTCTAATTTCATATTTCTTTCTAATGCATCTGGATTAGCATAGCTATCAACTTGAACAGAGTGGTCAATGACTAAGTCAACTGGCACTTCTGGGTTGATTTTATTAATATCCCCACCAACATCGTTCATTGCTTTACGTAATGATGCTAAATCAACAACCGCAGGAACACCTGTGAAGTCTTGCAGAATAACACGAGATGGTTTGAAAGGTACTTCACCTTCATTTCCTTCATTGCCAAAGTTACCCAACGCTTTAATATGTTCATCAGTAATGACAAATTCATCTTCTTGTCTTAATACTGATTCTAATAAAACACGAATTGAGTAAGGTAATTTACTTATTTTTGTTAAACCTTGTTCTTCTAAACTTTTTAAATCATAGTACGTATATGACTGGCCATTTGCTTCAAATGTCTTTTTAGCTTGTTGCTTAATGTTAGAAGTCATTTATATATCCCCCTTGAATATTAAAATTCATATTTATATGCCTTTAAATAAATTGTATAATTATATGTTTTTCAAAACAACTGTATATACCTACATTTCACGTGATTTAGCTTTCGCATTTATAATCAGTGTATATAAGTTATTCTTATCATATGAGCTTACCACTATAAGTAAATATTATTAATTGAGAATGATTTTCATTAATATATAACATGATTTCTTTTAAATTCATAAAAAAACCTCAAGTACTTTTAAAAGCACTTAAGGGTAATAATGTTATTATGATGCCTTCATATTATTTTTCAGCGTTTCTTCTTGATTCACGCTTTTCTAAAATATCAGATTCATAATCTTGTTGTTGATATTTAACATAATCTTGAAGTCTATGTTTGTTTGGTTGAAGTGTTAATCCTAAGAATTTACGTTCTTGGTTTGCATCTTTATAGAAACTAATCATCATCATTATAACTACAAAGGAGAATGGGAACGCACTTATAATTGCCGCACTTTGAATAGCGTTTAATGCGTCAGCACCGTTTCCCCCACCTGCTAGTAATAAGATGAATGCGATTAATGATTGAGAAACACCCCATGTTACTTTCACAGCACTAGAAGGTTCAAGAGAACCAAATGTTGTTTGCATACCCAACACAAATGTAGCTGAATCGGCAGATGTGATAAAGAATGAAGCAATTAGTACTAATGCTATAAGTGATAATGCCATTCCTAATGGAACGTGGTGGAATACACCGAACAACTGAGTTTCAGGTGTCATTTTAAATAATTCTGGGTGTTTTTTACCTGTTTCAATACCTAACACACCAAATACACTGAACCATAAGAAACTTACGATTGCTGGTACTAGTAAAACACCTGAGATAAATTCACGAATTGAACGTCCTTTAGACACACGTGCAATAAATACACCTACGAATGGACTCCAACTTAACCACCAACCCCAATAATAAAGGGTCCATGAAGACATCCATTCACGTTTTTGACCATTTAATGCTGCAGTGTCAAAACTGTTGAATAAGAAT
Source organism: Staphylococcus sp. GW821-FHT11H10 (assembly GCF_058807855.1). Classification (NCBI taxonomy): domain Bacteria; kingdom Bacillati; phylum Bacillota; class Bacilli; order Caryophanales; family Staphylococcaceae; genus Staphylococcus; species Staphylococcus sp. GW821-FHT11H10. The sequence goes on along the minus strand of NZ_JBXARC010000001.1, from coordinate 259,570 downwards.
GAATTTAATAAGCTACCAGTTGAACTAGTAAACATATTTAAAATAAGTACAGTAGGTCCAATAATTAAAGCAATAATCATTAAAACAGTACCTAAACCAATATTTAGGTTACTTAAATATTGAATACCTTTACTTAAACCAGACCATGCACTAGCAAGAAATAATATTGTAACTACGACAATTATAATAGATTGAACCCATACATTATTTGGAACACCAAATAAATAATGAAGTCCACCATTAATTTGTAACGCACCCATACCAAGTGAAACGGCTACACCTACAACAGTCGCAAATACTGAAAGAACGTCAATAATTGTTCCTATAGGTCCTTCCACTTTGTCACCTAAAATAGGGCGTAGTGTACGTGAAATTAAACCTGGTTCATTTTTTCTAAATTGTGCGTAAGCTAAAGCTAATGCAACTACACCATATACAGCCCAAGCATGGAATCCCCAGTGGAAAAATGTAGAACGTAATGCTTCTGTATATGCTTCAGTAGTTTTAGGATCAGCATTAGGAGGTGAAGCAAAATCTGCCATAGGTTCAGCTGCACCGTAGAACACTAAACCTATTCCCATACCAGCACTAAATAACATCGCAAACCATGAAACAGTATTAAATTCAGGTTTATCATTAGGTTTACCTAGTTTAAGTTTACCGATTGGACTAAAAATTAAAAAGATACAAAAGAACACTATTACAGTAGTCAAAATCATGTAATACCAGCCAAGCTTTTCAGTAATCCAACTACTGATGTCGCCTGTAATTTTACCGAATTGCTCAGGTAAAAATGCACCGATTGATACAACAATGGCTACTACGATAGCACTGTAAATAAAAACCGATGAAAACTTCTTGTTTTGTTTTGTTTCTTCAGAAGAAGAATTCATAATTTACTTACTCCTTTCCTATAATAAATTTAAAAATTAGTTTGAAATAACTATGAAGTAATTTAAGACGCTATATTAAAGGATAACAAAGCCTTTATACAATATCAAATTTCTTTTAAATTAAACATTTACTAAAATATTTATATGTTGTATAATATATTTTATTCTTATGTGAGGGGTATTGAATTATGTTAAAAGAATTTAAAGAGTTTGCTCTTAAAGGTAATGTGCTAGATTTAGCAATCGCTGTAGTTATGGGTGCAGCATTCAATAAAATTGTTACATCATTAGTTACATACATTATCATGCCATTAATTGGTAAAATTTTCGGTTCTGTTGATTTTGCTAAAGATTGGGAATTCTGGGGAATTAAATATGGCCTATTTATCCAATCAATTATTGATTTTATAATTGTAGCAATCGCATTATTTATATTTGTTAAAATCGCAAATACTTTAGTGAAGAAAGAAGAGCCTGAAGAAGAAATCGAAGAAAATACTGTTTTATTAACAGAAATCCGCGATTTGTTAAGAGCTAAATAATCATATTTTAAGACCGTATGACAATATTGAATTAATTTTGCCATACGGTCTTTTTTAATTCCACTTAAATCGAGTATGACTTTGATATTGATTCGATGTTACCTCAAGTATTAATGGAATGCGTTGTTTAAGTTCACTAACGTGAGATATGATACCAACCATCCTGCCTGAAGTTTTTAATTTCACCAAAGTATCTAAAGCAGTTTCTAATGTTTCTTGATCTAACGTACCAAAGCCTTCATCTATAAACATTGACTCAAGGGTAATACCTCCAGATTCTTGTTGAACTACTTCACTCAATCCTAGCGCTAAAGCTAGAGATGCTTGGAACGTTTCACCACCTGATAATGAACTAATATGTCTAGATTTATTTGAATGAAAATCAAACACTTCAATTTCTAAACCACTATAACCATGAGATATAGATTCTCTTCTTTTTAGCTGATATCTTTCCCCACTCATGCGTTCCAAACGAATATTTGCTTGATGGATGATTCGTTCTAAGTAATAAATAAGCACATAGTTTTCAAGCGTCAATTTTTTACTATTTTTTCCTGATAGTACCTCTGATAATTCAAAGATTTCTTGTTGTTCTTTTAATTCTTTCTCTAAATAATTTATATGATCCATTATACTATTAAATTTGTCTTTATTTTTCTGTACTTGATATTGAATTGTAGCACTCGCTTCAACGTACTTATTATAGTTGGATTCAATTTCAGTTTTTGTAGCTTCCAATTTTTCAACTGATTCAGACTTATTATCTTTTGTAAGTTTAGATAGTCGTTCAATCTCTAAAGTAAGTTTTTGATGATCATGCTCATATTGCTGAATTTTCATTTCAATTTGCTCTTTGTTTTCTAATTTAGATAATAAAATTTCAACATCCTTGTATGAATTTAGTCCAATTCGCTTCATTTCTTGATTAATTTCATCGCTATGACCACTAATTTCTTGTTCAAGTTCTTTAATAGCTAATTTATTATTGTTTAAATTATTTGTTTCGATTTCAATTTGTTGTTTTGTTTGATTTATTTCTTTCTCTAATACTTCGCTCTTAGATACATAATCAGTTACTATTTGTTCATATTGCTTAAAGCACTGTTCAAATTTATTAGTTTCATCATAATTAGTGTAGCTTTTAAATTCATTTATTAGTGTTTCAAATTGATGCTTCAATGATAAAAGTTTTTCATGCTTAATTTGTAAGCTATGTTTAATATCTTTATGCTTATCTAGTGCACTTTTTAACTTTTCACGTTGCTTAATTTGAATTTGTAGTTTTTCTTTTTCCTTATTTTTAGTTCTTAATTGTTGTTCTATTTCGTTGATATCACTAATTTCATCATCATTTATTTCTAACTCACTCATTTGATTACTAATATAATCAGAAGTGGTTTCAAGTTTAGTTAACTCATTTATTTTTTTATTTAACTGATTATTGACCTCTTTTATTAAATTTTGATTCTTAGCAATTTCATCAAACTTAATATGTTCATTGAGAGACTCAATTTCATTACCACATATAGGACATGTATCTCCAACATGAAGTGCATTTTGAATTTCTTGAATAAATGTTTGTTTATCATTTAAATCTATATTTGACTTGTCTATATTTTCTAATTGAAGTTTTAAATCTGAAATTTGTTCTTTAGTCTTTTTAATACTATTCTCTGTTTCGTTGTATTTTTGACTTAAAGATTGGTATTTTTTCTTGTTTTCTCTCAAAGTCACTTTTTTATCAAAAGTGTTTGTTAATTGGAATATCTCCTGTGTTATTTCGTCAATATTCTCGTTATTAACATCTATTTTAGCTATATCATTATTTAATTTATCAATTAAATTCTTATTTTCTTCTTGCTTTTGATTATTCTCTTTTAAGTATGTTTCATTTTGTTTAATTTCGTTAAAAGCTTCACGATACTTATTTATGTTTGAATAAAACTGTTTAGTTTTATCAATATATTCAGACTTAATGTTAATATCTTCTAATTGTTCATTTAAAATTTCTTTTTCTTTCTTAAATTTCTCTAATTTAACATTAAGTTCATTTAACTCTTCAAGAATAGAATTTAGCTTAACCTTAGTATTTTCATATTTTTGTTCTTTTGTGTTTCTTTGATTATACAATTGACTCAAGGGTTTAATTTCAATAATTTTACGTAATTCAGCTTTTAATTTTTCAATACTATCTTTGTTTTTTTCTAGTTGCACTTTCTTATCTTTATTTCGATCGAGTTCTTTAAGTGATTCTATTAATTTATTGTTTTCTTCAATTTTTCTTTTTATAGCTTCAAGCGCATCATTGTGTTCAGATTTTAATTGTTCATATTCTTCATTTAAGTGTTGACCTACTAGTTCAAACTGAGGTATTGCTTTAATAATGTCTTTGGTTTGCATACTATTCAAAGATTTAAATTGAATTAATTCATCATTCTCAAATGTTTCAATATCTTCCCAAAGTATTTGAATCCGACTATAACGTGATTCTATTTGTTTCTTCTCGTCTTTAACTTGATTTAACAATAAATTTTGCATCTCTTCAAAACGGATACTATTGAATAATGTTCTTAAAATACTTTGTTTATCGGAACTATTAGATACTAAAAATTTCTTAAATTCTCCTTGAGGTAATATGAATAATTGTCTAAATTGTTCAGCGTTGATACCTAACAAATCTTTGATAAAACCATTACCAGAGCTGATTTTACTCTCTCGTAGTTCGTAAAGCTGACTTTCTTCATCAAATTCAAAAACATCAAGTTTACCAGGTGTTAAGGAAGTATTCCCCTCTTTAATAAATCCAGCCTGTCTAGATATTTTAAATTTTTTATCGTTAATTTTAAATTCATATTCTACACTCATTGGGGATTTACCATCTGCAAAATGACTTCGTAATTCCCCCTCATTTCTACCTTCTGTAGAAGCCTTACCAAATAGCGCATAAACAATGCCATCAAATAACATAGTTTTTCCCGAACCAGTTTTTCCACTTATTAAAAATAACTGTTCTTTATTTATTTGTTCAAAATCAATAACTTCATGTATGAAAGGTCCAAAATTATTAAGTATTAATTTAGTTGGTCTCAATTATTTAGTCCTCCCTATTGATAACTTGATTTAATAATTGATGTATTTTCTTCTCTTGATAGTTTGTTAAATCTTCATCCGTAATTGTTTTGTAGAAATTTTTAATTATTGTAGGGTCATCTGTAGTTTTAAAATCTGCGTACGTTGATTTATTATGATTTTCAAAAGTGATATTACTAAGCGAAAGTGTATTTGGGTATATCTGTTTAAGGTGGATGATAGGGTCGGTAACATGAGACATATTTTTAAGTTTGAAGTGAAAATAATTATCTTTATTTTTCACAGGAACGTCGCCTTGTATAACAGCCGAGTAGTCACCTTCAATTTCCTCTAACTCTCTTAAAGGTTTTAATTGTACAAACTTAGTATTTATGTCACCTTTTGAATTAATCATTAATTTTTTGTATCCTTTGGCCTGGTTCACTTCAGAAAATGAGTATTGTAATAACGAACCACTATAATCAACAATATTATCTGTAATACTAAATGGATGATGAAGATGTCCTAATAGTACTTTGTCAAAAATATTGAAGTTAGCGCTTTCTACACTTTCAACTGTTCCAATTGTAAGTGGCCTTTCAGATTCTGATGTTTTACCACCTTTTATAGTTAAATGGCCAATTAAAATATTAATTTGATTCGGGTCTATAATCTTCGAAATGTGGTTAATACACTTTTGAGTTGCTTGCTCATATGTCTTGATATCATCATCATCGAAGTAAGCCTTAATTTCACTAATAGTGGCAAAAGGAAGTGTGTAAAAGTTAATATTATTAATAGTTATAGGTGTAGACATTAATTCTAGTTGCGTTCTAATATATAATTGTGAAAACTCAAACCATGTTGACCCATAATTTAATCTTTCTCTACCATCATGATTCCCATTGGTTATAATTGTAGGAATTTTCATATTTACATTTATAATTTTAATCGTTTCTTCAAAAAGTCTAATGGTCTCCTTACTAGGATAAGACGTATCATATATATCACCCGAAATAACCAGAACATCTGGTTTCTCTTCCTTCAAATTATCAATAAGTTTGTTCAATATATAATGTTGATCTTCTAAAAATTGCTTACCATTTAAAATCTTACCTAAATGCCAATCAGCAGTGTGAATAACCTTCATAATGGCCTCCCTTTAGAACATTTGTTCGTGTATATTATATCTTGAATCACACTATTGTTCAAACTAAAAAAGATGGAACAATGATTAATTTAAATTCATTGTCCCACCTATGTTATTAAGCAGCTATTAATAACCCCAACTTGCATCACTTGTAGAATTTCTAATTTGAAATTCTCTTTGTTGGGCCCCGCTCAACCCCGCAAGGTTGACTAGAATTAAAAAAGTTAGTTACAGGTGTATTTTTAATTCAGTCAACTACTTCCAATATGTAATTATAGCCTGAGATATTGATTTATGTCCCAGGCTATACTAAAATTTTCAAAGTAATTTAAAATACATCATTTTTTAATCATTATTCAATTATTTGACAGTTGCTCTTTTCAACTTTTTATATTTATATAACATAGCTAATCTCCAAGGAACAATCATGCTAAACGCAAGTAAGAAGAACATGCCGCCAATTTCACCTGGATCAATTTTACTACTGATAAATATTTTAATTACAGTACGTATAATTAATAAAGAAATTAAAATGATTGGAAATGCTTTTGAGCGCTTCATATAAATTTCAGTACCGTGTACCTCAAAGTGACTTGTCCATATAAGAACAGATGAGAATAAGACACCTAGAATAATTGACTCTAAAATTTCAGTACCAGTCAATCTAAAGTACGGAATCACATACATCAATGCGCCTGTAGCCATGAAAAATGGAGGTAATATAATTTTCTTTTCATTAACAGGAAAGTTTTGAGCTTTCATTCGAATAAAAATTACTACTATACCCATAAATAAAGCAAATACAACAGAAAAAATTAAATACGCCAACGTTACACCTTCTTATATATTCATAAACCCTTACTCTTTATTACTCATTGTAATTTATTTAGATTTTTAAATATTTTTCTTTTTAAATAACACTAAAGTTGTTTTACTACAAAAATAAAGGATTGTAAACCTTAAAGGTACTACAATCCATTTAAAAATTATTTTTTTGAACTTTTCATGTTTTGATCCATGTTTTTATTCATCATTGTCATCATTTGATTGATTTTCTTTTGCGATGGTTTTTGACCCATTTGCATCATCATCATACGTAACATTTCTTCATTAATAGGTGGGTTTTTTTTCAAATAATCCATCATATATTTACGTGCTAAAAAGAAACCACCAACTAGTCCACCGATAAGCGCTACAATGATTAATAAAATTGCTAACCATGTTGCCATTGTTTCACCCACTTTCTATATCCTACTGAATTTTACTAAATTACTATTCTATTTTCAAGAGCTAGTTAGTAATTCTGCATCCATTTGTTATCATAACAAATACTTAAACAAATGTAATACTTATTTTTAGTTAACTTAAAAATTATTTTGTATTGCTCATTCAAATTAAAGAAGACTTTCCAATGAAAGCCTTCTCAGTTCTCTAATTTCTTATCTAATATTAAAATGTGCGAATTTGATTTAATACATTTTCTTTAGTGAAACCATATTTTTCTACGACTAAGTCGCCAGGGGCACTTGCACCAAATTGGTCAATACCTATCACTTTACCTTCAGTGCCTACATATTTGTGCCAACCTAATGGTGATGCCATTTCAATTGCAACACGTTTAGTAATTTCTTTAGGAATTACAGACTCTTTATATTCTTCTGGTTGTTGTTCAAAAGCAAACCAGTTAGGCATTGATACTACACGTACACCTTTACCTTGTTTATCTAAATCTTTAGCTGCTTCAATTGCTAAGCTAACTTCTGAACCAGTAGCAAGTAATAGATACTCAGGTTTAGTTTCAGTTTCGAAAACAACATAAGCACCTTTACGAACACCTTGTTCAACTGTCTCTTCATCTACATCTAAATATGGTAGATTTTGACGAGTTAATACTAAAGAAGTTGGTGTTTGTTCTGATTCAAGAGCTACTTCCCATGCTACTCTTGTTTCATTTCCATCAGCTGGACGAATGACATTCATATTTGGTATTGATCTTAAGCCCGCTAATTGTTCAATAGGCTCATGAGTAGGTCCATCTTCACCTACAGCGATTGAATCATGTGTGAAGATGAATGTTGAATTTAATCCCATGATAGCTGATAAACGCAACGCTGGTTTTAAGTAGTCACTAAATACAAAGAATGTTGCACCATAAGGGTGTAATCCACCATGTGCTGCCATACCATTTACAGCTGCACCCATTGCGAACTCACGTACACCAAACCATATATTTTTACCTTCAGGTGTATTTCTATCATAATCAGTCGCTTCTTTAACGTTAGATTTGTTAGAACCAGCTAAGTCAGCAGAACCACCAAAGAATGACGGAACTGATTTACTTAATGCTTGAATTACTTCACCTGAATCAGCACGTGTTGCTGCATTATGATCGCTATCAAAGCGTGGTAATTCATCTCTATAGTTTTTAGGTAGTTTACCACTAATAGCTAATTTAAATTCATCTGCTAATTCTGGATATTGTTTAGAATAATTTTCTAGTAATGCTTTCCATGCATCTTCATGCTCATTTGCACGTTTTAACATAGTTGTTTGGAAAATTTCATATACTTCTTCTGGCACATTGAAACGTTTTTCAGGGTCTAAACCATATGCCTCAAAAGTTAATTTTCTCTCATCTGAACCTAGTGGTGCACCATGAACACCATTAGTACCACTCACGTTTGGAGCACCATAACCGATAATTGTTTTAACTTCAATCATGGTTGGACCATTTTGAGATTTGGCTTTAGTTATTGCTTTATCGATAGCGTCTAAATCATTACCATCTTTTACTAATATGTGATTCCAACCGTAACTTTCAAATCGTTTCTTAACATCTTCAGAGAAGGCTTTATTTAATTCGCCATCTAATGAAATATCGTTTGAATCATATAAAACAATTAGCTTATCTAATTGGTTATGGCCAGCAAATGAAGCAGCTTCATGAGAAATACCTTCCATTAAATCACCATCAGAAGCTAGCACATAAGTATAATGGTCAACAATATTGAAATCATCTTTATTAAATTTACCTGCTAAATGGTCTTCAGCTAAAGCCATACCTACAGACATAGCAAAGCCTTGTCCAAGTGGGCCAGTAGTAACTTCAACACCATCAGTATGTCTGAATTCTGGGTGTCCAGGTGTTTTAGAACCCCATTGTCTAAATTGCTTCAACTCTTCTAATTCAAGACTGCCTGAAACATGTAACAAGCTGTATAATAGCGCAGAGCCATGTCCAGCCGACAATACAAAACGGTCTCTATTAAAATAGTCTTTAGATTGAGGATTAAAATTTAAGTGGCGTGTCCATAAGGTATAAGCCATTGGTGCAGCTCCCATAGGTAATCCAGGGTGACCTGAATTAGCTTCTTCGATTGCATCAATACTTAAAGCTCTAATCGTATCAATCGCTAGTTGATCTTTCTCGTTAAACATCTTTAATACTTCCCTTCGACTTTAATCATCTTTCGTATATTATAACTTAAAAATATTGAAATTGATAATTGTTTAAACTCAACGAACTATAATCTAATATTTATTAATTTTTATTTTGTTCTTGTATCTTTTTTAATTTTTCAGGTGTCACATCATTACCTTCAGGATCTATCACCTTTGTACTCTCAATTTGTTGTTTAAACCCTTTTCTAAATGCTTCGAGGTATTTCTTACGTAATTTCGATTGCTCTTTAGCTTCAGCTTCAGTTAAACCTTGTTCCTTTTTCTTTTTAGCAAGCTCATTAATTCTATCTATATTTAAATTATCATTAGACATAACTATCACTCTTTCTATATTCCCATTAATATTTTCTCTTTTACTTCATAAAATATAACAAAAAAGAGGTCTGGACAAAAGCTATTGACATTTAAATAGCTTTGACAGACCTCAAATTTATAATCATCTTACAAATGCGAACACTTTGTAGTTATTTTGTTCCCCATTTGTAGTATTTACGTTCTTATTATCATCTTTAATAATTGCCTTTTTAGAAATAGTATGGTCAGTTATTTCGTACGTTTGTTCCATTTGAGCGTTATGATATAAATTCATGAAAAATACTATAAAAACAACACAAGATATTGATACAACAGCTATATTAGTTAATAATTTATTTTTATATTTATTAAACATTACTTTCACCTCTAGAACATTTGTTTGTATAAATACTTTAACAGAACATCTGTTCTTAGTCAACATAAAAACGAACAAATGTTTGTTCAATATTAAAATCAGTGCTATAATATAGTTAAATAAAATTAGGGAGTGCCTATATATGAGAGAATTAACTAAACGTCAAAGTGAAATATACGATTATATTAAACATGTAGTACAAACTAAAGGATATCCACCAAGCGTACGAGAAATTGGTGAAGCAGTAGGGTTAGCGTCGAGTTCAACTGTTCATGGTCATTTATCTAGACTGGAAGAAAAAGGATATATTAAACGAGACCCTACGAAACCGAGAGCCATTGAAATTGTTAGCGAACAAACTAACGATGCAGTTAATATGGAGGAAACAATTTATGTTCCTGTAATTGGTAAAGTTACTGCCGGAATTCCGATTACTGCAGTTGAAAATATTGAGGAATATTTCCCTTTACCAGAACATTTAACATCAACTCACAATAGTGATATTTTTATTTTAAATGTTGTGGGTGAAAGTATGATTGAGGCAGGTATTTTAGATGGAGATAAAGTTATAGTTAGAAGCCAAACCATTGCTGAAAATGGAGACATCATTGTTGCGATGACTGAAGATGATGAAGCAACAGTTAAACGCTTCTATAAAGAAAAAACACGTTATAGATTACAACCTGAAAATAGTACAATGAGTCCTATTTATCTTGATAACGTTACTGTTATCGGTAAAGTTATTGGTTTATACAGAGAACTGTAGTTTTAATTTCTAAAATTTACGTTAACCTCTCTCTTATATATTTCTATATAAAAAGAACTAGCAAAGTCTACAATGTAAACTTCGCTAGTTCTTTTGCTTTTCATTTTCTTTTTTATTCAAAATTTCTTTAACCTTATCTAGAATATCTAGTTTATTAACATCTTTAGTTGTCATAATATCAACTTCCTTATCAACAAAAAGATACCCTTAATAAGTCTCGTTAAAACACTTAGCCCGTATAATTTTCTGTCCAATATGGTTGTCGTTTTTCATTAAAATCAACGCCTACGCCTAGAGTACTGAAATTTGTATTCAATATATTCTTTCTATGACCAAGTGAAATCATTAACCCCTCATGAGCAAATATACTATTTTGTTGCCCATACGCTAAATTTTCACCTGCCACATTGAAATCAATGTCATCATCTTTTAATCGATCAAAAGGAGATTCACCATCTAAATTGTTATGATCAAAGTAATTTTGTTTTACCATGTCTTCACTATGATTTCTTGCTGTATTGGAGACATCTTTTGAGTAACTAAGTGTATTCAACCCATGCTGTTTACGCTCAGAATTAACTAAATCATAATTTTGATATTCAAAGCTTTGTTCTAATGTTGAAGATGGCGCACCGTAATGTTGAGTCAACCTTTTTTCCATGGCATCACTAACTTGAAGTAATGCAGTAACACCATTGTCATTATGTTTATCATAAAAAACAGTTGTATAAATATTATCTTCATGGAAAACATCATACTCATCGCTACTTATATCAACACGGTATCTACCTTTAACAATTTCCTTTAAAGGTTTACCAAGTCTATCCTCAACAACATTTTTAGGGGTGTTATATTTTACCTTAGATTTAGATGTAATGACATTTTGATTACTATATAAAGCATTGACTTTATTTCCTAAATAGCTAACCATTATGAAATTATCGTAATCATTATTGTAATAGGTATACCATTTAGCGCCATATTCATTAGATGTTACTCTTTTAGGTTTCCCCAATTGATTTTCAACTTTGTCTTTAGACATATTCATCTGAATATTATTAATAGCAAAGTCCTGTTCTGTAGGTGTTTTGAGCGTATTGTTTTTTAAACTCGAATCTTGATTCATAACTTGCTGAACTTTACTTCTTACGTCATTCTGTAATTTTACTAGTGTTTGATTTTCCTTTAATGGTATGAATAAAGCTACAACTAATAACACCAAAGAAAACAAAAGAAATTTTTTAATAACATACACCTACCACTCAAGTTTTAATCCTTGTCCCCATTAAAAATTGAATTTCGCACTATAACATAATCGACAGTTGTTAATGATTTTAAATCTTTTCCACCTGCATATGAAATCGAGCTTTGTAAGTCTTGTTGCATTTCAACTAAAGTATCTTTTAATGATCCTTTATGTTCAACAAACATTTTTTTACCTTCAACATTCTTGTGTTCACCTTTTTGGAATTCAGATGCACTACCAAAATACTCTTTATAACGTTTGCCGTCTAATTCAACTGTTTCACCTGGCGATTCTTCGTGAGCCGCAAATAGAGATCCTATCATTACCATGCTTGCACCAAATCGAATTGATTTAGCAATATCGCCATGTGTTCTTAAGCCACCATCAGCGATTATAGGTTTACGCGCTGCTTTACTACAAATATTTAATGCTGCTAATTGCCAACCACCAGTGCCAAAACCAGTTTTTATTTTTGTGATACAAACTCTACCTGGTCCGATACCAACTTTAGTTGCATCTGCACCTGCATTTTCAAGTTCTCTAACACCTTCTGGCGTACCAACATTTCCAGCAATTACAAATGTTTTTGGAATATATTTTTTTATGTGTTTAATCATTTTAATAACTGAATCTGAATGACCATGAGCTATATCAATCGTAATATATTCAGGAACTAATTGTTTGTCAGCTAATTCTTCTATAAACTTAAATTCATTTGCTTTAACACCTACAGAAATAGAAGCAAACAATCCGTCTTTTTGCATTTTTTGAATAAATGGAATACGAGCTGCTTCGTCAAATCGATGCATAATATAAAAATAATCATTTTTTGCGAACCAATGAGCTAATTCTTCACTCATAACAGTTTGCATATTCGCTGGAACAACAGGTAATTTAAATGCTTTCGGTCCAAATTGGACAGTTGTATCACATTCTGAACGACTTTCAACTATACATTTATTTGGAATTAATTGAATATCTTCATAATCAAAAATTTTCATACTTTTTAGCCCCTATACAATCTTATTTATTAAGTAAAAACGAACGTTTAGTATATTAAATATAAAAATCATTCATTTTCTCACCCTTATATACTTTACAATTTTTTAATTGTCTTGTAAATGGACTAAAGTACTAGATTTGCATTTTACCAACTTGATTTTTTGACACCAGGTATTTGTCCTTTGTGTGCATGTTCTCTAAAAGCAATTCTAGACATTTCAAATTTTCTTAATACACCTCTTGGACGTCCTGTTACTTTACATCTTCGAGTTAAACGCGTTGGTGAAGAATCACGTGGCAACTTACGTAATGCTTCATAATCTCCTTTAGCTTTTAATTCTTTACGTAATTCATAATATTGATTAACTAATTTTTCTCTTTTCATTTCTTTAGCAATTTTAGATTTTTTTGCCATATATTTCACTCCTGTTTTTTAAATCGTAATTATTACGTTTTATATAATAACACATGATTTTAAATTTACAAGACTGATGACTTAATTTCATTTAAATAATTAAAAAACCGAAGTATAAGATTATTATACTTCGGCAAGCTCTAAGTTTATCTTTAATGTCGTATTTAAAAGATAAGAGATTATTTAGTTTCACGGTGTAGCGTGTATTTATTTAATCTTGGGCAATATTTTTTCATTTCAATACGCTCAGGATTATTACGTTTATTTTTAGTAGTAATATAATTACGATCGCCACATTCTGTGCAAGCTAATGTTACATTAACGCGCATAATTAACATCCTTTCTCATTTAAATAGGAATACTTACGATTTAAAATTTTACCATATTAAAATGCTCTACGCAATCTAATTTTTTAGTACTATTAAAAATTCTCGTAAGTTTCGTCGTTAGTACCTTCTAAATCAACATCATTAATATCGATTTCTAATGCTTTGGCAACACCTTTACCATATTCTGGATCAGCTTTATAACAATGACGAATATGTCTATGTTTAACGTCTTCACTCACACCATCCATTGCATTTGCTGTGTTAGTAAAGATTCTTTCTTTAGCATCATCAGATTGTAAACGGAACAATTTACCAGGTTGTTCAAAGTAATTATCATCATCTTGTCTTTGATTGTACTCATAACCGTCTCCATCTACTGGGAATGCTGGTTTTTTATATTCAGGTTGTGATTGGTAAACACCTTTATTATTTGGATAATAATGAGGTCCACCACCTTGATTTCCATCAAGGAATCTCATTTGACCATCACGACTAAATGGACACATATTTTCAATGCCAACACCTTTAGGTTGGTTAACAGGAATTTGCCAATGATTGACACCTAATCTATAACGTTGCGCATCACCATATGAGAATAGACGTCCTTGTAACATTTTATCTGGTGAGAAATCTAGACCAGGAATAATGTTTGTTGGAGCAAAAGCAGCTTGTTCAACATCCATGAAATAATTCTCAGGATTTCTATTTAGCTCAAATTCACCCACTTCAATTAATGGGTAATCACCTTTATACCAAACTTTAGTTAAATCAAATGGATTATCTGGATGATTTTTAGCTTGTTCCTCTGTCATAACTTGAATGTACATTTTCCATTTTGGATAATCGCCATTTTCGATTGCATCGTATAAGTCACGTTGTGATGACTCTCTATCTTGACCTACAATTTCAGCCGCTTCATCATCTGTATAGTTTTCAATGCCTTGTTGTGTTCTAAAATGATATTTAACCCAAACACGTTCACCCTCATCATTGTACATAGAATACGTATGTGAACCGAAGCCGTGCATATGACGGAAGTCTTTAGGCATACCTCTATCTGACATTAAAATTGTAACTTGGTGTAGTGCTTCCGGTACGCCAGTCCAGAAGTCCCAGTTATTTTGAGGGCTTCTCATATTTGTTCGTGGATCTCTTTTTACGGCACGGTTTAAGCTCACAAATAATTTTGGATCTCTAAAGAAGAATACAGGTGTGTTGTTACCTACTAAATCCCAGTTACCGTCTTCAGTATAGAATTTAAGTGCAAATCCTCGGATATCTCTTTCTAAATCAGCAGCGCCACGTTCACCCGCAACTGTTGAGAAACGTGCAAACATTTCTGTTTGTTTTCCTACTTCTGAAAAGATTTTAGCATTTGTATATTTCGTAATATCATTTGTTACTGTAAACGTACCGAATGCACCTGAACCTTTCGCGTGCATACGTCGTTCTGGAATTACTTCACGATCAAAATGTGACATTTGTTCTAAGAAATATGCATCTTGCATTAACAACGGACCTCTAG
The DNA here is from genome assembly GCF_058807855.1 of Staphylococcus sp. GW821-FHT11H10. Classification (NCBI taxonomy): domain Bacteria; kingdom Bacillati; phylum Bacillota; class Bacilli; order Caryophanales; family Staphylococcaceae; genus Staphylococcus; species Staphylococcus sp. GW821-FHT11H10. The sequence continues at coordinate 244,501 of NZ_JBXARC010000001.1, read as the reverse complement.
GACCAGCTGTCATACTGTTTTCTCTATCTGAAACTGGGTGCCCAAACAAACCAGTTAATCTTTTATCATCTTTCGCCATAGTTAATTCCCCTTTCACTTATTTATAATAATTATAATGTAGAATCTACTAATAATAAACCCATACCCCCTATAATTAAAACATTTTTAATAACCTATAAAATTTCAGAAAATTTAAAATTTTTAAGCTGATTTGTTGAAAAGTTATTGAATACTGTCCTTAAAAGGATTAAAATGGTTTGTATATTTTAAATTTAGAATTAGGAGACATCATATGGAAGATAACAATATGAAAAGAGGTCTTAACTCAAGACACATATCTATGATTGCTATAGGTGGCGCAATTGGTACGGGGCTCTTTGTAGCAACAGGTAGTGTTGTTGCTCAAGCCGGTCCTGGTGGCGCTATATTAGCTTATTTATTAATTGGCATAATGCTTTACTTTTTAATGTCGTCAATTGGTGAATTGGCAACATTTTATCCTGTTTCAGGATCGTTCAGTTCATACGCAACGCGATTCGTAGACCCTTCTCTAGGTTTTACTATGGGATGGTTATACTACATCATGTGGGCATTAGTATCCAGTGTAGATGTTATGGTAGCTTCAAACGTTTTATATTATTGGGATATATTTAAATTCTTTAGTCCACTTACTTGGAGTTTAATCTTTATCACAATTGTATTTTTATTAAACATCTTCACGGTAAAAGCTTTTGGGGAAACTGAATTTTGGTTATCTTTAGTTAAAGTAGTAACTATTATTATATTTATTATTGTTGGTTTCTTGATGATCTTCGGTATATTAGGTGGCCATACTTACGGTTTTGAAAACTATACTAAAGGCGAGGCACCATTCGTAGGTGGTTTATCTGGTTTCTTAGGCGTTTTACTAGTAGCCGGATTCTCAGTTGGTGGTACTGAAGTTGTAGCAGTAACTGCTGGCGAATCTGATAATCCAGAAAAAACAATGCCTAAAGCTGTTAAACAAGTTTTTTGGAGAATTTTATTATTCTATGTATTATCAATTGGTGTTATTGCAGCTATCATTCCTTATACAGATCCATTATTATTAAATGAAAATGAATCAGTAACACAAAGCCCTTTCACAATTGTATTTGACAGAATTGGTGTTGCTTTTGCCGCTTCAGTTATTAACGCTGTTATATTGACATCATTATTATCTGCGACAAATTCAGGTGTTTACACCACTAGTAGAATGTTATTCTCTTTAAGTGATGAAAAACAAGCACCAAAGTTCTTAAGTAAGCTTAATGAAAAATCCAAATTACCTTTAAGAGCATTAGTTACAACATATATTCTAATCGTTGCAATTATCATTATTGCTAATTTTTATTCAAATGCTGTATTTAGTTTATTAAACATTATAGGTTCATTGGTAATCATTGTTTGGGCAGCTAGTTCATGGGCACAAGTGAGATTGCGTAAAGCTATTAAACGTCAAGGACAAGATATCAATCAACTTTTACCTTATAAATCACCATTGTACCCTCTTGGACCAATTTTAGTATTTGCAACTTTAATTTTCTTATACTTTGGTAATTCAATTGGAGATTTATTCGATGGTAATATAGGTAAATTTTTCGTTAACATCTTACCTATTATTATTTTAGGACTCATTTTCTTAGCTCATAAATTAATAAGAAAAACGAAGTTCGTTAAATTAAATGATATGGATATCACACCACATCATTATCATAAAGAAAATTAAATAATAAAATGCGAGCACTAAAAGTATAGTAAATCCTTTTTAGTGACTCGCATTTTTTTGTTTCAACATATTGATATTTTCGAAAAAACAGTTATCTAGTATAATAGTAGTAAAGATAATGACTTAGAGGTGAAAGCAAGATGGTTGGTCAAACAAACTTATTTGATGATGTCATTAAGAGTGAAGAACGTTTCGTTATAGTAGTACAATCACTAGAAGAAAAAAATGGTCAATTACTAAAACGTACATTAAGAGAGTACCCTAGTCTTGAACATGACCAAATGGAAAATTTATTTACACATTTAAAAGATGTATTTAGTACTGAACCTTTCAGAGAAAACCAGTCTGCATTTACAATTACAGTGTATACAAATTTAGATTATGCTGCTGATCAAGTTTACGCTTATGTAAAGCGATCAAAAGGGAAGCACGAATGGACACATACTGCTAAATAATAAAAAAGGCATGAGATCGAATGGATCATTCATCATGGTAATTATGATGAAATAAACTACATTCGTATACTCATGCCTTATTTTGTATTACAAAAGTGTTTTTAAAGCTGCGGGAATACCATTAGAATCGTTATCTAACGTTATTTTGTCTGCAATAGCCTTCAGTTCCTCATTTGCATTTCCCATCGCGATAGCACAACCCACTACTTCAAACATTGATTGATCATTTAAACTATCACCAAAACAAATTACTTCAGATAATGATACATTTAATTTTTCACATAATGCTTTAATCGCATTACCTTTTGAAACATCCTTTGCCATAAATTCTAAAAAGAATGGTTTACTTGTTGTTACATCAATTTCTGAATTAAAACTTCCATGCATATCATCACGTACTTTAGCAATATTTATTGCGTAATCAACGCCCATCGCTTTTGGAACGCTATCGTTAATATAAGCTTTAATATCATTTACACGTTTCATAGGTAGCCCGGTAAGTTCTGATTCAATATCTCTATATTCATGATCACCATCATGGATAATATGACCATCTTGATATGTCAGGATTAAAAAGTTATGTTCACGACAAAAATCCACAATAAGGTCAAAATTCTTCTTAGATACACTTTGACTCACTTCTACTTCTTCTGTTGCTACTTTGATTGTTTTACCGCCGTTGTAACTGATGATATAACTATCATGAACATCTAATTCTAATTCTTTTGCAATTGGTAGCATACCTTCAGTTGGTCTTCCTGAAGCTAACACTACTTTATAGCCTTGGTTTTGAATATCTATCAAGTAATTTTTAGTTTCTTTACTTACTTTATTCTCACTATTAATTAAAGTATCGTCCATGTCCATAACGATCATTTTATAATTACTCATATCTGAAGTGTACTCCTTTCGAAATTTACTCGTTTATATTTTACAATAAATTTTATGAAGGATACACAATTTCTTCAACAACGCCAATTTCATTGATTGTTGCTAATTCTGAATGACATGTTGTAACGGCTTTTCTTAACGCTCTAACTAATTGACCACTCTTCTCCTTAGAACTCATTGTTAATATGGTAGGTCCTGCACCACTAATAACTGTCGCATATGCATCATATTGTTGAGCTATAGCTTTAACCTCTTTAAATTCAGATATTAAATGTTGGCGATATGGCTCATGGAAGCCATCCTGTGACATCATTTTCCCAGCAAGTCCATAATTATGTTGAATTAATGCACACAGCATCGTATTACTTATTGCACTACTTTGAACCGCGCGCTTATGAGAAAATTGATCAGGTAAAACGTTACGAGAATCTTCAGTCTTTAATTCATATGGAGGTATAGTTAGAATTATATCAACATCTGGCACATCAATATGTGCTACATTCGTTTCTTTTGTATCTGGATTATAAAAGCCTGCTAATAAGCCACCATAAATTGTAGGCGCAACATTATCTGGATGACCTTCTATTTCTGTAGCTAATTGAAGTAATTCATATTTAGAAAGCTGAATATTGCCAAAATAATTTGCAATGTATAAAGCGCCTACCAATGCAGACGCCGATGAGCCTAAACCTCTAGCTAATGGTATATCACTTCGCATTTCAACACTTAAACTAGGTAATTTTACATTATATTTAGATGCGACTTGCTGAGCCACTTTAAAAACATAATTGTCTTTGTTCTTAGGAAGTGAATCTAATTCAGAATTTAAATATGTAAATTCCCATTCTTCCTCTTCAATTCGTTTCACATAAAGATGTAAATATTTATCTATAGCCATACCTATCGAATCGAAACCAACGCCTAAATTAGCAGTAGACGCTGGTATCTTTAAGTGCAACTGTTCAGTCATTTTTACAAAGCTCCTTTAATGTAATCAATAATACTTGATTTATCGTTAGGAAGCGGTTGAATAGGGTTATCTAATATTGAAATAGCAGTATCAGGATCTTTTAATCCATTACCAGTTAAAATAGCTACTATTTTTTTGCCTTTAGGTAATTGTCCTGCTCGATGTAATTTAATCAGACCTGCAATTGAGGCGTTACTAGCTGGTTCGCTAAATACACCTTCTTTAGAAGTCATTAATTGATAAGCTTCTAAAATTTCTTCATCAGTAACGCTATCAATCAATCCATTAGATTCGTCTAACGCATTCGTAGCTTTAGTCCAACTAGCTGGATTACCAATTCGAATAGCTGTAGCAATTGTTTCAGGGTTTTTAATCACTTTATTTTGAACAATTGGTGACGCACCTTCTGCTTGGAAGCCAAATAATCGAGGTAATTGACTACCTTTTTTCTCATGGTATTCTTTAAAACCTTTCCAATAAGCAGTAATATTGCCTGCGTTTCCAACTGGAATTGCGAGTACGTCTGGAGCTTGTTCCAATTGTTCAACAATTTCAAATGCACCCGTTTTTTGTCCTTCAATACGATACGGATTCACTGAATTAACTAACTCAATTTCTTCATCATTTTCAGCAATTTCCTTAACAATTTCTAAAGCCTCATCAAAGTTTCCTTCAATAGAAACAATTTCAGCACCATACATAACAGCTTGCGATAATTTACCGAGTGCAATCTTACCCTCTGGAATAACTACAATTGCTTTTAATCCAGCTCGTGCAGCATATGCAGCTGCTGAAGCTGATGTATTACCAGTAGATGCACAGATAACAACTTTTTTCCCTTGTTCTTTTGCTTTAGTAACTGCCATGACCATACCTCTATCTTTAAAAGAACCTGTAGGATTTGCACCTTCATATTTTACATATAAATCAATATCCAACATCTTAGACAAGTTCTCACAATGAATTAATGGAGTATGTCCTTCATTTAATGTTAACTTTGGTGTGTCGCTGTTAACTGGTAAATATTCTTTAAACTCTTCAACTAAACCTTGCCATCTTTTCATAAACATTAAACCCCTTCAACTGGATAAATTTTCTCGATATTAAAATCAGCTTTACTTAAAACGTCCTCTGGTGACTGATCTAAACTTATAATAACTACACCATACGTTTGTTCATCACGTTGTTCAACTTGTAGTGATTTATGGAAAGGTAACGTTTCTTTCAATAATGATTTAAATTTTTCTTTTGATAAGTCACTATTAAGAACAATATAATAGTTTAACTTCTCTTGAATAGCTACGACATCTTCCGTATCCATAATTTCGCGAGTTGCATCGGTTTTCAATTCAAAATGAGGTGGTAATGTATGCGTATTTGATTCAAAGAATAATGCCACATTTAGTAAATCACTTACAACAGCACTTCCAGTAGCTAAGCTACCTGCACCTTTCCCATAGAACATTGTATCGCCCACTGCATCGCCTACGACATAGATTGCATTATATTCATCTTCAACTGTAGCTAGTTGATGGGATTTATGTATTAATGTTGGTTCAACTGATGCGTTTACTTTACTATTTTGATAAGTTCCCTTACCAATCAATTTAATTTTATAACCTAATTTGTCCGCGACATTGATATCAGATAAAGTTGTCTGACTTATACCACGAACTTTAACATCATTTAGTTTAATGACTTGGTTAAATGATAAATAAGAAGTGATAACAACTTTACGTGCTGCATCAATACCTTCTACGTCATCAGTCGGATCTGCTTCAGCAAAACCTAGCCTTTGCGCTTCATCAAGAGCATCTTCAAACGTTGTTTGTTCACGTGTCATTTTAGATAAGATGAAGTTAGATGTACCATTTAGTATTCCCATAAATTTAGAAATGTTATTAGCATTCAATCCATTATTAATAGCATTTACTATAGGGATACCACCGGCAACACTCGCTTCGAATTTCAACGCAAGTCCCTTTTCCTCAGCTAAATCTTCTAGTAGCTTCAAATGTACGGCTAATAAATCTTTGTTTGCAGTAATTACATGTTTACCGCTTTTCAAAGCATCTCTTAACCAATCAACAGTAGGTTCAATGCCCCCCATTACTTCAATGACGATATCGATAGAATCATCATTTAAAATTTCATTAACATCTTCAGTTAAATGATATCGACTAATATTTATAGGTCTTTTCTTAGATTTATCACGCACTAAAATATGCTTTATAACAATATCTTTGTTTAACGTATCTATAATTTGTTGTCGATTCTCTTCAATTATTTTAACTACACCCGATCCCACTGTTCCTAGACCAAGCAAAGCAATATTTAATTCTTTCATATTTTTATCTTCCCCCATTTGTATAACTGAGAAATACAATTGTTTTATTGAAATATACTTTATTTTAGTATACTATTAAACCATATTAAATTAATAGGACTTTTTAGCATAAAATGTAAATACTTAGCTTTATATTATCATGTGGTATCAGAAAATTAAATAGAATTTTCTGATTTTTTAGAAAGGTTGATTAGGTATATGAAAGTGGCAAAATTCGGCGGTAGTTCAGTTTCAAATGCAACACAAATCAAAAAAGTCCTAGATATCGTTAATAGCGATTCAGATCGTAAAATTATTATTGTTTCTGCACCAGGCAAAAGACACAAAGATGATGTTAAAACGACCGATCTTCTAGTTCGATTATATGAAAAAGTAATGAATAATCTTAATTATCAAGATAAAAGGAAAGAAATTATTCAACGTTATGCAGATATTTTACATGATCTTGATATGGATGATTCATTATTAAAAGTAATTGATGACACATTAGAAGAGATTATTTCAACTTTAAAAGATAAGCCTTTAAGATTATACGATGCAATTCTTTCTTGTGGTGAAAATTTTAATGCGCAATTAATTGCATCTTATAATGATTCGCAAGGTTTTAAAACGACATACCTTTCTCCAAAAGATGCAGGTATTCTAGTTACAGATTTACCGCAACAAGCTCAAATCTTGGAAGAAGCTTATGAGAAGATTAGTAAATTAAAAGATATTGAAGGTAAAATTATTATCCCAGGATTCTTTGGTGTTTCTAAAAATGATTATGTCGTTACGTTCCCAAGAGGTGGTTCTGACATTACAGGTGCAATCATTGCTAGAGGAATTAGAGCATCTTTATATGAAAACTTCACTGATGTATCAGGTATTTATAAGGCAAACCCTAATATAATTAACAATCCGGATCTTATTGAAGAAATTACGTATCGTGAAATGCGAGAACTTTCATATGCTGGGTTTAGCGTCTTCCATGATGAAGCATTGCAGCCACTCTATAAACACAGAATTCCAGTGGTTATTAAAAATACTAATCGCCCTCAAGATAAAGGTACATTTATACGCCATGATAGAGATGTAAGTGATAAAAATGTCATTATAGGTATAAGTTGTGATAAAGGATTTAGTGTTATTAATATTAAAAAATATCTAATGAATAGACAGGTCGGCTTCACACGTAAAATTCTTGAAATATTAGAAGATTACAATATTTCTTTCGACCATATGCCTTCAGGTATTGATAGTATTAGTATCATCCTTCGAACACATCAATTAAAAGGTAAAGAAAAAGATGTACTTAACGCTATACGTAAACGTTGCGATGTTGATGAATTAAGTATTGAACACGACTTAGCGATTTTAATGATTGTTGGTGAAGGAATGAATAAAGCAATCGGTACTGCTAACACTATTACCCATGCGTTAGCAGAGTCTAATATCAATTTGAAAATGATCAACCAAGGCTCGTCTGAAATATCAATGATGTTCGGTATTTCAATTGAAGATGCAGATAAGGCTGTTTTATCTACATATGAATATTGTTATCATGGCATTTGTTTGAAAAATCTAAATAAGCAAGCATAGTTAAAAAGCATCTAGTATTTAAGTAGTCATGTTTTGTACATTCCACTTAAATATTAGATGCTTCTTTATAATTTGTTATGAGCTAATGCCTCATTGATACGTTGCTCCCCTACGACAACTTTTAATATAACAAATTGATAATAACTTAATGAGTCTAAAACCATTTTATAATTAGGTAATTGATGGTAATTTTGATTATCCAATAAGTCGTACATTAGCACGATTTCTGGTTTAATATAATCTACTCCCCATGTCAGCGAATGAAAATAAATACTATTCTTAGGAATTCTAATATTACTATCTAATCTAAATATCCACTCTTCATTTACGACATCATAAATAAAGATATTCATTAATAATTCTCCGTTAAAAGTAATATCTATGTGTGCAATTTCGGGTACACTTAATTGGTCTCGATTCATTAAATTATTATTTTTATCATAATAATTTAAATGATACGTGGACGAAATTACTTTTAATACTTCAACTAGTTGTTTACGCTCTACGCATATGTCGACTCTAGAAGGTAGAATAAAATTATCACTTAAAAATAGCTGCATTGCGACTTCCCCATGAAATTTGAATGAAGTACGACATTCATTTTTTAATATTTTAACTAGCTCTTCTACATGTTGTTGATGTTCCATATTACTACCTCCAAAGGAAACGCTTTCATACATTAATTATACATATCCTTATTTCTGATTTCAATTTACGAATTGTGAAGGATTGTAAATTTGATAATAAACAAAATAATAATATTGCTAAAATTAGGTAATATTTATTATTTTAATAATTTAACTTAATTTACATTTTGTTGAACTACGCAATTATAATAGATATAATTTATATGTTATTTCATATCGCTCACATTATTACTATTTATATAAAAGAGTGATATAAAATTAAAATTCGAACATAGGTGATGAATTATGACATTAACAATTATCTTAATTGTTATCATCGTTATACTTATTTTGGCGTTCATCTTAAATCAACGTTACATGCAAGATAGAGTTGATACAGAAGTGTACGCAAGAAATCAGATGGTAACTAAGAATGCGACGCTTAGCAATGAAAATTTAGAACTTAAAAATCAAATGCTTAGTTCTAATAATGATGTTAGTTCACATGCAAAGCGCAACGCAAAACACGTTTTAACTAGCATTCTTGATAAGTATAAAGACGAAGGCAAGTTAAAGTATTACGATATTATAACGACAAGTAATTTAGCTACGAAACACCCTTTCTTTGAGTACGCTAGAACATTTGATTATATTGTCGTTTCAGATGTTGGCTTAATCAATATTGACGTCAAAAACTGGAAACAAAAAACGTTCTACCATTTTGATGCACCGGTAGATGACGATATGCAAATTGATACAAGTGATGTTAATCAGATTGTCGGTCATTATGTAAGCAAACAATATCACAGTCAGTTTGATTCACCACGTAGTGAAATTTATACTTTCGTTGAAAAAATCCAAAACAATCGCGTAATTTATGAATTTTATGATCATGATCCGTATGAACAAGCGGCGATTAATTCTAAAGTTTTAAAAGATGGTATTGAAAATCATTTCAATCATAAAGTACAAAGCATCGGTGTCGTTTACTTTAGCGATGGTAGCGTAAATATCATTGAGGGATCTGAGGAAAGAGCTCAATATGTAGACACCGTTTCAACTAAATCATCACTTGAAGCGGTAATCAAAAATGCAATTGATTTATCTAAACACCCACTTTCTGAAGACCAAGTTAACAAAATCGTAAATAGCTTTAATAATTAATTCATTAAGTAAGCGATTGACAGTGAATCTACATACTGATACACGTGTCAATCGCTTATTTTTAACTCCATAAATTCACTTTATCCTTTTTAGCTTGTTGCTCATCTTTTTCAAAGAGAGAACGATATTTGCCATTCGGTGAGAAGTACTTTTCACGTGCTAATCCATTTTTAACTAATTCTTCGTTGTACATAATGTTCTCATCTAACCACACATAAGCAAGTGTCCGACCATATCTATCTTCTTTTTCTTTGTCATATTCTAAATATACATCTTTCCCATTTAAGTGTTGTTTACTATAATTAGATGCTTCTTTACCATATGGTTGAACTGGTGTGTTAGGTTTGACTGTTTCTGGAGTATCTATACCTATAAGTCTAACTTTAATTTCTTTCCCTTCGCTATTTGTTGCAACAAATGTATCACCATCTACGACTCGATCTACATGTACTTTTTCTTTGTCTTTAATGTTAGTACTGTTTGATGACTGTGAACCATTATTTTTAAAAGGCCCAGTGTGATTAATAAATTGAAAGGCTAATACGCCTACCACTAAAACAGCTAAAACTATGATACTTAATGATTTTTTCGAATTCAAAGATGTCACCTACGCTTTTAATTTCAATAATAAATATAATATATAAATTAAAATTAGTCGTCAATGACTTCTTATTTTAGTTAGACGATGATAGTATCTACTTTTATCGCAAAAAGTGAAAAAATTAGAGCTATCATGCTATAATAAATGCGTTAGGAGTGACATCAATGTCTGAGAAAAATGAAAATTTATTGACAACCGTAGCTGTAATTATAGCTATAATAGTCGGTGTAATACTTCAAATTGTCTATAAGTTACCTATTATTGTTTCTGTCGTAGTAGCTGTATTATTAGGCGTCTTAGTAGGATTTATTGCTTATATCATTCAATCTATAATACGCAAAAGAAAGAACAAGTAGCTTGATATAAAACATTAAATGAAATTTTACTTGCAAAAATAATGGGAGTAAGACAAAGAATTCAAACTGAATTTTTTATCTTACTCCCAACTTTTTTTATATTTAAGGTTAACTTCTTAATATTGTGGTATTTATAAGGAACACCTTAAATGTATAAAATTAATTTTAAAAAATGATTAATTTATCACAATTTTAACTAACAAAAAGCCTCATCATTAAACAATTAGCGAGGTGTTATTATGGAAATTCTAGACGTAATTATAGATAATCACGGTCTAATTTATAAAGTACAAACACAAAATGGCCATGTATTCGAACATACTTTGGCGAAAGATACACCTCCAGATAAGGTTGCTCAAGTGTTAAGGTTATTAGCCACTCATGTTGACAATCTAGAAACTCAAAAAAGAGATAATTAATGAATTTACCAAGCCAAATCTCAAATTTTAAATTATAGTATTATATTTCACAAAAGTCAGGACATAAAGTGTTTTGGTTCTTGGAAACCATTCTCTTAAGAGCAAACTTATGTACTGACTCTTTTCTTCATATTTAACTACAACCATTAAATTTTATATCCAACCTTTTTCATTTGCTTTTTTCCATGCATCAAAACGATTCTCCGCTTCAAGTTTATCAATTATATTAGAAGTGTAATTTCTTACAGTACCGTTTGAAAGATAGAGTTTATCAGCGACTTCTTTATTACTTAATCCTTCTCCTATTTCACGTAACACGACTTGTTCTTTATGCGTTAATGGATTAGCCTCTTTAAACAAAGATGTCATTAAAGACGTACTATATTCTTTTTCGCCATTTAAAACTTTATGAATGGTTGCAACTAAATCATCTACCGATCGTTCTTTTAACACATAGGCATCAACATCGTTTGCAACAGCTCTTTCAAAATAACCAGGCCTTTTAAAAGTCGTGACAATAATCACTTTTGTATTAATTTTATTTTCTCTTAATTGCGATAATACTTCTAAACCCGTCATTCCTGGTATCTCAATATCTAAAATAGCAATGTCAGGCTGTTGACTATTAATAGATTGTAATGCGTCAATACCATTATCAAAATCATCTATCACTTTTAAATCGTCGTGAAATTCAATTAATTGTATCATTGCTTTACGCAACATATTTTGATCTTCTGCAATTACGATTGAAATCATTTTACACCTTCTCTCGGAATCATAATATCGATAGTCGTACCCTGTTTAGAAGTGATATTAACTGTCCCGCTCAATAACGCTACCCTATCGTTAATACTCTTTAATTTTACTTCGCTAGGTTGTTTCAGACCTATACCGTTGTCACTAATGATTAATTTAATACCATTGTCGTAACTTTCTATTTTCCCATTAATTTCAGAGGCTTCCGCGTGCTTAATTACATTGTTAACCGCTTCTCTAAGTATCATTGATAATATCGTCTGTTTAGTTGGGTTGAGGGAACTCGCACCTCTTATATTTTCAAAGTTAAAGTGAATATTTGCATCCTTTAAGAATTGTTCTATAGATTGAATTTCTTCTTCAAAAGTTTGAACTTTTAAATTTTCAATAATATGTCTTACTTTCTCTAATGTATCTTTCGAAATTTCGTTTATATTTAGTATTTCTTTCTTAGCTGCTATCGGATCTTTATCGATTAGTTTTGCAGCTAATTCTGATTTAACACTCAAACTTGCAAATACATGTCCTAACGTGTCATGTAAGTCTTGACCTATTCGATTACGTTCTTGTTCCGCAATCAAAATATTAATATATTTATTTTTTTCTTCAATTTGTTGACGATATTGTCTCTCTTTCATTATTTTAAAATTACCAAATAATATTGCTAAAATAACAATATAATAAATAATAATACTCACGACATAAAAGTGATTCGTTTGTATAATCGTTATGATGATACATGTAATCATTGAGCTTATTAATAACATAAACTCTATTGATTTTACTCCCCTTTTAAATAAAAATGGTATAGCAAATGCACTAAAGAAGAAAAATAAACTCAATGTTGGATTGTATGCATATACAAAGTAAATAATCGCTAGAAAATGAATAAAAAATAACATTAAATTGATACGATGGCTTAATGCTTCATGAAAAAGAATTAAACTAGCATATGCAAATGTAAAAATGATTACAATAAATAAATTTAATAAAAAGCTATCATCTTGCCATGTTAAATACAAACCATAATATGGAAATATTAAGTAAATTAAAGATGAAATCTCTCCCATTTTAGCTCCTAAACTACGCTTCATTTATTCCACCTCTTTGCTCTTATTAATTAATAATGCAATAATTAAGAAAATAATGCTATAAATACCTAAAATTATGAATGATTGTACATTAAAGCCATTACCTTTACCAAATTCAAGTGCCAAATGACGTAAATGATACGTTGGTGTTAGTTTAGCAATTGTTTGCATCCAATCAGGAAATGTACTAACAGGGAACCACAATCCACCAATAATGGCTAATACAATATTACATAGATTAGCTACGCTGCTTGCTTTCTGTGTTTCAGTAAATTGCGTAATGATTAAACCTAATGTCAAAAACATGCTAGCACCTAACCATAAAGAGACACCAGATAAAATCCATTCACTTACACTTAGATCTACCCCTTTATAGAAGTGTGCTACGCAGAATAAAAGCAATATTGAAGCTAAAAATAAAGTCATAGTTTTAATAATCTTAGCTAAATAATAATTTAACACTGTGATCGGTGTAGAAATTAATCTTTTATACCAACCACTGTTTCTTTCCTCGATTATTTCTAATGGAAATTGCATCAGGCAAAATCCCATTAAACTGAATACCGTCATACTATACATATACTCTTTGTAAAATACTTTTTTCGCATCTGCTGGCATATCAATTAATGATGTAAACAATAAATAGAATGCCAAAGGGAAGATGAAAGCCATAAATGATGATAATTTGCGTCGAAATAATAATTTATATTCAATATCAAGTAACGTTATAATGTTCGTCATAGTCTATTGCACCACTCTTTCTTCTTTTGAAAACATGAGTTCCAATAAAGATTTTTTATAAATTGTGATTTGATTTAAATCTACATTTATTTTAATTAGATTTGTAATAACTGCTTCAACATTTTCTGTTTGAATTTTTAAGTTACCATTCGTAATTTCTATATCATATGTTTCTGAAAGTATTTGATATTGTTCTTCCGTAAAGGTCATTATTTCAATAATTGAATTATTTTGACTAAATAAGATATTATGTGGTGTATCATTAATTTTGATACTTCCTTGTTCTAAATAGACAACTTTATCAGCCATTCTTTCGACTTCTTCAATATAATGAGAGGTGTAAAGTATAGTTATACCATCTTCTTTAAGTTGTTCAATTAGATTCCAAAAGTGTTCTCTTGTTTCAATATCCATTGATGTTGTTGGTTCATCTAATATTAAAAATTGAGGTTTGCCTATTAAAGTTAGAACAAAGTCTAGTAATCTCTTTTGACCTCCTGATAATTTATTAGCATATTGTTCCAATTGAAGATTAGAAAATTGAGTTAATTTTTGAAACTCATTAAATGTCATAGGATTGGTATATAATTGTTGATATAAATGATATAGTTCTTTTACTTTAATGAGCTTAGGTAAATTCGTAGTTTGAAATAATATGCCCATATTATGTGAGGATATTAAATTAAGTTTATCTTCGACTGTTCCACTATTCGCATGCTTATGACCAATAAGTATATCTATTAAAGTGGACTTTCCTGCACCATTTTTTCCGATTAATGCAGTACACTTTCCTTCCTCGATATCTAATGAGATATTATTCAAAACTGTCTTTTTACCAAACGATTTCTTTAATTGATTAATATATATCATAACGACCTCACATCCTTTTAATTTATATATCTACTTTATCTTTTAATCGAATTTAAAATTAGTTCAAATTGTCACGATTTTAATATGACATTTGTCATATTAACTACGACGAGGTAGCAAAAAAGAGATTAAGCAACATTAAATTGCTTAATCTCATAATTTTTAACTATTATAATAGATTCTATATGCTATAAAATTGGTGATACTAATTTAGCAATATCTTCTTTAACTTTAATTGAAAGCGAACGGTTATTGTATTTTTCTAAAGTTAATAATTTTGATTTTTTAATGTCATCTTCATATGCAACTCTGATTTCTTTAGCGATTTCTTCATCATAAATAAAAGCATTCACTTCAAAGTTTAACGCGAAACTACGATAATCCATATTAGCTGAACCGACACTACAAATTTCATCATCAATCATCATAACTTTAGAGTGGATAAATCCATTTTGATATGTATAGATTTTCACACCACTATTTAACAATTCAGCAGCATATGAAAATGTCGCCCAATATACAAACGGATGATCTGGTTTACATGGAATCATCAAGTGTACATCAACGCCAGCATTCGCTGCCATTTTAAGTGCATTGATATACGATTGATCTGGAATAAAGTAAGGGCTTTGCATATATATAGATTTTTTTGCACTCATAATCATTTTAGTATATCCATATTCAATCTGATGTAAATCAAATGCTGGACCACTTGAAGCAATTTGAATCGCTGATTTCCCTTTATGCTGTCTTTTTTTAGGGAAGTATTTATCATCATATTCAAATTGTGGGCGGTGCGCTTGTGAATTCCAATCTAATATAAAACGTATTTGTAATGCGTCTATAACGTCACCTTCAACACGTATATGTGTATCTCTCCAATATCCTAGTTTACCAAGTCCTAAATAATCATCGCCAATATTAAACCCTCCGATGTAACCAACTTGACCATCAATCACTATAATTTTTCTATGATTACGGTTATTCATTCTAAAATTGATAAGTGGAAACTTAGATGCAAAAAAAGCTTCAACTTCGCCACCTAATGATTCAAAATGATGAAATTTCGACATTCTTACTTTTTTAGAGCCTACATCATCATATAATATTTTTACTTCTAGCCCTTCTTTGAGTTTCGTTTCTAATGCATCTAGAATACGATGACCTAAGCCATCAAGTTCAAATGTATAATACTCTAAATGTATGTAGTTCTTAGCGTTATAAATGTCTTCAATGACTTTCTCATATAGCTTATTACCATCTGTAAATAAGTCAATGTGATTATCTTCGGTTAAAAATGCATCTTGTTTGTTTAATAACATTCTAATTAAATCTCTGTGTTTTGTTACTTGTTGATTATCAGTTTGATAATTGTGTGCATCAAATTGTTTAACTTGATCCTTTATAACACTTTTAAATGTATCTAATTCCTTACCATTATTTTTCTCCATTTTTCTTTTTGAAACAGTTCTGCCAAAAAATAAATAAAGAATAAACCCGATTAATGGTAAAACAAACAATACAAAGAGCCACGCCCATGTAGAAGACGCACTTCTTCTATTTCTTTCTAAAAAGATGATAATAAAAGCTAATACTAGATTTATCACAAAGCCTAGTGCTAATAAAATCGTAAAAACAGTTCCCAAATCTGGGCCGAACATGAATTTCATAAAATAATACTCCTATTTAATTTTATAATTTAAATTATTTACTTAGCATTTAAGATCAAGATGGCATTTAGCACTTCTTCATTATTTGGAAATTTACGTTCTTCTATTTTGTCTATTGAAATATTTAGAACTTCAAATTGACTTCCTTCATCACTTTCAAGATACATATTAATTTCTTTTTCTAACTCATCCAGTGTTTTTTCTTGAATCTTTTTAAATTTGATTTTACTCATTCTACAACACTCCATTTCAACTTATTTGATTAAATCATAGTCTTTTTACATTTAAATCGCAAATTAATTCATTCTATAACTTATATTTTATTAAAACGCTTACAATTATATATTTAAAATATTAAATTCACATAAGAGATAAATTATTGTATACTAAAGTCATTCTATTAAATTTTCAGAATAATTAAATTATTTAGATTGTGGGGTATTATATGATTTCTTTTGAAAATGACTACCTTGAAGGTGCACATGAAAACGTATTACAACGATTATTTGATACCAATTTAATCCAGGCCTCTGGCTATGGTGATGATCAATTTTCAAAGCAAGCAGCAGAACAAATAAAATCTGTTATCAATTGTCCAGAAGCGACTGTACGATTCTTAGTTGGTGGTACGCAAACCAATCAAGTTGTTATTAATTCGGTACTAGAGCCATATGAAGGTGTGATTTCAGCTGACACTGGTCACGTAGCTGTACATGAGGGCGGTGCTATTGAATTTAGTGGTCATAAAGTTTTAACTGTCCCATCTCACGAAGGTAAAATTAGACCAAAAGAAGTTAATGCATCTCTAGATACGTTTTACAATGATTTTAAACGTGAACACATGGTCTTTCCAGGAATGGTTTATATTTCACACCCTACAGAATACGGTACTTTGTATAGTAAAAAAGAATTGAAGAATCTTGCTGACGTGTGTAAAGAACATAATGTACCTTTATTTATGGATGGTGCGCGTTTAGGCTATGGTTTAATGAGTGATCAAAGTGATTTAACATTTGAAGACATTGCTAAAAACTGTGATATCTTTTATATAGGTGGTACTAAAATAGGTGCGTTATGTGGTGAAGCCATCGTATTCACTAAAAATAATGAGCCAAAACACTTTACCACTCGAATCAAACAACATGGTGCTTTACTTGCTAAAGGTCGTTTAGTAGGTGTACAATTTCTGGAATTATTCACTAATAATTTATATTTAGATATTAGCCGTCATGCCATTAATATGGCTAATAAAATGAAAAAAGGATTTCTTGAAAAAGGCTATCAACTTTACTTTGATTCACCTACTAATCAACAATTTTTTGTACTTAGTGAAGAAAAGATTAAAGCGTTGAAACAAAAAGTAAAGTTCGCGATTTGGGAGAAATATGATGATAATCATCGTGTTGTTAGATTTGCGACAAGTTGGGCTACTACCGAAGAAAATGTAGATAAGTTATTAGAGTTAATTTAACATCTGAAAAACAGGACTTCCTAAAAGGAAATCCTGTTTTTTAATGTAGTTTATAATAAATACAGCATATTAATACAATTAAACTGATGAACGCTATTATCTTGTCTTTTTTAGTTGTTTTACCATTTTCAACAGTAATTTCAAAATTAAATTCCATGTTTATTCCCCTTTAAAAAGTATTTTGTAATACTGCTAATTTTATTAGTTGCCCCTATTAATATTTACATTTTAGGTTGCATACCAGAATATTATACTTTGTTTTTTATATTCGTCATCTAAAAGTTTATTAAATTTTTATAATTTAAACTACTAATTTAATAAGTAATTGCTATAAAAGTGAAAAATAAGGTGGAGAATTTTATGACTAAACACAAAAACATGTAATTCATAATTCTTATAGCACATTGGGGTAAAATAAAAGTTCTAAACGTAACCGCAAAAACTAAAATATAAAATAGCATTGGTACTCAATCATAAAAGAAATTAAAACTAGAATTGCTTGTTCATAGTGAAAATGCAAAAAATTCAAGTAGTCAACTCTTTTAAAAATCTCTGCTCATTTATTAAATGCCTATTCTATTAATAACTTTTTGATAAGCATCAAGCACTTCTGGATAAAGATATATTACTCTAAATCCCATCCGGCGAGTTACTTCGACTATTTCAGGTTTACAAACTATTTTATTTTGAAGGGTTGATTTACTTAACCCTGTTAAAGTTGCTAAATCTTTAATACCTACTGAAACATATTGCCTCTTATAATTTTTCAGTAAGTTTTCTAGTTTATATTCAATCAATTTATTCATAAATATTAATTTATAAAGCTAGATATTAAAGCAAGTAATACTAATATAAAAATCCCTATTGTTAAATATAGAGATATTTGATCCCTGTTGATTTTCATAATGTTAAACACTCCTTTTATTTCTTAAAGAAGTTAACCATAGCTAACAATAAAGTAACTACATTAATATAAAAAGTTAACTTTCTTCTCAATTCTCTACTCATAAAACTCATCCCCTTATAAATTATTAACTATTACATACTTCTTACCTGCGTCGATTACTCTCAGACTTCAAGATCATCCTTTAATTTAATTATATTATATTAATTTTATAATATAACGAAAAAGTATAAATTTAAATTTTATCGCAAGATATTAAAAACGCATTTTAGTTCAGCAATTAAATTAGGGTTTTCCTATTATGTCTACAATTTGATCATCAAAGTTTTCTACACCTGATTCACTAAGCATTGAACGCGTTTCATTTCTCATTTGAGATAATGCCTTTTCAGCTTTTAATGCTTCATTCTCTTTCAAAAGTTTTTCTATCTCATATTGACTTTTTTGGTCTTTATTCATCTTGGCCAGTTTTTCAGCTTCTTGAATGGGAGTGGGACAGAATTCTTTTAAATTCGTCGTCTCAACCCTGCAAGGATGACTAGAACTGAGAAAAGCTTGATTTAAGCGCCTTCTCAGTTCAGTCAGCTACTGTGAATTTGCTAGATAGCATTATTATATTATTTATGTCCCAGACTTCATCAGATTTTCTTCTTTCTCTAGCTAGACGGTCTTTAATCATTTGAGATACTTCTTCTTGGGAAAATGTTTTCTCATTTTGTTGGATTTGTTCATTAGGTGTTTCTAAATTCTCATTGCTTTTTGCTTCTTCAGTAATATTACTTTGGTTGTTTTCCATGAGATATACCTCCGTTTATAGTCTGTCGACTTTTCATTCCATACTTGCTTTTATAACGTCATCAGCACGTTTTGGACATAAAAAATAACCTTCCGTAGAAGGTTGAAAAAGTGTATAAAAATAGCACCACTTTCTATTTATATGGGTAGAAAGGATGCCATTAAGATATTATTCTTATTTCTTTAATTTCAGAGTCATCAATAGAGTAAATACCTAATTCAGTTTCTAAATCCATTACAAAATTTGCTGAATCACTTTCATATGGATTTTCAAAATTTATTACATCTCCAAAAAGTTTATTATCATCATTTAAAACTACGTTTACTTTATGTCCGTAAGACCTAGCTATTCTCATTTTTTCATCTCCTTCTTAATATAAGGAACTACATGTGTACCTGTCTTAGAATAATGTACTTTCCCTAATTTAGTATTAATATAACGACCATTTACAAAAGCTTTTCCAATTACAACACCAAAGTCTATAATTTCTTTTTTATTAAATTTATTGTTAACTAATAACATTATACCAGTATTTGATTTTTCCATAAGTAATTTATTCAATTCTCGATTAGGTATAGTAGTGTAGCTTGGAAGCATATAATTATTTTTAATGGCTTTCGATTTACTTTCTTCAAAAAGTCTATGATTTTTACAATGTCTATTTTGTTTTTCAGGATTTATATCTATTCTTATTTTACCACTATGTATCATATCAAGCATTTCTTTTTTTGCCTGTTCTTGTAATTTTTCTTTTTCAATTACTTTATTCTCTGTCTGATACTTACCTTTACGCTCATTAAAGAATTTATTCCGCCAGTTTCCCACATGTGGTACTGTAGTACTTCTGCGGTAGAGCATTAACTCCAGGTATCATATCTTTAAATTTAAATACATTGCCATTTAATGAGTGACAAATTTTAGATGTTTTTTTATCAATTTTAGCCACATATTTATATTCCCCATCTTTACCTAATTCTTTAAGATAAGTTAGCTTCTGTGATTCAGCCTGCACACGTGCTGATTCAGTAACTAATAATCTACTAGCATTATAAGTAGTGGAATTTGTTTGCTTTTTAAACTCAGATACATACTCATTAGGATGTCTCCCTCTAAGTAATACATTGCTCGTCGTTGTTTCCACTTCTTTTTGAACTAAAGCCATATCTTGCCATAATCTAGTTGACCAGTTAACGCCTTTGAAGTTACTATTCACAACTGCTTTTACTTCATTGTCATCAATTTTTACATGTTCACCAAGAATGTGTGCCTGTCTTTCAACTTCTCTATCCACTGCCTCAACTAACTTATTTTCTAGCTTATCTTGAATATCCAAAGTAGAATCTTTGACCATCAAATCTAATTGTTGCTTTAATAATTTTTCTCTAGATACTTTCATAGTCAAGTTATACAGTTTAAGTGCTTTGTTTGCTTCATCGCTAAAATCTATACGCTTCACATATTTTTTAGCTTTGTTTCGAAACACATATACATCAAAGTCATCTGCTTTTTTCACGACTTCTTGAATGGTTAAACCCAGTATTCGTTGCATATTTTTCATAAAAAGCGAGTAGTTCTCTCATTATTTCTGCATACATTAACATAATAATGAGTTCTATTTCTGAAGTAGCTTGGGCATCACAAATTAATGATTAGTAATATACCTATGAAATTGATTGAAGAGGTTAATCCACAAATCTAAAAGTATTATTAATGAAAAGTATAGTCATCTAACAAAAATGCATGATAATGATAAAGAAAATTTTGAGAAGTATATTAAGAATGTTTTTTAAAGTGTACTTGACCAAAACTTGACCAATTTCAATTTCTTCACAAAAATGGTCAAGTAAATTTAGCTTTTCCAACACAAAAAAGAAGCTAAGGCAAGATGCCTTAACTCCTTGTACCACTAAGTCTTTCCCCTTTTTGCTTAGCGATTAGTATTGTTTCATATATTGATCGCGTTCCCACTCAGAAACTTGAGTTCTATAATAATCCCATTCAATTGATTTAGAGTTTATAAATTGATTGTAAATGTGATTACCTAACGCTTTTTTAACTGTGTCATTTTCACGCATAGCTTTTAAAGCAGTGTAAAGTGTTGAAGGTAAGTCTTGGATACCTACAGCTTCACGTTCTTCACGGTTCATTTCATAAATATTTTGGTTGACTGGTTCTGGAACTTTAGTTTTGTTCTTAATACCATCTAAACCAGCTTGTAGGATTGTTGCTAATGCCATGTAAGGGTTAGCAGCTGGGTCTACTGAACGTACTTCAATACGAGTTGATAATCCTCTTGAAGATGGCACACGTACTAATGGTGAACGGTTTTTACCACTCCAAGCGATATAACAAGGTGCTTCGTAACCAGGAACTAAACGTTTATAAGAGTTTACTAATGGGTTACACACAGCTGTGAATCCACGTGCATTATTTAAGATACCTGCAGTAAAGTGATAAGCATCTTCAGTTAATTGCATTTCACCATTTGGATCGAAGAATGCATTTTCTTTACCTTTAAATAATGATACGTTGAAGTGCATTCCGCTTCCGTTAACACCGAATAATGGTTTTGGCATGAATGTTGCATGTAAATTATGCTTACGTGCAATTGTTTTAACAACTAATTTAAATGTTTGGATGTTATCACAAGCAGTAATCGCATCTGCGTATTTAAAGTCAATTTCATGTTGTCCTGGCGCAACTTCGTGGTGACTTGCTTCGATATCAAATCCCATATCTTCAAGTTCTAACACAATGTCACGACGGCAATTTTCACCTAAGTCTGTTGGTGCTAAATCGAAGTAACCACCATTGTCATTTAATTCTAATGTTGGTTCACCTTTTTCATCTAATTTGAATAAGAAGAACTCTGGTTCAGGCCCTAAGTTGAAATCTGTATAGCCCATATCTTCCATTTCTTTCAACACACGTTTTAAGTTGTTACGTGGGTCACCAGCAAATGGTTCACCGTCAGTAGTATAAACATCACAAATTAAACGAGCTACTTTACCTTGACCGGCAGTCCATGGGAAGATAACCCAAGTATCTAAATCTGGGCATAAATACATGTCAGATTCTTCGATACGTACGAAACCTTCGATTGATGAACCATCAAACATCATTTCGTTATCTAATACTTTTTCTAATTGGCTAACTGGTACTTCAACGTTCTTGATTGTTCCTAAGATATCTGTGAATTGTAATCTTAAGTATCTAACGTTTTCTTCTTTTGCAAACTTACGAATGTCATCTTTACTAAATGTACGTTTAGGCATGGTAGAAATCCTCCAAAAATTTATTTAATAAACCGTGATAAATCCCCACGATTTATTGGCAAAGCTTCACCAGGTGGTTTCTGCGTTGCGTCTACAATCATTCTTTTTCTAATCTCTTGTTCATCTGATGTTAAATGCCCTTGATTATTAGTTATGATTTGTTTAATTCCTTTAAGGTTAAATCCCTTTTCAATCAAAGATTTAATTTCAAGGAGTCTTTCTAAATCATTTAACGAGAATAATCGCTTATTTCCTTCTGTACGCTCGGGCATGACAAGTTCATGTGTTTCATAGTAGCGGATTTGTCTTGCAGTGAGTTCTGTTAATTTACAAACAACACTCATAGAGAACACGGCCATATTACGTCTGATTTTATCGTTAGACATTAATAACCTCACCTCTACTTTTGAACTTGATACTAATTTAGCATAGTTTAAAGCGTATTACAAAAATATGTTAGGTTTTCTTACATAGATTTATAAAAGCTATATTTGATAGTAATTACAATGTCTTTTATAACAAGTAATTTATATTGAATTATAACTTTTTTCAAAAAATCCCTACTCAACTCAAGTAGGGATACATTTTCTATATCAAATTTTGTTCTTTTAAATAAGTAACTGCACGTGTAACAGCTAATTTAACATGTTCATATGTTAATCCGCCTTGTACATAAGCTTCATACGGTGGTCTAATAGGTCCATCTGCAGACAATTCAATTGAAGACCCTTGAACAAAAGTACCGGCTGCCATAATGACATCATCTTCATAACCAGGCATATAGCTTGGTTCTGGACTAAAATGAGCATTAATTGGTGAAGCATGTTGAATACTTTGGCAAAATGCTATCATTTGTTCTTTTGCATCAAATTGAACAGTCTGTATTAAATCGGTACGTTTAACATTGTATTTAGGAACTGTTTTCATTTTCATTTTTTCAAGGAGTAAGCTTGTAAATAATGCACCTTTCAAACTCTGACTAACTACATGTGGTGCTAAGAAGAAGCCTTGATACATCTCTTGTAACGAATACAATGATGCGCCTGCCTCTTTACCAATTCCAGGCGCTGTTAATCGATAGCCACAACGTTCGATTAAATCTTTACGTCCAGCGATATAGCCACCAATTTTAGCTAGGCCGCCACCTGGGTTCTTAATTAATGAACCTGCTATCAAATCTGCACCAACTTCAATAGGTTCACGTTGCTCTACAAATTCTCCATAACAATTATCCACAAAGACAATGACATTGGGGTATTGTGATTTAATTGCATGGATAGCAGATTCAATTTCATCGATAGTAATTGAAGGTCTTTGGTCATACCCTTTTGAACGTTGAATGGCTACTACTTTCGTCTTTTCTGAAATGGCTTCAATTGAGGATTGAATATCTATTTGTCCATCTTTTAAAGGGACCTCTTTAAATTCGACACCGTGTTCTTTCAAGCTTTCAATGCCATTTCCATTTACCCCTATAACTTCAAGCAACGTATCATATGGACTTCCAGTAATATATAATAGTTCATCTCCGTATTTAAGTGTACTTTGAAGTGCTAGAGTAATCGCATGTGTACCAGAAATGATTTGCGGGCGCACAATAGCATCTTCAGCTTTAAATGTATGTGCATAGATTTCTTCCAAATGGTCCCGACCAAAATCATCATATCCATATCCTGTACTTCCAACTAAATCACTCTCAGTAGCTTTAACGTAATGAAAAGCATTCAGAACTTTTTCTTGATTACTATATGCAATTTCTTCTATTTCTTTAAAATATGGTGCCAACGTCTTCTCTACGTCTTTAACCATTGATGTAATATCTGACATTTTCATATACTTCCTTTTATCATTTTTTATATCCAGTAATGATGTAAGTTTCATTTTCAGGATTAAAATTCATTTCTTCAATGAGTGTATGCTGCTTTAAGAAATAAAGTCTATCTGCGTTTGTACTAGGGACAATCTCTTCATAGAAACTTAGTGTTGATTTAACTTGATCTATTAAAAGTGCCTTTACTTTTAATTTATCTTCTTCATCACGGCTAGAGACAAAGATGGATGGAGACGCAGATAATGGTTTATCATCACTATCACCACATTGATCCTTCTTATTAAATATAACCTCTTGTGGTATTTGATTCATATCTAAATCATTAATCAATTGATTTACTGTATCATATTGAGAACGATATTCTGGATGACTCGCATCAACAACATGTAATAATAAATCTGCACCTTTTGCTTCTTCTAAAGTTGATTTAAAGGCTGCAATCAAGGTCGTTGGTAACTTTTGAATGAAACCTACAGTATCTGAAATAATTAAATTAAATCCTTCATTTATTTGAATTTGACGTGTTTTAGGATCTAATGTTGCAAAAAGTAAATCCTTTTCAAAGGTTTCTTCGCCAGATAATACATTGAACCATGACGATTTCCCCGCATTTGTATAGCCTACGAGTGCAATCTGAAAGACTTGATTTTGTTCACGTTTGCTACGATAACGTTCCCTGTGTTCCACTACAGTTTTTAATTGATGTTTAATTTCATTCATACGTGTTCGAATGTGACGTCTGTCCATTTCTAACTTCGTTTCACCAGGACCACGTGTACCTATGCCACCACCTAGTCTTGATAAACTCTTACCATGTCCTTGAAGTCTTGGCAATAAATAATCTAATTGCGCTAATTCGACTTGTAATTTACCTTCGCGACTGCTAGCTCTTAAGGCAAATATTTCTAAAATCAATTGTGTTCTATCGATAATTTTAATGCCCAAATTATCATTTAATGTTTTTGATTGAGCGGTAGTTAACTCATCATTCGTTACTACGACGTCTATATCATGGAATTCAATAAAAGCTTTAAGTTCATCAATCTTACCTTTACCAACGTAATATTTATGATCGACTTGTTCTCTATTTTGAGTAACTTGTCCTTTAACATCTAGCTGACAAGTCAAAGATAGGGCTTTTAATTCTTCCATTGTTGAATCAAAATTAAATTCGTTATCATTTTGAGCATGTACACCGACTAATACAGCAGTTTCCAATTTTTTCTTTGTTTCATGAGTAATTTGCTGAGTCATGTTATACATCTCCTTCTTATATGTTTCTCAAATATTCTATCATAGTGTCTATGCAAAGACTATCCACTAAAATTATGTTACATTAAACTTATATCGAAAGGGTGATACTATGGAAAATATATATGATTTTGTTGTACAAAAGTCCAATGGTGAAGATTATAAATTAGAAGAATACAAAGGCAAAGTAATGCTAATCGTTAATACTGCTAGTGAATGTGGTTTCACGCCACAATTTGAAGGCTTACAAGCATTGTATGAAAAATACAAAGACCAAGGTTTTGTGATATTAGGTTTTCCATGTAATCAATTTGGTGGCCAAGAACCTGGTTCAGGTGCAGAAGCTAATCAAAACTGTAAAATTAATTACGGTGTGACTTTCCCTATCCATGAAAAAGTAGATGTCAAAGGTGAAAATCAACATCCTTTATTCCGCTACTTAACTGATGCAGCTAAAGGAATGTTAAGTGAAAAAATCAAATGGAACTTCACTAAATTCTTAGTTGATCGTGATGGTAACGTTGTAAGTCGTTTCTCACCTCAAAAGAAACCAGCTCAAATCGAAAAAGATATTGAAAAATTATTATAGATATTGTTTTAATACAATAAAAAGCTTCATTATAGAGTGAAATAGCAACTCTATAATGAAGCTTTTTATATTACAAACATTCCTCTATTTGTCAAAAGTGCTAAAATTTGATGAGTTTATTACAAGTTACACTGTCATTAAGACCGTTGTCTACGCTCTTAAGAACTTGCAACGTTGCACTTTAATTACAACTTATTCTTCACTATTTACTGATTCTTCAGAATCTGAAACTTCAGTCTCTACAGTAAATGTGCTGATCGCATGTTTGTATATCAAATGTTGTTTACCTTGAGAAACTAAACTTACAACATATTTGTCAAAGTCTTCAATAACACCTTTCATTTGAAAGCCATTTAAAAAGAAAACTGTAACTTCTGTTTGTTGTGATTTAAAGTTCTCTAGTGCTTGATCTTGGATGTTGTGGTTTGCAATCATGTTTAGAACTCCTTTTATTTATTTGGGTTGTAATCTCATCTAACATCATTTGAAGTGACATTGTCTCTCTATTAAACCATTGAACAGTCAATTTATTCTTGAACCATGTCAATTGTCGCTTAGCATATTGTCTAGAATGTTGTTTTAACGTTTCAACTGCTTGGTCTATTGATAACTCACCATTCACAACAGGTACCAGCTCTTTATAACCAATTGCTTGCATACTTTGAGTAGATTCATAACCCTGTTCTACTAGGTTCTTCACTTCATTAAATAATCCGTGGCCCAACATAATATCTACACGTTTATTTATTCTTGAATATAATGTTTTGCGCGACATTTCAATCCCTATTAATAATGTATCATAATTTTCTGTAAATTGTTGTACTTTCTTGCGAGAACTTATAAGTTTTTTTGTATTTAAGTAATATTCAATAGCTCTAAGCACTCTTTTTCTATTATTTGGATGTATGTCTTTAGCAGATTGTGGATCAAATGTAGCTAAATAGTCATGCACTTCTTGATTAGTTAATGGTTCTAATTTTTGTAATTGTAACTGTGTTTTCTGTTCGACTTCTTTTGAAACTGTCTCATCATCAAAAGGATAATCATATATTAACGATTGTATATATAACCCTGTTCCTCCTGCTATGATCGGTATCTTTCCTCTTGAAGTTATATCTTCTATTAGTGCTTGAGCTCGTAATTTGAAATCGTACACAGAAAATGAGTCATCTGGATTTAAAATATCAATCATATAATGAGGAATTCCATCCATCTCTTCATTAGTAACTTTAGCTGTACCAATGTCCATTTGTTTATAAACTTGCATGGAATCCCCACTAATGATTTCACCGTTAATTTGTTTAGCAAGTTCAATACTTAACTCTGTTTTACCTGATGCAGTTGGACCTACTATAACTACCAAAAACGGTTTATTGATGTCACTCAATAGTTATCCCTCACTTTATTTTTTCTTTAACACTTGTTTTTGGATCCATTCAAACATATGACTCCAAATCATTTCTTTTTCATCTTCAAATAAAATTTCATGTCTTCTATTTGCATAAAGTTGGACTGTTATATGATTTATTCCAGCACGTTTGAATTTCTTTCCTAATTTACGTATACCTTTACCATAATCTCCAAATGGATCATCCTTACCAGAAATAAGAAGTATTGGTAATTGTTCATTCATTTTTTTTAGTTGATTATTATTTGCCGTACGTATCATATTCTTAACGGTTTGGTAAATTAATTGATTTGACACTAAGAAACCAGTGTAATCATCCTTAACAAATTTATTAATTTCATCGCGTTTAGATGATAGCCAATCACTACTTGTTTCAGGTTGGTCTATCTTTTTATTAAACGATTTATAAACAAATTGATTTACCCATTCTAGGCGACTACGCTTCCCAAAAATTAAAGTTATTAATTTTAAAACGATGATGGCTGGTATCCCTTTATATTTTGGATATTGACCAGTACCAGTGAGAATCAAACCTTGCGCAATGTCTGGATATTTCTCTACAAATAAACGCGCAATAATTGAGCCCATTGAATGTCCCAAAACGATATATGGAATATTGTTATTTGAACCGTGAAGTGTTTGAGCTATTTCATATGCATCTTGTGCAATGATATTCATATCATCGTAATGACCTCTTTCATTTTCATCAATATCAATACCATGCCCTCGATGATTATGTCGAATAACATCATATCCTTGATGTGTTAAAGCTTGCACAAGTGCTTCATATCGATCCATATGCTCAGCCATCCCGTGAAAGATATGGACGACACCAAATGTTGCAATCTTAGCCTTATCTACTTTTACTTCAATCATAGTGCCGTCTTCAACGGTAATTTTGAATGATTGTTGACTCACGCATATGCCTCCTTGTGAAATTATAACTTAATCAATAAAGCTTATATTCCTTTAAATATACCTTTCATTCTTAATGTTATCAAATTGTTAGACTCATTTTAACAACTAATGCTTTATAACATAAAATTACTTTATTTTATAAAAAATGAACTGAGATGAGCTTCATATTAAAGCTCTCTCAGTTCAGATATTAACTGCGAATTTGAAGTTTAAAATTAATTTACTAGTTAGTTATCAGTGTCATATTTGAATTTAATCAAAAATGTTAAATTTCAAAACATAAATACTAATTTTATTTTAATACTGCAAGTTGTTCATTTCCACGAGTCGCTTCTTCAATTGCAATATTAATTTCTTTAGTGAATTCGTTTTGTTGACTTTGTGTATAGTTTAGTAATTTAGCAAGTTCTTCAACGACTGCATATTTATATTGTTTAACTTCATTGATATTGAAATAAAGTTTACCAGATCTACGAATTAAGAAATCAGTTGGTTTAAACACCATTTCATTTTGTACACTATATACTAACTCAACGTACAATTCTAAAGGTAATTTTAAATCTTTATCTTGTGCAATTTGTGCGATGTTATATAGTTTATCTACGTTAGAACCATATTTAGAAGCTAAACGTTTGGCAACATCGGCTTGAAGTCCGATCGCTTTACCTTCTTCAACTTTGCGTTCCACGAAACTTTCAAAGTTAGCGCTACCACCTACATCACCACCAGAAATTGGTGTATGTTTTGTTTTACATTCAGCAAATGTCAATTTATATTCTTGTTTCAAGCGCTTAGCTAATAAATCTACGATTTCAAGCGCCATATGACGATAACCTGTTAATTTACCACCAGCGATTGTTAATAAGCCTGATTTACCTTCCCAAATTTCATCTTTACGTGAAATTTCAGAAGGGTCTTTTCCATCTTCTAAAATTAAAGGTCTAACTCCTGCCCAAGTTGATTCGATATCTTCATCTTTCACATTAACATCTGGGAACATATAGTTAATCGCATCAATTAGATAATCTCTATCTTCCTGTGTTGTTAAAGGTTTTGTTTTGTCATTATCATAGAAAGTATCTGTAGTTCCAACGTATGCTTTACCTTCACGTGGAATTGCAAAGATCATTCTACCATCTTTTTCAGTGTCAAAATAAACAGCTTGTCTTAATGGAAACTTAGATTGATCAATGACTACATGGACACCTTTAGTTAAACGTAATTGTTTATTGTTACGTGTATAATCTTTTTTACGAACTTCATCTACCCAAGGGCCTGCTGCATTAATAACTTTTTTAGCGTTAATTTCATACATTTCACCAGTAAGTAGATCTTGAACTTCAATACCTCTTACTTTTGATTTAGAATCGTAAATGAAATCTGTAGATTTCGTGTGATTTAAAATTTCTGCACCATTTTCTTCAGCACGTTTCATAACTTCAATTGTTAAACGTGCATCATCAGTACGGTATTCAACGTAATAACCGCCACCTTTAAGTCCATCTTTTTTAACCAATGGCTCTTTGTTTAATGTTTGTTTTTTGCTTAACATTTTCTTGCGTTCATATTTTTTTACGCCTGCTAAACGGTCATAAGCAGTTAAACCTAAGTTAGTTGTGAATTTACCAAACGTTCCGCCTTTGTGCATTGGTAATAACATCCATTCAGGAGTAGTTACATGAGGGCCATTTTCATAAACAATCGCACGTTCTTTACCCGTTTCAGCTACAACTTTGATTTGAGCTTGTTTTAAATATCTTAAACCACCGTGAACAAGTTTAGTAGAACGGGAACTTGTACCTTGAGCAAAATCTTGCATTTCTACTAAAGCTACTTTCATTCCTCGTTGAGACGCATCTAATGCAATACCTGCACCTGTAATACCACCACCGATAATAACGACATCGTATTCTTCATTTTGTAAATTTTTCTTAATTACTTCTCTGTTTAATGTTGATAAAGCCATAAATATACCCCTCCGATATTTTATTTATGCGAAAAAAGAGAGACCTATCCATACAGAATCAAACTGTATGTAACAGGTCTCTCAAATCTCGACTGATGTATTAACTTAATTTAATCATATCACACTTCAATAAACTAAGCCATGTTTAGAGATTAATCTTCCAATTTAAAGACCTGAGTAGCTTCAACTGCTTTTTTCCAACCTTTATATAACTTAGTTCTGTCTTCTTCAGACATCTGTGGTGTAAATTCTGTTTCTAATTGCCATCTATTTGCTATTTCATCTTTACTATCCCAGAAACCGACAGCTAATCCTGCTAAATAAGCTGCACCTAATGCTGTTGTTTCTTGTATTTCAGGGCGTTCTACAGCAGTATTTACAATATCAGCTTGGAATTGCATGATAAAGTTATTTTTAACTGCGCCACCGTCAACACGTAAATTGTTCACTTCAATCTTAGAGTCCTTAGACATAGCTTCCATAACATCACGAGTTTGGTAGCATAAAGATTCTAAAGTCGCACGAATAAAGTGTTCTTTTTCAGTACCGCGACTTAGACCAAATATAGCACCTCTGGCCTCTGAATCCCAATAAGGTGTACCTAATCCTACAAATGCTGGTACGAAGTAAACATTATCTGTAGAATCAACACGTGTAGCATAATTCTCTGATTGAGGTGCAGAATTTATAATTCTTAGTCCATCACGTAACCATTGAATTGCTGAACCTGAAACAAAGATAGAACCCTCAAGTGCATAATTGACTTTACCGTCTAAGCCGTATGCAATAGTAGTTAACAATCCACTTTCAGATTTAACTGGTTCTTCACCAGTATTCATTAACATAAAGCCGCCTGTACCGTAAGTATTTTTAACATCTCCACGTTCGAAACAAGCTTGTCCAAATAGTGCAGCTTGTTGGTCACCAGCGATACCTGAAATCGGTACCTCTTGACCAAAGAAATGATAATCTTTAGTGTGAGCGTAAATTTCACTAGATTCTTTAACTTCCGGTAATAATTGTTTAGGTACATTTAATAAATCAAGTAGCTCATCATCCCATTGTAAATCGTAAATATTATACATTAAAGTACGACTAGCATTTGAATAATCTGTAATATGTGCTTCTCCACCAGATAACTTCCAAACTAGCCATGTATCAATTGTACCGAATAATAAATCACCATTTTCAGCTTTTTCTCTAGCTCCATCAACATTATCAAGAATCCATTTAACTTTTGTACCAGCGAAGTAAGGATCTAACAATAATCCAGTTTTATTACGGAATGTTTCTTCATGACCTTGTTCCTTCAATTCATGACAAATTGATTGTGTTTGACGGGATTGCCAAACAATTGCATGGTATATTGGACGTCCAGTATTTTTATCCCAAATGACTGTCGTTTCACGCTGGTTGGTAATTCCAATACCCTCAATTTGGTCAGCGTTAATTTCATTTTCATTTAATACTTCAGTCATAACTGCTAATACCGAAGTCCAAATTTCATTAGCATCGTGCTCTACCCACCCTGATTTAGGGAAATATTGCTTAAATTCTCTTTGTGCAACACCTTTAATATCGCCTTCTTTATCAAATAGAATGGCTCTTGAACTTGTTGTTCCTTGGTCAATCGACATGATGTATTTTTCCATAAATTTTCTCCCTTTCTGCTATGTGAATAAAAACATTTATTTTTTAATTTTGAATAATAAGAAAGCGTACTATATGTATAGCACTTTTCCAAAAAAATTAACCACAAATTTAAGATATTTATTAAATTAATTAATATATAGACTCAATATCATTTGATTTATTAGATTTGTTTAATACTAAACCTAATACTAATGTTGCTATTACTAGTAAAATACCTACAGCACAAATTAAATCAAATTGTCCTTTATAAAAGACTTTATATATAACTGCTCCGAGCATACCTCCAGCAATAGGTCCTAATACAGGTACGATCGCGTATCCCCAATTAGAACCACCTTTGCCTGCAATTGGTAATATTGCATGAGCGATTCTTGGTCCTAAATCACGTGCTGGATTAATTGCATATCCAGTCGGACCACCTAAACTCAATCCAATAGCTACGATTAAACCACCAACAATAAGTGGATTCATTCCATCCGCAATTTTATTTACGCCAATAAATAAGATACCTAAACATAAGATTGCTGTCCCAATAATCTCACTTAAAAAGTTTGCAAAATAATTCTTAATTGCAGGTGCTGTAGAGAATACACCTAACTTTGCCCCCTGATCTTCAGTTGCCTTCCAATGTGGTAAATACATTAACCAAACTAATACACCGCCAAAGATACCTCCAAGCATTTGACAGATAATATAGCCAGGTACTTGAGCCCAACTAAAACTTCCATCCATCGCTAAAGCAATTGAAACCGCTGGATTTAAATGTGCGCCTGAAAACTTACCAACTGCGTATGCGCCCATTGACACGGCTAATCCCCAACCTGCTGCAATTACTATCCAATCAGAATCCTGTCCAGCACTTCGCTTTAAATTGACGTTAGCACAAACGCCACCACCGAAAAGGATTAGAATAGCAGTACCAATAAATTCTGCTAAATATACATTCATGACGAATCCTCCTATAAGACAAAAAGATTCCTACAAAAGCGCTAATAAAGGCATTGCAGAAATCTCTTCGTCTCTTAATCTAATATTAACTTATTTAAATCATACAGAAAGTTTGTAAGCGTTGTCAATACTTTCGTTAAAAAATTGTCACATTTAAATTGTTTGAAAAATTGTTTTGATCTTTTTTTATGCTTTTTAATTATAGCAAAATTGTTAAGGATGCTAACTACCATAACAAGCGATTGCTTGTTGTAACGTAACTAGCACCGCTATCAAGTGCTTGTACAATTTCACTTTCTTCATTAATTAAACCACCTGCTATAACTTTTGAAGGAGTCTCTTCATCAATAATTTTAACTACTTTATGTGCAATCCCAGGTAATACTTCAACGAAATCTGGTTCAACCTTCTTAATTAAGTTGATGCTTCTACTTAATGCTTGGCTATCTATAATAAACACCCTAAAAATCGTTAACTTATTTAACGATTTAGCCTTCTGAATTACTTTAGATTTGGTAGAAACGATCCCTTTAGGTTTATAAGTTTGAATTATATACTCACAAGCAAATTCATCAACAGCCATCCCTTTAATTAAATCAATATGAATATAAGTTTCAATTTGATTCGCTTTAAGTAATGCCATAACACTTTTTAAATGGCCGATATGCATATCTAATAATACGCATATCTTATAATCTGTTTTTATTAATTTCTCTAAATCTTTCATGTTGCGTATCGCTGGTAAAACATATTCCTTCATACGTCATTTTCCTCTCTACATTACACGTTTAAATAGTTTTTCAAGTTCATAATTTGAGAAATTGATGATTATAGGTCTGCCATGAGGACAAGTGAATGGATCTTCTGCTTCACGTAACTGATCAATCAAATCCGCCATTTCATTATTTTTTAAATAGTGATTTGCCTTTATAGATTTTTTGCAACTCATCATGATGGCAGCATCTTCACGCATTTTTTTAACATTTACTTTTTTATCGTTTAATACTAACTCAACCATATCTTGAATAATTTCTTCAGCTTCAGCTTTTGGGAACCAAACTGGGTAACTATTAACGATATAATCATGACCGCCAAAGTGCTCTAAATGAACACCCACTTTATCTAATTCATCTTGATATTGATCAATAATCATTTGTTCATCTTTTGAAAAGTGGAATGTCAGTGGTATTAATAAATCTTGAACTTCATTAGTCACTTCGCCAATTTTTTCTCTAAAATATTCATATTTGATACGTTCTTGTGCAGCATGCTGATCTATCATAAACATGCCATTCTCATTTTGAGCAATGATATAAGTGCCATGCACTTGTCCTACGACTTCCATATATGGAACTCGTCGAGATGGTGTGTTACTTACTTTACCTTTAATATCATTATTATCTTGCTTACTGTATAATGTTTGATAAGTTTTTGATGACGCTTCATCATTATTGCTTTGTTCAGTTACAACTTCTTCTGAATCGTTTGTAGATTCGTCATTTAATAATGATGCATCACCATTGTCTAAGTCATTCAAAATTTCTTTTTGAATTTGGAAGTAATCTTTGTCATCTGAACGTTTATTATTATGTACGAAATTTTCCGTACTTTCATTAATTAACTCATTATTATCTAAATCGTTTTTTTCTAAATTTGGATTTTGTAATTTAGATTCACTCATACCATAATAATGAGAATTTGTTTTGTCTTGATTTGAATTCTGTTGTCTTCTTTCAAAGTCTAATTTTTGTTGTTCAAATTGATTTAAGACTTTATTTTTTTTAGGTGTTCTATCCAAATCGTTCTGAGGAATTAAAATTCTATCCTTGAAAGCATATCGAATTTTCTCAACGATTAATTGATATAATTGCTCTTCTTTAGATAATCTTACTTCTAGTTTAGTTGGATGGACATTCACATCTACTAATATAGGATCCATTTCTATGTTTAAATAGCATATCGGGTAGCGTCCTATTGTCAGTAATGTATGATACCCTTCAATAATAGCTTTATTAAGTACAAAATTCTTAATATATCGTCCATTGATAAAAATTGAAATATAATGTTTATTACTTCTTGAGTGTTCTGGCTTAGCCACAAAGCCTTCAAGGTGATAATCACTTGTATCACCTTGAATATGCACTAAATCTTTTGCTACTTTTATACCATAAATCTCTGACATAACTTCATTTGTTTTACCTGAACCATTAGTTTTTAATAACGTTTTACCATCAGATATTAAAGAAATTCGTATATAAGGATGACTCATTGCCATTCGATTCACAATATCTGTAATTTTACCTAACTCTGTGTATAAGCTTTTAATATATTTTAAGCGAGCTGGTGTATTGTAGAAAAGTGATGAAACAGTTATATCTGTACCTTTTTTAGCTTTAGCAGGTTTACGACTTAAAATCTCTCCGTTTTCTGCATAGATTTCATGTCCATTTTCACTATCAGTGCAAGTTTTAAGTGTGACTTTAGCAACTGAAGATATACTTGCTAATGCCTCACCACGAAATCCTAACGTTCTGATATGAAATAAATCGTCATCGGCATCCAATTTACTCGTGGCATGTCTATGAAACACTAAATCTAAATCATCTTGTTCTATTCCAGTACCGTTATCTACTACTCTAATTGAGGATATACCTGATTGTTCTACCTCAATATTAATTTCTGTCGATTTAGCATCGATTGCATTTTCTAGTAATTCTTTCACAACTGAGCTTGGACGCTCTACTACTTCACCTGCTGCTATTTTATTAGCTAAAGAGGTTTGTAGTTCTTTAATTTTGCCCATTTTCAATCACCTCTATCTCAATTGATTTTGTAATTCACTTAGCTTAAGTAATGCTTCAATAGGCGTCATGTTTGATATATTAAGATTTTTAATCTGTTCCTCAATTTCACTAGTCATTGCTTCAGAATCAAATAAATTGAAAGACGCTTGCTCAAATTCATTCTCAATTGCATTCTTTGTTGTTTGAGACTTTTTATCAGAGTTGTTTGCATTTTGTGCGTCATCATCTGTAAACCCTTCGACTGAGGCTGAATCTTTAAGAAC
Source organism: Staphylococcus sp. GW821-FHT11H10 (assembly GCF_058807855.1). Lineage (NCBI taxonomy): Bacteria > Bacillati > Bacillota > Bacilli > Caryophanales > Staphylococcaceae > Staphylococcus > Staphylococcus sp. GW821-FHT11H10. The sequence goes on along the minus strand of NZ_JBXARC010000001.1, from coordinate 208,139 downwards.
AGTAATGTTAGAATGCTCTTCATTATCGGAAGTATTTTGACTTTGTTCAAAAGCATCTAATATAACTTGTGCACGGTTAATAACTTCATCTGGCAAATTAGCTAGTTTCGCTACTTGAATACCATAACTATCATCTACAGCGCCATCTTTTACTTTATGTAAAAAGATTAATTCACCTTGATATTCATCTGCAGCCACATGAACATTTTTAAGACTTGGTAGTTCTTGATCTAAAGTCGTAAGTTCATGATAGTGTGTTGAGAATAAAGTTTTCGCATGAGATGTTTGAGCAACATATTCAATCATTGCTTGAGCTAACGCTAGCCCATCATATGTTGAAGTTCCTCTACCAATTTCATCGAAGATTATTAAACTATCTTCTGTTGCGTAAGTTAATGCTTTTTGTGCTTCTAACATCTCTACCATAAATGTACTTTTTCCTGATACTAAATCATCTGCAGCACCTATACGAGTGAATATTTGATCAAATATTGGTAATTCTGCTTTATTACAAGGAACATAAGCCCCCATTTGAGCCATGATGCTTATGATTGCTACTTGCCTCATGTAAGTTGACTTACCAGACATGTTAGGACCAGTTATTAGATATATAAAGTTATCTTTATCTAATTTACAGTCATTAGGTACATAGTCATTGTAGTCCATCACACGTTCAACAACAGGATGGCGAGAGTTCTCTAAGCTTAGCGTTTTATTATCACTAAATTCAGGTTTAACATAGTTGTATTTTTGTGCAATTTCAGCAAAACTTTGTAGGCAGTCAAGTTCAGAAATGATTTTAGCCTGTTTTTGTAGTCTTTCAGTATATGTTTTAATGTGTTCTCTTAGTCGAACAAACAGTTGATATTCAAGATCTACCGCTTTATCTTCTGCACCTAAAATAATATCTTCTTTTTCTTTCAATTCATCTGTAATGAAGCGTTCGGCATTGGACAATGTTTGTTTACGGTGATAGCCAAATTTACTAGGTTCAAATCCTTGTAAATTTGCTCTTGTAATTTCTATAAAATAACCAAACACTTTGTTAAAACTAATTTTAAGAGATTTAATACCTGTACGTTCTCTTTCTTTAGCTTGTAATTGTGCTAACCAATCTTTTCCATTTTTAGAAGCTTCTAGGTATTCATCTAATTGTTTACTAAAGCCTTGTTTAAATAGACCACCATCTTTAATGGAAATAGGCGGTTCTTCGATTAAACTATCTTCTAACACTTGTAATAAGTCTTCTAATGGTTCAAGGGAACTAAATTGATTTGATGCTACGTCATTCATACTTTCAAGTAAAGATTTAATATTAGGTATCTCTGAAATTGAATGTTTAAGTTGAATTAAATCACGCGCATTGACATTGCCATAACTGACACGGCCAACAAGTCTTTCTATATCATATACTTGATTTAAATATCCTCGTAATGTGTCTCTCTCAATAAAGTGATTCATGAATGATTCTACTATACTTAGTCTTTCTTCAATTCTTTCTTTATTGATTAATGGTCTGTCTATCCATTGCTTAAGGCGACGTGCTCCCATCGGCGTTTTAGTTTCATCCATTAACCATAAAAGTGTTCCTTTTTTAGATTTTAGTCTAATACTTTCGGTTAATTCTAAATTTCTTTTAGCATAGTAGTCCATCTTCATAAAATCCACTGCAGCATACGTTATTGCAGTTTCTAAGTGAGACAAATCTCGTTTTTGAGTATGATAAACATAATCGAGTAATAGTTGTGTTGCTAGATACATATGATTATTAGTTAATTGATTCACTTCATAGCTTGCATCGGAAATAGATTCTCTAATTGTTATAGTTTCTGTAGTTAAATAGATTTGCTTTTTAAGATTTTCATCAATTTCTTGGTTAACAACGATTTCATTAGGATTAATAGTTACAATTTCATTAATCAATGTATCTTCATCTTCAATTTGAGTGGCTTTTAACTCTCCTGTAGAAATATCACAATAACTAAGGGCGTAGTTACTATCTTGTTTAATAAAACTTAAAATGTAGTTATTTTGATTTTCATCCATACCACCTTGTTCCATAACTGTTCCAGGTGTTACAACTCTAACTACTTCACGTTTTACCATACCTTTAGTTTGTTTAGGATCTTCCATTTGTTCACAAATTGCTACTTTATAACCATTATTTATCAATGTCTCAATATAGCTATTAGCGGAATGATACGGAACGCCACACATAGGTATTGGATTCTCTTTTTTAGCATCTCTTTTAGTTAATGTAATTTCTAATACCCTTGAAGCTTCTTTAGCATCTTCAAAAAACATTTCATAAAAATCGCCTAATCTGAAGAATAATAAGCAATCTTGATATTGCGATTTAATTTTTAAATATTGTTGCATCATCGGTGTCGTGTTAGACATATTTTCACAACCTTACTAATTTTTTCCGATTTATTACATGCTTTTAACTCATATATTTTAACATATGAAATGTTACAACGCTCGTGAGTTCATTTTATTGATTTTATTTATTTTTTAGAGTTAAGTTAAAAAATGATTCATCTTAATTTACAAATAAAAAAGATTATCACAACAAAATAAAGAACACATACGTTTCATAAACGACTGAACTTTATTTTACAATGATAACCTCAAATCAACTAAAACAATCTCTTATTTCCAAACTATTATTTTTTAAATCTATCTAGTAATCCTCTCTTTTTCAACATTATAAGTAAGAAATAACTAATTGCAGCTCCGATAAAACTTGAAATAATAAACGCTATCATTAAGGGTTTGACGAAGAAATCTTGCATACCTAAAACCCAGGCCATTGGTATACATAAAAGACTTCCTATAATGCCTGTACCAATCACTTCACCAACAGCAGCCATAAAGATATGTTTTCTATACATATAGAACACACTAGCCAATAGCACGCCAATCATACTTCCAGGAAATGCAAAAAAACTACCAGTACCAAATAAATTTCTTATGATTGATGAAATTAATGCTTGGGCTAAACCGTACCATGGTCCTACAAATACTGCACATAACACATTGATGAAATGTTGAACAGGTGCTGCTTTGACAGGACCTAATGGTATGATAATGATACTGCTTAATACAACATTAGTGGCAATTAACAGTGCAGTAAGTGTCAATTTTCTATTGTTCATAGTGCTTATCCCTTTCTTCCATTAATCCTTATGTTCTTCTTCATTATGTTCATTTAAACGATCTTCCATTGTGCTTATCATTAGTTGTAATAAATCATTTGCTTCATACTGAGCAGAACGAAATTCTTCAACTATTGGTAATTCATTAATTTCATCTTCTAGCGCTTCAATTTCATCTTCTGATTGTTGATAAGCATGTTGTTTCCCATAATTTTGAAAATTAACAGATTGCTTTTGTTGTTTTTTCAAGCGATTCATTTTACTTTCAATATTACGATTTTCATGAATTTGTTTCTCTATATTTTGATAAGATTTTATAAGATCTAAATCTTGAATTTTACTCGTGAGTTGATCGGCTTGTTTTAAAATATCATCTTTACTATACATTTAATTTGTCACCAATGGTGCATCGTTAAATTCTTTGAATGTACCATTTAATGAATATTGTTTTGTTTCATCAATTTCAACATTTACTAACTTACCGATTGCCTCACGTGGACCTTTAAAGTTAACTAACTTATTCTTTTCGGTATAACCTGCTAAAACCGTATCATCTTTTTTACTTGAACCTTCACATAAAACAGTTACAGTTTTGCCTTCATATTGATTCATGGCTTTTTCTGAATAATGTCCTACTTTTTTATTTAAACGTTGTAATCGTGCTTTTTTAACGTCTTCAGGTACATTATCTTTCATTTTTGCGGCAGGTGTACCATCCCTTTGAGAGTATAAATACGTATAAGCATGCTCAAATTGAACTTCGTCATATAGTGATAATGTCTCTTCAAATTGTTCTTCAGTTTCGTTTGGATATCCAACAATAATATCAGTAGTTAAAGCTACATTAGGTATTGATTTTTTTATTCTATTAACTAGATCTAAATAACTTTCTCTAGTATATTTACGTCCCATAATTTTCAATACAGCATTATTTCCTGATTGTACGGGTAGATGGATATGAGGTACAATATTGCCACCTTTAGCTATTACTTCAATCATTCTATCTGTAAAGTCCCATGGGTGACTAGTTGTAAAACGTACTCTTGGAATATCAATTTTGGAAATGTCTTCTAATAAATCTCCTAATCCATATTCTAAATCTTTAATATCTTTACCATATGAATTTACATTTTGACCAAGTAAAGTTATTTCTTTATAACCATCTCTCGCTAAACCGCGAACTTCTTCAATAATATCTTCTGGTCTACGACTACGTTCTTTACCCCTAGTAAAGGGTACAATGCAATATGTACAGAATTTATCACAGCCATACATAATGTTAACCCATGCTTTTGTACTGCCTTCACGTACTTTAGGAAGATTTTCAATGATGTCGCCTTCTTTAGACCAAACTTCGACAACCATTGCTTTAGAAAGGTATGCTTCTTCTAAAATTTCAGGTAATTTGTGAATATTATGAGTTCCAAAAATCATATCCACATTTTGGTATGATTTAAGTATTTTATTTACTACTGACTCTTCTTGTGACATACATCCACATACGCCAATTAATGCTTCTGGTCTATTCTTTTTTAAATGTTTTAAGTTACCGATTTCACTAAACACTTTATTTTCAGCATTCTCACGAATCGCACATGTATTTATCAAAATAACGTCCGCTTCATTAATATCTTCTGTTGCAGTATATCCTAAGGCCTGTAATATTCCAGCCATTACCTCAGTATCATGTGCATTCATTTGGCAGCCATATGTTTTTATTAAGAATGTGCGACCTTTGCCCATCCCTTCAAACTTGTCTTCTATATGAAAGTCACGATTATAATTTATATCTTGTTTCCCACGTTTGCGTGCTTCTTTTAAACTAGGTGGTTGATAAATATTTTCGAAATATTTACTATAATCTTTTTCTACTTTTCTATCGCGTTCATCAAGGATATTTATCGTACCAGCTTTTCTTTGTTCTTCGTTCACTTTAAAAAATTCCTTTCTATATGCCCTTATATCATTAGTTCATTATATTAAAATTAATAATAAAGTGCAAAAAGAGTTGAAATAGTTAATAAATTTGTCATTAAAAAAATGGAATGGGGTGGGATAGAAATAATATTTTTACAATATTTATTTAGATGTAATGCCAGCAAAGAAAGATTGACTAGCATTATAAAAGCTTGTTATAAGTATATTTTTAGATCAGTCAACTACTGCCATTATAAAAAATATAGCCTAAGACACAGATTTATGTCCCAGACTTATCTCATTTAAACTTTACTTACTCGTTATCATATTTTCCTGTTAACGTTTCAATTGTGATACCAGCTGGTACATGATAAAACTTAACTTGACTAATAATACTTGGACATTCTAATTCAACCATTCGTTCATGTAATTTCTGAATTAGGATTAAACATTCACTCATATCGCCTTGAACTGTCGTTTCAAGAGGACCCACTCTAAAATGAAGACCAGAATCATCAATAATTTTTATTGCCTCATCTACATAAGGTATAACGTCTTCATTGTTTGGCGTTTTCGGAACGATTTGAAAACTCATTAATGTGTCTTGCATTAACAATCACCTCATTCAATATTATTACCTTAATTTTACCACGCCCTTATTTAACTTGCCTTAATTAATTGCCGAATTAATTGCTTGGCCAAAATCATACATTTTATCATCCCAATTTGATTCATCCATTCTACTTTTACGATTAAACTTATTATTTTTAAATAAAGACTTTCTTAAACTAGACGTTAACTCTATTTGCACACCTACACCATTTTTTGTACAATTCACGATATTATTATCTTGAGTACCAGACATATGACTAGGTGCTTCTTTTACTTCTATACCAATTTGACTTAATTCTTCAACAATACGCTCTTTTAAAAGATTATCTTTACCACCGATATAAGCAATTTCATCTTCACCAAGACATCCATGAATTGTGATTGCACTTTCACTTGTTTTTACTAAATCCATAGCAATGTCATTATCATAATTAATAGATGTTACGTGCAACTCATTGTTTCCTTTTGTTCGCATACCATTAAATGCAAAATAATTAAATTGTCCATCATTAGCAATAACACGCGCAAGTTCAGTAGTAGCAGGTTCAATTCCACCACCATGTATTGCCAAAATCGTTACGTTACTATCTCTATCTTCAGTAATTATCTCCCAATCCTCATTCTCAATTGTCTCATTTTGTAATTCTTTCATAGAATGATATTTATCCATTTTAAAAACCTCTCTTAGGTATAGTGTTATTATTATTCTTTCCCATTTTATAGGTTCTAAAAAGTATTTAAATGATTTTTAACAATGATTACTTAAACTAAAATATTTTAATATTTTCTATACATCATTAAGCAATGGTGTTATTATTTTCAATAAAAAAACTCTTAAGTTATAAAAAAAACTCACTTCAAAACTTAAAGCGTTTTAAAGTGAGCTCCTACAATTTCTATACAAATTGAGCAGTTAAGTTATTAAAATCTTCTTCTGTTATATGAATATCGCGTTTAGATAATGCACTTTCATTTAATTCTTCAATTTGAGACTCATATGATGGTGTTTCAGTATCTTGATATACAATACCTTTAACTAGTGATTCATAATCTAGAACAGTCTTCATTGCTAATTGTTTATCTGAAGTATCATAGCCTTCGATATCTTCTAAACTAGTTAAATGTTCTTTAAACCAATCATATGTGTTTACTTTGTTGTATGTTACACATGGTGAAAAGACATTTACAAAAGAAAAACCATCATGGTTAATCGCATCCTCAATTAGTTTAGTTAATGCTTTAATATCACTAGAAAAGCCTTGTGCTACAAAAGTAGCGCCTGATGATAAAGCTAATTCGAGTGGTGCAACATTCTTCTCGATATTACCTTTAGGGGTAGATTTAGTAACAAAACCAACCGCAGATGAAGGCGACGTTTGACCTTTAGTTAAGCCATAAATTTGATTATCCATAACAATATAAGTCATATTCATATTTCGTCTTAATGCGTGTATGGTATGACCCATACCAATAGCGTATCCATCACCATCACCACCAGAGGCAATGACAGTTAAATCCTTGTTCGCCATTTTAACCCCTTGTGCTAGTGGTAATGCGCGTCCATGTATACCATGTACGCCGTATGAATTAATATAACCAGATAATCGGCCTGAACAGCCAATACCAGTAATGATTGCTACTTCCTCTGGCTCTAACCCTACATTAGCTGCCGCCTTTTGAATAGCTGCTTGAACTGAGAAATCACCACAACCGGGGCACCAATTTGGCTTCACATTATTTCGAAAATCTTTAAATGTAGCCAATTATACCAACTCCTTACTTTCGCTTACTACTTTTTGTCCTTTAGATTCAATTTCATGAGGTAAGAAAGGTGTTCCATCATACTTAGTTTGATTAATCATTTTATCTTGAATAGTTGTATTCATTTTAAGGATATTTGAAAGTTGACCTTGATAATTATGTTCAACAATAATAACTCTAGATGCTTTATCGATAGCTGCTTGAATGACATCTTTCGGCATAGGATGTAGTTGTCGAATCTGCATTGTATTTACTTTTATACCTTGAGCGTTTAATCTTTCAGCACCTTCTTGAATAGCACCTTTACTAGATATGAACCCTATAAATAGAATATCTGCTTCTTCATGATGCTCATCTAACTCAACAGGCTTTTCAATTAGTAAATTTGATGTTTTACGCATTCTTTTTTCCATTTGTTGACGTCTATTTTCAGCCGCTTCACTCGGTTTACCTTCTTCATTATGTTCAACGCCAGTTACATGGTGTATGCCACCTTTAACGCCCGGAATTGGTCTAGGTGATACTCCATTTCCTGTTAATGCATATCTTCTAAAGTATTGTTTATCATCTTCTTCACGTTCAATATCAGATTGTAATAACTCGCCACGGCGTATTTGAATTTTATTATAATCTAAGCGTTCAACTGTTTGTTTACCTAACGATAATTGTAAGTCACTCAATATAATTACTGGGCACTGATATTCTTCGGCTAAATTAAAAGCCTCAATAGTTAAATAAAATGCATCTTCAGCATCTGTAGGAGCAACTACTATTTTAGGTATATCTCCATGCGTACCATAAATCATTTGCATTAAATCTGATTGTTCTTGCTTGGTTGGTAAACCTGTAGATGGACCACCACGTTGAGTATTAATAATGACTAAAGGTGTTTCAGTCATACCTGATAGGCCTATGGCTTCCATCATAAGTGATAAACCTGGGCCAGCACTAGCAGTGAATGCTCTGACACCTGCATAATTAGCACCAATTGCCATATTGGCTGCAGCAATTTCATCTTCAGTTTGTACTACTGTGCCACCTACTTTTGTGACGTTTGCAATCATATATTCCATAATTTCAGATGCCGGTGTAATTGGATAAGCAGCCATAAAACGAGAACCAGCTGAAATCGCACCTAATCCAATAGCATCATTACCAATCATATATAAATGTGGATTCTCTTCAGTCGTTTGTAGTTTGAAGTCTCCTTGTAAATCATTTAATTGTTCTTTCATCAATGTATAACCTTGATTTAGAGCTTCAATGTTCATTTCTACAACTTTTTCACCTTTTTTAGTAAACATATTAGTTATAAGGGTTTCAAATGTTGCAGTATCTAAATCCATGATTGCACATGTTGCTCCTACAGCAACCATATTTTTCATTAATGCAGTACCTAATTCTTTAGCTGTGCTAGTAAAAGGTAATTCAATAAGTTGAGCACGACATTGTTCAGGTTTTGTCGGTTTAGCTTTTGCATCAGCAATAATAATGCTATCTTCACGCATTTCATGATGATTCAATTCAATCGTTTCTTGATCAAAAGCCACTAAAATGTCTAAATCATCACTGATTGCATGTACAGGCGCAGTAGATACTCTAATTTTGTTATTAGTATGTCCACCTTTTATACGACTTGAGAAATGTCTATATCCATATAAATAATAACCTTTACGGTTCATTGCTGTGGCAAAGATTTCTCCAGTCGATTCGATACCTTCACCTTGTTGTCCGCCCACTTTCCATGATATTTGTGATTTCATATCATATGCCTCCTGTGGAATTAATTCATAATAAATCATAACAAAAATAACCACCGTCTTACTATGACAACAGTGGCAATTATTTAAATTCATACTAATGGACTATATTCGTTCTTCTACAAATTTCTTTTAAATTATTTATTAAATGGATGATCGTCATTAATTAAAATTCTTTCAATTTGTTTTGTTTTTCCATCTTTATCTAAATCTATAATAACACCAGATAGAACACTTCTTCCATCATCCGGCACAACATGACGTTGTGGTAAGCTTGTGATAAATCTCTCTATTACTTCATCACGATTAATACCTAATATACCATCGTAATATCCTGTCATACCAACATCAGTAATATACCCTGTGCCATTCGGTAGTACTCGTTCATCTGAAGTCTGAATGTGTGTATGCGTACCAACTACCGCACTTACTCTACCATCTAAATACCATCCCATTGCATTTTTTTCTGATGTCGTTTCTGCATGAAAGTCAACAAATATAAAATTAGTCTCTTTTTTAGCCTCTTCAATAAGTTGATCAGCTTTTTTAAAAGGGTCGTCGATATCTTGCATAAATGAACGGCCTTGCAAATTAATAATTGCTAATTTAATATCATTAATTTGAATAAATCTCATGCCTACACCAGGCGCTTCACTTGGAAAATTAGCAGGTCTTACCATTCTGTTCGCATCATCAATAAAGTCATATATTTCACGTTGACCGTATGTATGATTACCCATCGTCATGAAATCTACGCCATCTCTTAATAATTGTTTATATAACTTTTCAGTTAGACCCTTACCGTGCGCTGCATTTTCAGCATTAACTATACTTACAGTAGGTCTATATGATTGTTTTATTTTAGGTAAATATTCAGCAATTGCATTTCTTCCAACTTTACCTACGATATCTCCAATAAATAATATCCTCATTGAATGTTCATCCTCTCATAAAAATAGTTTAATTCATATAGGTCTATATTAAAAGAGGATATTCATACTCTTTTTAAATTTGATATCTATTTGCTTTAGCATGTATACAACATATGTTAAGATATGTTTATCAAAGTAATAGGAGTTGTAAAATTTACATGTCAATTAATATTGATCCAGAGAAGTTTGCAGAATTAGTGGTAAAATCTAATCCATCTAAATCTAAAGATGCAGAAGATATCGCTAAAGAAAGTCTTGAATTATACATCAACGCTTATCGTTTAGCTGAAAGATATTCAAATATTGCTACTAATTGCTATGATACAGCAGAAATAATTTCTGAATTAAGAAAAACAGATTTACAACTTAAATAATTTATAAGACTATCAATTAAGGATAAGCATAAACATCAAATAGTTTAAGTTTACAATGAAAATTTATATCAAATGATTGAACTTTGAGTATGTCCTCAATTAGTTTGTACTTTGGTTCTAATCATCTATTTGGAGTGAGACTATGAATTCGTAATGAATTCAATCTCACTCTTTTTTAATGACAACATTTCACCTACTTTATTATTATCAATTAATAATTGAATTTTAACTGAAAAGAAAAAACAGACCCAAAATTTGGATCTGTTAAAAATTATTTCGCATACTCTACTGCTCTTGTCTCTCTTACAACTGTCACTTTGATGTGACCAGGATATTGTAATTCATCTTCTATTTGCGTTTTGATGTCTCTAGCCAGTCTGTATGACTTCAAGTCATCTATTTCATCAGGGGAAACAATAACTCTAATTTCTCGACCTGCTTGAATAGCGAATGCTTTTTCTACACCATCATAACCTTCAGAAAGTGTTTCTAAGCGTTCTAATCTACGTATATAGTTTTCAAGCGTTTCTTTACGAGCACCTGGTCTAGCCGCAGATAATGCGTCAGCAGCTGCTACCAGAATTGAAATAATAGAAGTAGGTTCAACATCACCATGATGAGAGTGAATAGCATTAATTACAGTTTCATTTTCTGCATATTTTTTAGCTAATTCAACACCTATTTCTACGTGGCTACCTTCAACCTCATGATCTATCGCTTTACCAACATCGTGAAGTAATCCAGCACGTTTGGCCAAGCTAACATCTTCTCCTAGTTCAGCAGCTAGCATTCCAGATAAATGCGCCACTTCAATAGAATGTTTCAAGACGTTTTGACCATAACTAGTTCTATAATTTAGACGACCTAAGACTTTAACTAAGTCTGGGTGCATATTATGAACATTGATTTCGAATGTTGCTTGTTCACCAGCATCTCTAATAATGTCATCTACTTCTTTTCTAGCTTTATCTACCATTTCTTCAATTCTGCCTGGATGGATGCGTCCATCTGAGACTAAATTAACTAATGCTGTACGCGCGATTTCACGTCTAATTGGATCAAAACCAGATAAAATAACCGCTTCTGGTGTATCATCAATGATTAAATCAATACCTGTTAATGTTTCTAAAGTTCTAATATTTCTACCTTCTCTACCAATGATACGACCTTTCATCTCATCATTTGGTAAATTAACTACTGAAACTGTTGATTCAGTTGTATGGTCAGCAGCTAATCTTTGAACGGTAGTAGCTAATAATTCTTTTGCTTTTTTATCAACTTTTTCTTTAGCTTCTTTCTCTTTTTCTTTAACAAGTACTGCAATATCTTGTGACAGTTCTTCTTCAACCCTTTGAAGTTGTTCATTTACAGCTTCTTCTTGAGTGAGACCGGAGATGCGTTCTAATTCTTGTTCATGCTTCATTATTAATGTCTGAACACTACTCTCTTTTGCATCTACTTGTTGTTGTCTTTCTTCAAGTTTAGATTCTTTTTGTTCTAAAATCTCATCTTTTTTATCGAGAAGATCAGATTTTCGATCTAAATTTTCCTCTTTTTGAAGAAGTCGGGCTTCTTGTCTTTGAAGCTCACCACGTCTTTCACGTAGTTCTGATTCAGTTTGTTCTCTTATGATTTGGTTTTCTTCTTTTGCCTCTAATAATTTTTCCTTTTTGATATTATCTGCTTCTTTTTGACCTTGCTTAATAATATCATCAGCAGTTTGTCTAGCTTGTAATTGCTTTTGATGCAATAAATTTCGGGCTACAAAATACCCCACAACAACCCCTAGAATAATCCCCAGCAAAATGAGTAGGAGGTTTAATAAATTCACATAAACACCTCCTTTTTCTAGGTATTTGCTTTGTATATCAAAATCTCTTCATGATTTTTATAAATGTATAATAATTATACATATTAATTGTACGTTTATTAACTTGTTAGTGTCAAGATATGAAATTGCACTGTATTTCGAATTTACATACATTACTTATTTTATGTAAGTTTATATAAAAACAAAAAGCCTACTACAATGTTAAGTGATAAAAACTGACTCCTAGTATTTCATTTATTCAATGCTTAATACTGGAGTAGCTTATCAAATGTAGCAGGCTTATTTCATATACTAAAAGTGAATTTTAGTGAACTGATGTATTTTACTAAAACTTTATCGCTATATAGTTAGCGAAATATTCACTTCAATAATTAAAATTGTACATACTATTCTTCAACGAATAATGTTTGAGGTGCATCTTCTTCTTTTTCATCAACATCTCCATCGAAAATACCTAGTTTTTCTCGTAACTTACGATCGATTTCTTCTTTAACTTGAGGATTTTCTTTGAGATATGTTTTTACATTCTCTTTACCTTGACCCATTCGATCACCATTATATGAGTACCATGCACCTGATTTATCTACGATGTCATTTTCAACACCAAGATCAATCACTTCACCTTCTTTAGAGATACCTTGACCATACATAATATCTACTTCAGCGACTCTAAAAGGCGGTGCAACTTTGTTTTTGACAACTTTAATTTTAGTTCTGTTACCAACAATTTCTTGGCCTTGTTTTAACTGCTCAGCACGACGAACTTCTAAACGAACAGAACTATAGAATTTTAATGCACGTCCACCAGGTGTAGTTTCTGGGTTACCAAACATTACACCAACTTTTTCACGAATTTGGTTAATGAAAATAGCTGTTGTATTTGATTTTGAAATTGCACCAGATAATTTACGTAACGCCTGTGACATTAAGCGAGCTTGAAGTCCTACATGCGTATCGCCCATTTCACCTTCAATTTCCGCTTTAGGTGTTAATGCGGCAACAGAGTCAACTACTACAATATCAACCGCACCACTTCGAACGAAAGCTTCAGCAATCTCTAAACCTTGTTCACCATGGTCTGGTTGTGATAGATATAAATTATCAATATCTACACCTAATGCTTCTGCATATACCGGATCAAGCGCGTGTTCAGCGTCGATAAATGCAGCAACGCCACCGTTCTTTTGTACCTCTGCAATAGCATGTAAAGCTACTGTTGTTTTACCAGAACTTTCAGGTCCATAAATCTCTATAATTCTACCTTTAGGATAGCCACCTACACCTAATGCGTTATCTAATGTAACTGAACCACTTGAAACACTTGAAACACGGCGTCCTTTATTATCGCCTAGTTTCATAACGGCACCTTTACCGAATGATTTTTCCATATTTTTTATAACTGTATCTAAAGCTTTTTGACGATCATTATCCAAAGCGAAACCTCCTATTAACGAGTTAATCATCGTATTAATATCTTAATTAATACTATACATTTAATTGAATCTAATTACAAGTATTTTGCGAATATTTGTTCGCTTTTAACGATAAAATACAAGACAAAATCGAACAAACGTACTAAATAAGTGCTCTAGTTTTCAAAAATATTAACTATTTAAACCAATTTATTAAATTTATCATGGCATAATTTTGACTTCTGCTTTTTAAAATATTTCGTTTTAGAGGCATTTTAAATGTCTCATATTTAAACACACTGTCATCATAGTACCCAAGATAAACTTGTTCTTGATTGTGTAATAACGCTATACCCCAATCAGTTTTATATAAATCTTTTACATATTGAGATACATATTTTAATTTATCTAGAATATCATCAAAATCAGAAACAAAGACTGATGAATCAGGTAGTTGTCCTTTCAATAAATGATTTAAATCTTGGTTTTTCAAACGTGTATATAGTGCACCATTTGTCACACCATCATATATACTGAAACTTTTATTTATAATATTCATCAAAGCTTGTTCTATAACGATATCATCCGAACCGTAATAATAGTCACCTATTCTTGCAAGAATCTTCTCTTTAGTAGGTTCAATTAACTTTTTGCATTCATTTTCTGTATTGGCATTAGCAGTTAATCTAATATAAACTTCATGCGTACCAGCTAATGGAGCAATAGTTGGATTTTCTTGACTATCAATTAAATCCATTAACTCTGTTTCAACTTTAGATTCTCCAATTCCAGCGAATCTTAATTGTTCTGAGTGTATAACTCTATCTTCATCCATTAAATAAGGTAATAACTCATTCTTTGCCATTGGTTGCATTTCACTTGGTGGGCCAGGTAACAAAATGACTTTCTTATCTTCATATTCCACCAACATACCAGGTGCCATCCCATAATTGTTTTGTAATACTTTTGCACCTTCAATAACCAAAGCTTGTTGCTTATTATTGGGCGTCATTTCTTGTCCTTGTTCTTTAAAATAATTCTCAATATATTCTAATGCATTCGTATCTGTCACAAGATTTTTACCAAGCACCTTCGCAACAGTATGCTTTGTTAAGTCATCTTTTGTAGGTCCTAATCCCCCAGTAAACACGAGTGTATCAAAACGTTTTAACCCCTCTTTGATAACATACTCTAATCTTTGAGGATTATCGCCAATCACAGTATGTTCGACTACGCTTTTACCAATACTATTAAATAATCTTGATAAATATTGTCCATTCGTATTAGCAATTTGTCCTAATAATAACTCAGATCCAACAGCTATTATTGAAATATTCATGTCCATTTATCCCCCTAACGATAATTCTTGCACAACATCTATCATTATAATGCAAAGTATGACATTTATTCTAAAAATTGAACTAAAAAACCAAGAATAAATAGGAATAGAATTATCTTTCTATCATTATCATTCTTGGTTATATTTCACTAATTTAATGTTTGAAAACATCTCTACCTTTATAAAAGTATTCAATACCAGATAAAATCGTGAATAAAACACCAATATAAAGTAATACTTGTCCAATTTGAATGCCTATCCATGTTGCTAACAAATCACCTAATAAAATCCAAATAATTGCAACCATAGTTACAGCAGTTTTAATTTTACCTAATTGACCAGCAGCACTAACAAACCCTTGTTCAATCTGTAATAGACGTAATCCTGTAACAGCAAATTCACGTGCAATTATAATGATTGCTACTACTGAATTTGTAAGTCCTAATTGAACCATAACAATTAATGCACTGGAAACTAATAATTTGTCAGCTAGGGGATCTAAGAATTTACCCATATTAGTTACAAGTTGCCATTTTCTAGCTAAGTACCCATCTAGGAAATCACTTAAAGAAGCTACAATGAAAATGATAGCAGCAATAAGTTGTTCAATACGGATTTCAAATCCACCTAAAATAGATACATTGCCAAATCCAAAGTTTACTAGAGCAAATAATATGAAAAGCGGAATTAATATTACTCTGAAAACCGTAATTTGATTTGGAATATTCATGTTAAAGCCTCATTTCTAAATTTATCTCTCATTTTATAATAGTAACACAGCTAAGACCCATAAGATAAAAGTTATTATAATAATGCCACCAATAATTATCATTAATTGTAAATATTCTTTACTCTTAGTACGATATGTAGGCGCGTCATCATTATGATATCTATATAAAAGTTCATTCAATTGATGTTGACTATCTGGTATTTCCTCTTGATGCGCTTGAATCAGTTGTTGTGAATCAATATTTACCACACTCGCATAACGTCGAATAAAACCCTCTGCGTAATCAACTTTAGCTAATTTATCAAACTGATTTTGTTCGATTAATTTCAACGTATCACGTTTAATTTGAGTGCGCTCTTCTAATTCTGCTAACGTCATTCCTAGCCTTTCACGTCTACCTTTTAATGTTTCACCAATTGTCTTCACTTTTAAAAGCCTCCACAACCACTATTCAAAAAATCCAAATCCTCCGCCAAACATGTCTTCTCCAAAGTCTAGCGAGTTTTTACTTTTAACTGTTTGTTGTTTCATTTGATCATATTCAATTTCTTGATTTTCATTTTCTCTTAATTCAATAATATAATCAAAATCATCCATGCTATAATTACCCGATTCCACAAATAAATCTGGATGTTCAACCACTTTGATTGATGGTAAGGTCATTACTTCACGCACTAATTCTTGATGCTTAGGGTTTGATTCTCTAGCAGTGACAGCGCCATCAATAATATAAACATGGTTAGAATCATATTCTCCTTTAATAAGAGAGCTTCGTACAGTTTGCTTAATCAATGTAGAACTAATAAATAGCCATCGCTTATGCGCACATACACTTCCTGCTACGATTGATTCCGTTTTTCCGACACGTGGCATACCTCTGATACCAATTAATTTATGACCTTCCTCTTTAAAAAGTTCTGCCAAAAAATCTACCAATAAACCTAAATCTTCACGTTCAAAACGAAAAGTTTTTTTATCATCGGCGTCTTGTTCAATATAACGTCCATGTCTAACAGCCAATCTATCACGTAATTCAGGTACTCTTAATTTAGTAATTTCTATCTCACTAAGCTCATTGATTATATGTTCAAAGCGATTAACTTTCTCAAGACTGTCCGTTTTAATTAATAACCCTCGTCGACCTTGATCAACCCCGTTAATCGTAACGATACTTATACCTAACATACCAAGTAAACTCGAAATATCACCCAGTAAACCTGCTCGGTTAACTGTGATTTCATATTCAAGATACCATTCTTTCTTTTCGGCTACTGTCATCAATATCCGCCCCTTGTTTTAAATGGTAACCTACCATCGGAATATTAAAATTAGTAATCATATTATAGCATTTAGAACTTGGTTCAAAAATCTTTTTTTAATGTGTAAGGGAAATTTACTATAGCTAATAGAATAGTGACGTTAAATGCTATCACATCCTCAATTGTCACAACTTAAATGTACCAAGCGCCGTTTACTTTTTGAACAGTTCCAGTAATACTTTTCGCCAAAGGATTCCATAGATAAGCACACGTATGCGCAATTTCACAAGGATTGATCATTCTTTGCTGAGGTAATTCTTCTAATATAGCTTTCAATTCATCTGAATTAAAAACTTGTGACATATTCCCACTTACAAAACCAGGCGTGATAGCATTAACAGTGACATTAGTCATCGCTAATTCTTGACTTAACGCTTTGACGAAACCGATTTGTGCACTTTTCATTGCCGAGTAAATTGTTTCCATACTCGCACCTGTTTCACCCCAAATGGATGAAATAACAATAATTCGACCAAACTCACTTTGACGTATTAAGTCTATAAAATAACGACAACATCTAATTAACTGCTTAACATGAATGTTATAACTAAGATCAATATCTATATCTGACATATCTTGCAATAAGCCATACAAAGCTGTACCACTACTGTATATCAAACAATCTAAATATTTGATATGAGCAAAGGTAGTTTCCAAATCAATATTTTGCGTCAAATCAGCTTGTATAAATTCGACTGCTTCCCCTTTGTACTTATCTTGTAATGCTTTTAAATCTGATTGAAAATATTGAATAATTACTTCATTACCTTCTTCTAATAAACGCTCTACAATTGCTGTTCCAATAGTGCCTGACCCACCAAGTACTAACGCTCTCATTAAGCTTTAGGCTCCAATCGACTATCAACCATATTATTGATATTTAAAAATTTAGTGGCAGTTTCGTTAATACTATCTAATGTTATATTATCTATAATATCTAACATATCGAATACACTGACGCCCTCAAAGTATAATTTAGAATATTGGTTTGCAATATATTCAGGTGAATTCAAACTTGAAATAAATTCCCCAATAAATTGTTTTTTCAACAATTCAAATGCTTCTTGATCATCAAGATTACCACAATACTTGTTTAGCTCACTTAACAACACTTCTTTTAACTTATCTGGATATTGCGTTGCACTTGTAATAATTGAAAAACAATATGTAGGTTCGAGTACAAATTGATATCCAAAAGTTTCGTCTATCAAATCTTCATTTAATAAAGTCTGATAAAATTCAGTTTCCTCACCAAATATTAATTCGAAAAATAGTGTCATTTCTAAATCATGTTGTACATATTCATGTGGTGACGCTTCAGTTGGTTCATTTTTAAAACCTAACATTAATCTAGGAGATTGTAATTTCATTTCTTCTGAAACAAAAGGTGTTATAACATTTGTTGGTTCATCAACAGTTGCTCGTTCAATGCTAGGCTGGTTCGTCTTATCCCTTTTATTTTCATGAGTTTCAACTATGTCACGTATGTTTTCAGGATTGACATCTCCGACGACAAATAACACCATATTTGATGGATGATAAAATGTTTCATAACATAAATATAAATCATCTTTAGTAATGTTATAAATGCTTTCAACGCTTCCTGCTATATCAACTTTAATAGGGTGCTTTTGATACATAGCACGTAAAGTATTAAACATAATTTTATAACCAGGTTGCTCCTGATACATCTTTATTTCTTCAGCAATAATACCTTTTTCTTTATCTACCGTTTCCTTAGAAAAGAAAGGCGTTTCAACCATTTCTAGTAATCTTAAAATATTCCTTTCAACATTATCTGTTGCACTGAACAGATAGCTAGTGCGATCAAAACTAGTAAATGCGTTTACTTGAGCATTGTCATTGGCAAATGCAGTGAATAAATCTTCAGTATCATCTTTCTCAAATAACTTATGCTCTAAAAAGTGAGCGACACCGTCTGGTACGGTCACAAAATCATTTTGATTATGAGGTTTGAAAGTATTATCAAGAGAGCCAAATTGAGTAGTATACGTTACAAATGTCTTTTGGAATCCATTTTTGGGGATAACAAATAAACGTAAACCATTAGTTAATTCATGTTCAAAAACACGTTCATCAATCAGTTCATAGTATGTTTCCCTCATTAAGAATGATCCCCCTTTGTAAGTACATATATGGTATCTAGTTCTGCTTTATTAGCCATTGATATCACATCATCCTTTGTTACTTTTTGAATGTGATCTATGTAGTTTTCATCTGTTTGCTCATAATCTAAAAGCAATTGATTCTGCATGACCTCGATAATACTTTTCGGTCGATCAGCAATTTCATGTCTATGTGAAATAATAATTTTTTTAGCAAGTTCTAATTTATCCACGTCAAATTCACCACGTTTAAACTTATCAAACTCCTCTAAAATTGTATCTTTAGCAAGTTCATATTTATCTGCTGAAACACCGCTTAATACAAAAAGATAACCGTTTTTACCATCTAATTGAGAGTGTATTGAATATGCTAGACTTTGCTTTTCACGCACTTCATTAAATAATACAGATGATGGATCGCCACCGAACATCGTGTTTAATACAACCAATGCATAATAATCATTTGACCCGAATCGTGTTGGAAAACGATAACCCATATTTAATTTAGCTTGATCGACTTCATCTTCTTCAACTATATATTGTGTTTCAGAACTTGTATCTTTTAAATTAAGTTGATTAGTTTTCGCCATTTTAAATGGATTAATCGTAAATTTAAATTGAATTAATTGTTCAACTTCTTGTTTATTTACGTTACCTACTACATAAACGGAACATAGGTCATTACTAATCATGTTTTGATATGTATCATACAAATTTTCAGGTGTGATTGTACTTATTTTTTCAATCTGACCTGTCGCTAAGTGACGATAAGGTTCATCTTTAAACATATATTTTAATAAATTCAAGAAAGAATATTGTGCTTTATTATCAATTACAGCTTCAATTTTCTTTGATAATAATGATTTTTCTTGATTTACAAACGTTGTGTTAAAGGCATTATTCTCTATAAGTGGATTCATTATCACTTCATATAGTACATTTAGCCCTTTTTCAAATAGAGGTGTTGAATCTTTTAAATAGCGTTCATTAACTATTTCTAACGAGATAGTGATAACGTGTTTATCTTTAAATTTTGAGACAAAACTATGTATGTATGCACCATATAGTTCAGATAGATGTTTACTAAATGCTTTATCCGTGGACCATTTTTTTGTAGCACGTATTAACAACTTGCTTAACAATGATCGCGCTGTAATAGTTTCATATTCTAAAGGTGCCATAAATTTAAAGGTAATCATAGTTGTCTTAAATTTATCTGTAGGTAACACATCAATATGTATTTGATGCTCATTATTGGTTTGTTGTTCTATCATTCATCCACACTCCTTAATATTGTTTCTATATTTTTGTGCGCGTCAGTTTAAATTTAACTAGACTGCTTTTCACATAATTTAATGAGTATAAAATAGGTTTACCCATTTCGTCATAATGTACAACCTTTAATAGCATTAAACCTTCATGTGGATATGCGTTTAGAATATCAGAAATATGTGGTTCATAACTAATGGCTTCAACCTCTGTTTCAGCTGAAGCGACTTTATGTCCCGTATTAGTCTCTATTGCATTTAACATAGAACCATCGCTCACTTGATAATCTGAACATGTTAGATAATCTTCTGCGATTTTATCTAAACAATAAATTACTGGTTGATGATTGGCAGTACGCAATCGTTCAATGATTGTAATAGGTTGTTTATCATTGATACCTAACATTTGTGCATCCAGTATGGAGGCAGGCTGTTGCTCTAAACTTAAATATTCCGTACCTGAGTGGTAGCCAGCTTCTTTGATCATATCGTTGATGCTAAATAATTTATTCAATGGATAGAAGAAAGGGTGCAATGTTTTTACGCTTGGTCCTTCTTCAAAGTTATCTGTCAAAACTTGTTCAGTTATGAGTTCACCAATCGCTTCATAGACATCATCAGTTTTTACATTTAATTCTCTAGCAATCGATAAATTGCTAGGTAGTTTATCACCAGGTTTTAAAGATTGTTCTTTAATCTGCTTAAGAATATATTCTTTCACTTTAAAAGCTGAGTTTAACTCTGTCATCATTTACACCTCTTCATCATCTAAATTTACTAATACTTGTCTAGGTTTACTGCCCTTTTGTGGTCCGATAACTTGGTTACGTTCCAAATCGTCCATTAATCTAGAAGCACGATTATAGCCAATCCTAAATTGTCGTTGCAATAGTGAAGTACTAGCTTTCTGTTGTTCAATTACAAATATATATGCATCTTCATATAAAGCATCTTCACTCTTCATTTCTGATTTATCTACTGGCGCATCTGGTTCCATTTCTTTCACATAATTTGCTTTTTGTTGTTCAACAACATAGTTAACTACATCTTGCACTTCTTGATCACTTAAGAAAGCACCTTGTACACGCGTTTGAGCTGATTCACCATTTCCTACATATAGCATATCACCTTTACCAAGTAATTTCTCAGCTCCACCAGAGCCTATAATTGTTCTAGAGTCAGTTTGAGAACTTACTGCGAACGCAATACGTGATGGTATATTATTTTTGATTATACCAGTGATTACATCTACAGATGGTCTTTGAGTAGCAACAATTAAATGAATACCTGCTGCTCTAGCCATTTGAGTGATACGTTGAATTGCGTTCTCTACTTCTTTTCCTGCAACCATCATTAAATCAGCTAACTCATCTACAATGACTACTATATAAGGTAATTCTGCTTGTTTTTCATCAAGTTCTTCATTCTGACGGCGTATAAATTTATTATACCCTTCAATATTACGTGTAGATGAATGCTGGAATAAATCATATCGTCGTTCCATTTCAGCAACTACCTTCTCTAATGCTTGAGAAGCTTTGTGTGGATTTGTAACTACCGGTATTAATAAATGTGGCACCCCATTATAAACATTTAATTCCACCATTTTAGGATCAATTAACATAAGTTTAACTTCATGAGGTTTTGCATTTAAAAGAATACTAGTAATAATGCCATTGATACATACTGATTTACCACTACCAGTTGATCCTGCAACTAATAGGTGGGGCATTTCATTTAATTGAATTGTCATTGGTTCACCAGAAATATCTCTACCAAGTCCAACTTCCAGCTTATTACTCGCTGGGAATTTAGATTCAAGAACTTCTTTAAGCGTAACTAAAGAAATCTTATCATTTGGTACCTCTATACCAACAGCTGAGCGACCTGGAATTGGTGCTTCAATTCGTACATCTTTTGCTGCCAAAGCGAGTGCAATATCATTATGCAAATTAACAATTTTACTAACCTTAACCCCTTGGGCTGGTTGGATTTCATATTGTGTAACAGCTGGACCAATTTTAATTTGCTTAACTTTTGCATTTACACCAAAATTTTTCATTGTTGATTCGAGTATCTGGCCTTTACGTTGAACTTCAGACTTAGATGTAGATTGCTGCTTAGCTGGCTGATTAAGTAATGATAATGGAGGAATGTGATATGCCACATTTGACTCTTCACCAGCTTCGGAAATTGTTCCATTCATTTGATGATTATCATTTGAATTCGACTCTGGTAAATTTTCATCCTCTAGATTTGTTCCATCGTTACTACTATTCTCTTTATCAATATCTTCACTATTTAAACCAAAACGTCTTTTCTTACGTTTATTAGTAGTTGTTTGTTTACTTTCTTGCGATTCACTAGGTCCATATATAGGAATATCTTCTGGTTCAGTACTAACTTCAGGGAAGTCACTAACATCTTTGATTTGTTCTGACTCAAGTTGTTCTTGTTCTAATTGATGTTGTCTTAGGCGTTCACGCTCTTCTTCTTTTTCACGTTGACGTTCTTCTTTTTTAAGTCTGTTTTGCTCTCTTTTTACTTTGAAATTAGATGATGCACTTTGACTTGAGTTTCTCATTTTATCAATTGATGCTTTAACAACATCTCTATGTCTAAGTTTAAGCAATAAAATAATACTAGAACTTAATAAAATTAATGTAAGGATTATGACACCGGCAATTGAAATGAGTGGAATAAATATTTTAAGTAAATAAAATCCTATTAATCCCCCACCAAAATTCGGAAAATGACTATGTTCATAAGCCTTATACACATAGGATAAAACAGGTTCTCTTTCAGATGCTGCACCTTTTTGAAAATGATAAATAATTTGTGTTGTAATCAATAAGACAAATTGTAATGATATTAACCCAAAAGTCCGTCTTGTTTTAGGAAATTTCTTCTGCATTGCAATATAGACTGTAATCAAACTTAGTAATATGTATGTTAAATAGCGACTCATTCCAAACAAATAATTGAAAAAGCTATCAATCATTCGACCAACAATTCCTAATTGGAACATTCCCAAAACCGACAAAATGACTATAATGATTGCAACGATATAGCGAATTGAGCTATCTTTTTTCTGTTGCTTTTTCTTAGTCGATTTACGAGCTATTGCACCCTTTTTACGAGTTGTTGTTTTTTTCTTAGTTTGTGGCAAAATAGTACACCTTCTTTATTTCTCACTTAATATTTCTTCAAATACAAATATTTATAGTATTCCGATATGTATTAATAGTATTTTTAAAAGTATGAAAGAGGTTGGAACAATACCAACCACATTTAGACTTATCGTCATAAACTAAAGTGAATAATTTAAGTAATGAGTTTACATAACCTTTTAAATTATTACACAACTGTGATGTTGTCCCGACCTCTTTTTGATTGTATATATCTTAAATTTCTGAAATAACTGGAATAATCATTGGACGACGTTTTGTACTTTCAAATAGTAATTTACTGATTTGATCTCGCATATTCTGTTTGATGTCAGACCATTCAATACGTTTCTCTTGAAGACCTGCTTCAACAATTTCACGAACCTTATCTTCTGCTTCCTTCATTAGTTCTTCACTTTCACGGACGTATACAAAGCCACGTGATTGAATTTCAGGACCAGCAGCAATTCGTCTATTTTTCGGATCCAATGTAACAACTGCAATAAAAATACCATCTTCTGCAAGTAAATGACGATCTCTCAATACGATATTACCGACATCTCCTACACCAATACCATCGATAAGAATATTGCCAGAATTAACTTTCTCGTTTAATACCATATCTTTACCATCGTAATGAATAACGTCTCCCTTTTCGACTAAGAAAATTTTCTCCGGCGCCACACCAGATTCGTTAGCCAATTTAGCATGCGCAATTTGCATTTTAAATTCACCTTGAACAGGGATAAAGTATTCAGGTTTCATAATATTAATCATCATTTTTAATTCTTCCATGCAACCATGACTAGATGCATGAATCTTTTTATTGTTAGGAATAATATATGCACCTGCGCGCACTAATTCATTTAGTGTATCAGCAATGATAACTTCCATATTAGCTGATGCTGTGATTGCTAAATATACTGAATCGCCTTCTTCAATATTCATTATTTTGTGTTTCTGTTGGGCCATTTGGCTCAATGCTTCGATAGGTTCGCCTTCCATACCAGTGGCAATAATTACGACTTCATTTTTAGGATAATTTCCAACTTCGTTAATAGGGATTAACAAGTCTTTAGGAATGTCAAAATATCCCATTTTACGTGCAATATTAAACGAACTTTCAAGCGAACGACCTAAAAAGGAAACTTTACGATTTAGTTTACTTGCAGTGTTCAAAACTTGTTGAATTCTAATAAAGTTTGAAGCATAGCATGACACAATTAAGCGTCCTTTTACTTTCGCAAAAGCATCGTAAATGTGTGATTCTATAACATTCTCAGGTGTATTATATCCTGGTTTCTCAGCTTCTGTAGAGTCACTGATTAATGCGAAGACACCTTCTTCACCTATTTCAGCCATACGTTTGATATCTGGCGTGTAGTGTCCTTGTAAACTTTGATCAAATTTAAATTCACCTGTATAAACGATTGAACCGTATGAAGTATGAATGCAAATTCCTAAACTATCAGGAATGCTGTGTGTAGTGTTAAAGAAAGTAATATTAACATTTTTAAATCTCATTACTGAATCATGATTTACAGTATAATAACGTACTTTCTTTTTAACATTACGTGACTTCATATTTTCTTTAACAAGTGCTAACGTTAATTTAGAGCCATATACTGGTGCATCAATTTGTTCTAAAATGTAGCTAACTGCACCAATAGCATGTTCATGACCATGGCTTAGAAAGATACCTTTTAGTTTTTCTTTATTTTCAATGACATATTGAATGTCAGGAATTACAATATCTACACCTAACATTTCATCTTCTGGGAACATTAACCCCGCATCTAACATAAACATTTCATCGTCTACTTCAACGATATACATATTTTTTGCGATTTCGCCGACACCACCAAGTGGAATGATGCGAATATCGTCATTCTTTTTTTTCACTAAACTCAAAATGTTACCTCCTATTATAAAATCCCCGTCCATATAAACTCATAATTTATTATAGTTTAATTTATGTTGGATGTACACTATTAAAGTATTTCTTAAGGCATTATAGTAACAATCGAATTTAGTATTAGATATTATATAATTCTTAATTTTAATGATTTCTGTAAACTAATAAAAGACTAGGATGATAATCTCCTAGTCTTAAAATTATTATTTATTTTCATCTAATGCTTTATGAGAAGCATTTACGCGACCTTGTTTGTCAATTTCAGTTATTTTCACTTCAATTGAATCGCCTATACTTAATACATCCTCTACTTTATTAATACGCTCTTTTGAAATTTGAGAGATGTGTAATAAAGCATCTTTACCGGCAAACAATTCAACAAAAGCACCATACTTTTCAATACGTTTAACTTTTGCATTGTAAACTTGGCCTACTTCCGCTTCACGTGTGATATCTTCAATAATTTCACGAGCACGGTTAATCATGTCTTGATCGATTGCACCTATGAAGATTGTACCATCTTGTTCAATATCTAATTTAACCCCAGTTTCATCAATGATTTCATTAATTTTCTTACCACCTGGTCCAATTACGTCTCTAATTTTTTCAGGTTTAATATGCATTATTTCCACTTTAGGAGCATAAGCACTTAATTCTTTACGAGGTTGATCAATTGTTTGTAACATGTGATCCATTATCGCTAATCGACCTTGTCGAGCTTGTTCTAGAGCTTCTTCAATGACTTCACGTGTTAAACCATCAATTTTAATGTCCATTTGTATCGCAGTGATACCTTCTTTTGTACCTGCAACTTTAAAATCCATATCTCCTAAAGCATCTTCCATACCTTGAATATCCGTAAGAATCGTATAACTATCTTCACGTGTGACTAGTCCCATTGCTATACCTGCAACAGGCGCTTTAATTGGCACACCAGCATCCATCAAAGCTAAAGTTGAACCACAAATTGATGCTTGTGAAGATGAACCGTTAGATTCTAATACTTCACTTACAATACGTACAGTGTAAGGGAATTCAGTTGTATCTGGAATAATGTATTTTAGTGCTCTCTCGCCTAATGCACCATGTCCAATCTCACGACGACCAGGTGCTCTAACTGGGCCTGTCTCTCCAACAGAGAAATTAGGGAAGTTGTAATGATGCATGAATCGTTTTTCTTGTTCAGGACCTAGTCCATCAATAAGTTGATAATCACCTAATGCTCCTAATGTTAATACAGATAAAGCTTGAGTTTGTCCACGTGTAAATAAACCTGAGCCATGTGCTCGTGGCAATAAACCAACTTCAGATTCAAGTGGTCTAATTTCATCTGGTTTACGCCCATCAGGTCTAATTTTTTCATCAGCGATAAGACGACGTACTTCTTCTTTAACTAAGTCATTTAAAATTGCATAAACTTCATCAATTAACAATTCATTTTCAGGATCTGCTTCGTCAACAAATTCAGTTGCAATTTCAGCTTTTAACGTATCCAAGTTTTCGTCACGTTGTTGTTTATCAAATGTTAGAACTGTTTCTTTTAAGCCTTTTTCTTCAGTAAGTGTTTTAACTCTTGAAACCAGTGCTTCATCACGTTCTACAGGTACAAATTCTTTTTTAACAGGCTGAATGTGAGCTACCACTTCTTCTTGGAATGCTACTAAACGTTTGATTTCATCATGTCCGAAGAAAATAGCTTCTAACATTTCTTTCTCAGTTATTTCACTTGCACCAGCCTCTACCATGTTTACAGCGTCTTTATGGCCGGCAACTTCTAGGTCTAGACGTGAAACTTCTTTTTCCTCAACGGTAGGGTTAATTACATATTTACCATCAACATAACCTACATTAACACCAGCAATTGGTCCTTGGAAAGGAATATCTGAAACACTTAATGCCATTGAAGAACCTATCATAGCAGCCATTTCAGGCGAACAATCTGGATCAGCGCTTAGTACTGTGTTCATAATTTGAACGTCATGTCGATATCCTTTAGGGAAAAGTGGTCGAATTGGTCTATCAATTAAACGTGCAGTTAATGTTGCTTCGTCTCCTGGACGACCTTCACGTTTTTTAAATCCTCCTGGAATTTTACCAGCAGCATACATTTTTTCTTCATAGTTAACTGTTAATGGGAAAAAGTCACCATCACGAGGTTCTTTAGATGCTACAGCCGTAGATAATACAACCGTATCTCCATAACGTACTAAAACTGCACCATTAGCTTGTTTTGCTAATTGCCCTATCTCAATCGTTAACGATCTTCCAGCCCACTCAGTTTTAAACACTTTCTTTTCTTGAGACATTATGAATCTCCTCTCTGAAATCTATTAACTACATCATATCATTTATTTTTCAAATTTTATATTAGTGATTTATATTAAACGATAAAAAAAGGAAAGTACCAAACTAAATGGTGCTTTCCTCTTAATATATAAAAATTAACGACGAATACCTAATGATTTAATTAATTCACGGTAACGTTGAATATCTTTACCACGTAAGTAGTTTAATAAGTGACGACGACGACCTACCATTTTTAATAATCCACGACGTGAATGGTGGTCTTTTTTGTGTTCACGTAAGTGTTCGTTTAACGCAGCGATTTCTGCTGTTAAAACAGCGATTTGTACTTCTGGTGAACCAGTGTCAGTTTCGTGCACGCGATATTCTTTGATAATTTCATTTTTACGTTCTTGAGTGATTGCCATAATTAAATTCCTCCTAAAATTTGTATACACCTTAATCTGAGCTAGGCGTCGGAGTCTCAACCCGCCAAGATAAAGGAATAATATTTATGAATTCTATTTTCTAGAACTCAACTTTAAATATTATACGATACATCATCACCGAAATCAACTGAAAGTAAGTATTTCGCTTTTTCTTTATCATTATTCATTTGTTCAACTAATGGATCAATACCATCAAATTTAACTTCTGGTCTTAAGTAATGATGCCAATAAACAATAACACGTTCACCATATATATTGTCATTAAAATCAAAGATATTAACTTCAATCACTACTTCAGCTTTAGAAGGATCGTGAAAAGTAGGTTTAACACCAACATTAGCTACACCACGATAGATTTTATTTTCAGCACCTATTGCCATACTAACAGCATAAACCCCTTTTTTAGGTAAAACATAATCATCACTAGGTTGAACATTTGCCGTAGGAAAGCCAATTGTACGTCCACGTTTCTCTCCTTGAACTACAGTGCCTTTAATTCGATAGAGATAACCTAACTGTTCATTTGCCTTTTTTAAATTCCCTTCTTTCAAAGCTTCCCTAATTGCAGTAGTAGAGATTTTTTCAGTTTCCATTTCTTGTTTACCAACTATTGTAGTACTAAATTCATCCATTTCATTTAATACGGACATGTTACCTTTTCCGAATTTACCGTAAGTAAAGTCAAAACCAGCAATTACTTCTTTAACACGATTATTAATAATATAGTCTTGAACAAACTCTTCTGCTGTTACACTCGCAAATCGTGAAGAAAAATTAATAACAATACAATAATCCACGTCGTGCTGTTCAATCATTTCAAGTTTATCTGAAAGTGGTGTTAAATAATCCGTGCGTTTACGTTCAGGATTTAACACAACAGAAGGATGAGGATCGAATGTTGTTACTGCCTTTTTTAGATTTTGCGCTGCAGCACGTTCATCCAATGCTTCAAACACTTTATGATGACCACGATGCATGCCATCAAAAAAGCCAAATGCCATCGCAACGTCTTCTTTTATCAATTGATCTTCTTGAATTGGATGGGTTACTTCTATCACTTTCATAACTTTAGACTCCTTTAATTAAATACTTTTTTAGGTTTTATTTCATGATTTTTTTCCGGATGTTGAATATAAATTGCCATTACTTTCTCCGTCTCAGAATCAATAAAGACAAGTTGTTGTTCAATCGTTTGATTAAATTGTTTTTTATTAAACTTTTGTCCATTTAATATTCTAGTTTTTATATTTTCATCAGAAACATAAATTTTCGGCAAACTTTTCAAACCATATTCTAAAGGAAATAAGTGTGGTTGTAATGTGTCTTGCTCATGTAATTGAGAGATTTGATCTAATGTTATACTATCTTTAATGTCAAACCCACCTGAATTTATTCGTGTCAATAGCGACATGTGAGCTGGATACCCTAATTGTTTACCAATATCCGTTGCTAATGTGCGAATATATGTACCTTTACCACACTTAACCTCAATATTAAAATGACATTTCCCATCTTCGAATTGAAGTTCAGAGGTGCGTGCTATCGAATCTATATTTACTTTACGAATTGGTCGTTCAACAGTTTCACCTTTACGTGCATACTCATATAACTTTTTACCATTTACTTTAACAGATGAATACATAGGTGGAACTTGTTCTATAATTCCTTCAAATTGTTTTAAAACAGCGTCTACTTCGTTTATATTTATTGCGTTTGCTTGTACATCTATTTTATCAATAACTTCTCCTGTTTGATCTTCCGTTGTCGTACTTTCCCCTAGAGTTATGGTAGCGTTATAAGATTTTCCCATATCCATCACATAATCACTTACACGAGTGGCAGTACCAATACATACTGGCAATACCCCAGAAACTTCAGGATCTAATGTCCCAGTATGACCTATTTTCTTAGTTTTTAAGATTTTTCTTAGCTTAAAGACGACATCATGACTCGTCAATCCACGCTCTTTATATACAGGTAAAATACCATTATACATTTTTTCACGTCCTTCAGTTTTAAGTACACTTATGTATCATAACTTATCTGACTTAACTTGTGTTATTTAATATAAAAGTAATAACACTAATTCGTATATCATATAGCTAAATTGGTAAATTTTTAATTACTTTAATTTTAAAAAAAGAGTAGAACTGAAATTATACTAATTTCAATGTCCTACCCCTTAACTATTTAGTAAATTTGCTGTAATTAAGATAATAAATAATTATCTATCTTGCTTATGCAAATCTTGAATCATTTTCTCGATTTTATTACCATACTCAATTGATTCATCATATTCAAAGAATAATTCTGGAACGATACGCAATCTCATTCTTGAACCTAATTCAGATTTAATAAATCCTTTCGCTTTGTCTAAAGCTTTAAACGTATCATTAACTTCTTTTTCGCTACCTAAGACTGTAAGGTAAACTTTTGCTTGAGATAAGTCATTTGTTAAGTCAACGTCAGTAATAGTGATAAACCCTACTCTAGGATCTTTAACTTTATTATTAACGATATCCATAATTTCTTTCTTCATTTGTTCGCCTACGCGTTCTGCTCTCATGTTATTCATTTATGTCACCTCAATATTTGATGTTACTCTTCTTTGTTATTTTATTCACTATTTAAGTTAGATTCAAACGCATTATCTTAAAGAAGTAATATATTGTAAAGTTTATCATTTAAAAAGGTGGACGGTTTCTCCACGTCCACCTATACATATATTGTTAAGTCTTATCTTTCGATTTCAACCATTTCGAATGCTTCGATAATGTCGCCTTCTTTAATATCATTGAATTTTTCAATTGTAATACCACATTCATAACCTTGAGCTACTTCTTTCGCATCATCTTTGAAACGTTTCAATGTATCTAATTCACCTTCAAATAGAACAATTCCGTCTCTAATAATACGAACACCCGCATTACGAGTAATCTTACCTTCAGTAACATAACTACCAGCAATTGTGCCAACTTTAGACACTTTGAATGTTTGACGTACTTCAGCTTGTCCGATAACTTGTTCTTCGAATTCAGGATCAAGTAAACCTTTCATAGCTGATTCAATTTCTTCAATAACATTATAAATAACGCGATGTAGTCTCATATCAACGTTTTCAGCTTCTGCAGCACGTTTAGCACCTGCGTCTGGACGCACATTGAAACCGATAATAATACCATTTGACGCATTAGCTAATGTAACATCTGATTCATTAATAGCCCCAACAGCAGTGTGAATAATACGTACATTAACGCCTTCTACATCGATTTTCATAAGAGAAGCTGCAAGTGCTTCAACAGAACCTTGAACGTCACCTTTGATAATCACGTTAAGATCTTTCATTTCACCTTGTTTCATTTGTTCAAATAAGTTGTCTAATGAAACATTTTTACTTTCTTGACGTTGTTGGATAACGCTTGCTTCATGACGCGCTTCACCAATGCGACGTGCTTGTTTTTCGTCTTTGAAGATAACGAAGCGATCACCAGCTAATGGCACATCATTGATACCTGTAATTTCTACAGGTGTAGAAGGGCCTGCTGATTTAATTCTTTGACCTAAATCATTAACCATCGCTCTAATTCGTCCATATGTGTTACCTACAACTATTGAGTCACCAACATTCAATGTTCCGTTTTGAACTAATAATGAAGCAGCTGGACCACGTGATTTATCTAACTCCGCTTCAATCACAGTACCTACAGCTTGTTTATCAGGATTAGCTTTTAATTCTTGGACTTCAGCTACTAAGCCAATCATTTCTAATAAATCATCAATACCTTCACCACTTAATGCTGAAAGTGGAACAAAAATTGTTTCACCGCCCCAATCTTCAGGGATCAAACCGTACTCAGTTAATTCTTGCATAACACGGTCTGGGTTTGCAGTAGGTTTATCAATTTTATTTACAGCTACTATAGTAGGAACGTTAGCCTCTTTTGCATGGTTAATTGCCTCAATTGTTTGTGGCATTACACCATCATCAGCTGCGACTACTAAAATTGTGATGTCCGTTACTTGAGCACCACGTGCACGCATTGTAGTAAATGCTGCGTGTCCAGGTGTATCAAGGAATGTAATTTTTTTACCAGCATTTTCAATTTGATAAGCACCAATATGTTGCGTGATACCGCCTGCTTCTCCAGCTGTAACTTTAGTATGACGAATTGAATCAAGTAATGTTGTTTTACCATGGTCAACGTGTCCCATAATTGTAACTACCGCTGGGCGTTCAATTGCATCTGGATCAGCTTCTTCTTCATCAAAGTAAATTGATAAATCTTCTTCATTTACCACCACTTCTTTTTCAAGTTCAACACCATAATCATCCGCAATCAATTCTAGTGTTTCTTCATCAAGTGCTTGGTTAATATTAGCAACGATGCCTAATAAGAATAATTTTTTAATAATTCCTGATGATTCAATATTTAATTTATCAGCTAACTCGCCAACTGTAATGCCTTCCTCATATGTGATTTTAGAAGGCATTTCTTTTGGTTCAGCTGCCGGTTTGTTATTTTTGTTACCTTTGTTGTTTTTATTATTTTTATTGTTCTTATTGTTTTTGTTATTTTTATTATTTTTGGCATTATTTTTGTTATTATTATTGCCTTTTTGATTCGCGTTACCTTTGTTGCTTTGTTTGTTATTATTTTTATTGTTGTTATTGTTTTGTTGTTTTTGGTGATTATTTTGAGTGTTTTGTTTTGTATTATTGTTACTTTCTTGTTGTCTAAACTTTTTATCAAGCGTTTTAATTTGATCGTCCTCTAACGCTTGCATATGGTTTGAAACTTCTACATTCATATTTTTCAACTCGTCTATAATCTCTTTACTCTTAACATTTAATTCTTTCGCATATTCGTAAATTCTTTTTTTACTCATATAATCACTCCTTACAATATTCATCTATCATCGACGTAAGCTTAGTCGCAAACCCAGAGTCTATAACTCCAATGTTTACACGTTCTGACTTGCCTAAAGATTGTCCTAATTCTGCTCTTGTACTAAAGATTCTAAATGGAACATGATATGATTCACATTTATTTTTTATATTCTTTACAGTATTTTCTGAGGCATCAGATGCCATGATAACAAGCTTTATATTATTTTTCTTGATTTCAGTAAGCAATACAGACTCGCCAGACTTTACTTTACGGGCTCTCATTGCTAAACCTAAAAAGTTTAAAATTTGTTCTTTGCTCATTTAGGAATCTCTTCTCTATATATCAAACGTATAATTTCTTTATAAACAGGGTCTAGCTTCTCAGAATCTGCATTAAAATATCTTTCAAGTACGCCTTTTTCTTGGGCTGCTTCTACACTTTGAACATCTTTTGAAACATAAGCGCCTCTACCTTGTTGTTTGCCAGTACCATCAGCAAAAATGTCGCCTTCTTTGTTAATAACAACGCGAATCATATCTTTTTTGGGACGCATTTCATTTGTAATAATACATTTACGCATTGGAATCTTTTTCTTCTTCACTTAATTACTCACCCCAATTATCTGCTTATACGTCTTTTTCTTCACTGTCTGCTTCTTCATTATTTTCAGAAGTTTCATCGATATCTGCCGCTAATTCTGCAGTAGTTAAATTTGATTCCTCTAAATTAACATCATCAATTTCAATATCTTCATCATCTGATTCTGATAAAACGATGTCTTCAGCTAATTCTTCAGATTCAATCACAGGATAAATTCCCGCATCACGAGCATCAGTTTCTGATTTAATATCAATTTTCCATCCAGTCAATTTTGCAGCTAATCGTGCATTTTGACCTCTCTTACCAATAGCTAGTGACAATTGATAGTCAGGAACTACAACAACAGTAGATTGATTGTCTTCGTCAACGATAACTTCCAATACTTGTGAGGGACTTAAAGCATTACGTACAAATACTTTAGGATCTTCATTCCATTGAACGATGTCGATTTTTTCTCCACCAAGTTCTTCAACTACAGCTTCAACTCGAGCACCTTTTGCACCAACACATGCGCCTACCGCATCGATATCTGGATTATCAGAATAAACACTAATCTTAGAACGATCACCAGCTTCACGTGCTACTGATTTCACAATAACAGTTCCATCATAAATTTCAGGAACTTCTTGCTCAAATAAACGTTTTAACAAGCCTGGATGACTTCTAGAAACGTAAATTTGTGGTCCCTTAGTTGTCTGTTCCACTTTATTAACATAGACTTTAATACGTTCGTTAGGAATATATTTTTCGTTAGGACTTCTTTCAGCTTCAGATAAGACCGCTTCAATTCTACCTAAGTTAACATAAACGTAACGATGGTCAACTCTATCGATAACACCTGTTAAAATATCATCTTCTTTATCAATAAATTCAGTATACAGAATTTCTCTTTCAGCATCTCTTAGTCTTTGCATTACTGCTTGTTTAGCAGCTTGTGCACCAACACGACCAAAATCTTTTGGTGTAACATCTTCTTCGTAGATATCACCAACTTCATATGCTGGATTTTTAACTAATGCTGTACTTAAATCTACTTCGTCTCTGTCATCAAATACTTCTTCTACAACTTCTTTACGTGCTATAACTTTAAAAGTACCTTCATCCATATTTAATTCTACACGTACGTTTCTAGCACTATCATAGTTCTTTTTATATGCAGTTATTAAAGCTGCTTCAATAGCATCGATTAATACTTCTCTAGGGATTTTCTTTTCTTTTTCTAAATATTCAGTTGCTAATAAAAGTTCATTACTTGCCACAATTATTCCTCCTCATCACGTTAAATCATTACAGCGTGACGTGCTTTTGCAATTTTATTTCTTGGTATTTCAATTTGTTTTGTTTTAGCTTTTTCTTTAACTTCCATCGTGATTGTGTCATCATCAACAGCTTTTAAAATTCCAAGCCACTCTTTATCGCCTTCAATTGGCGCATATAATGATACAAATACTGGTTTATCAATTGCATTGTGATAATCTTTTTCTTTTTTAATTGGACGTTCCGCACCTGGTGATGCTACGTCTAAGTAGTACATATCTGGAATTGGATCATTCTCATCCATTGCCTCGCTGATTTTTTCAGAAGCAAGTGTGCAATCATTTAAATTGACACCGCCCTCTTTATCAATAGAGATTCTTAAGAAATGATCTTTCCCCTCTTTAGTGTATTCAACTTCAACTAATTCAAAATTCAATTCGTCTAAAATAGGAGTTATGATTGTTTCTACTTCCTCAGTGATTTTACTCATACAGGCCTCCTTTTTCGGCAAATAGAAAAGAGCGGGTATATGCCCACTCTTTCTGCCTGAGTCTAATTTTTTACGCAACTTAAGTATATCACACTTTAATTCCTTAAACAAATGTCTATATCTTGCGTCACAGAGACTACTAAAATACTTTTGATCTTGGAATATAAATTACATATCAAAAATAGACAATTGTGCCTTATCTGGAAGATTAGGTAAAGAACCTAAATCATCAAGATACTCAATTATTTTTTGAGATAATCCAGCCTTTTTATTTAAATCTTCTTTAGATAGGAATGGACCATCTTCTCGCGCTTCAACAATACGTTTAGCAACATTCTCTCCAAGTCCAGGTACAGAAATAAATGGAGGAATTAAAGTATCTCCTTCAATAATAAAGTCAAATGCCTGACTTTTCTCTAGACTGATTGGTTGCATACGGAATCCGCGGTGAGCCATTTCATTCATAATTTCTAAGACAGTAAGAACATCTTTTTCTTTTTTACCGAGGTCCATGTATCTTGAATACATATCTTTGACTGTATTCTTTATGCTTTCTTTGTCTTTAATCATAGTAATTAAATCAAAGTCTGATGCACGAATTGTGAAATAAGATGCATAATAATAAAGCGGATGATGTACTTTGAAATATGCAATTCTCACTGCCATTAGTACATATGCGGCTGCGTGAGCTTTAGGGAACATGTACTTAATTTTCAGACAAGAATCTAAATACCAATCTGGTACATTATTCTCTTTCATAGCGTCTATCATTTCTTCAGTTAGACCTTTACCTTTACGCACTGATTCCATTGTTTTAAAGGCCATTGACGGTTCTAATCCTGCATACATTAAATAAACCATGATATCATCACGACAACCTATAACGCTTGATAAATCACAAATACCTGAACGAATCAATTCTTGTGCATTACCTAACCAAACATCAGTACCATGAGATAGTCCTGATATTTGTACAAGTTCTGAAAAAGTTGTTGGTTTCGTATCTTCTAACATTTGTCGAACAAATCCTGTACCAAATTCAGGTACACCGAATGTTCCAGTCTTACAAAGTATCTCCTCTTCAGTTACACCTAATGATTCAGGACTACTAAAGATTTGCATTGTCTCTTTATCATCTACTGGAATGGTCTTAGGATCTATACCAGATAAATCTTGTAACATACGAATCATTGTAGGATCATCATGTCCTAATATATCAAGTTTTAAAACATTATCATGGATGGAATGGAAGTCGAAATGCGTTGTCATCCAAGAAGCGCTTTGATCATCTGCAGGATATTGTATCGGGGTGAAATCATAAATATCCATGTAATCAGGAACTACTATAATCCCACCTGGATGTTGTCCTGTTGTACGTTTTACACCTGTACATCCTTTAACCAGACGATCGATTTCCGCACCACGTTTATGGATACCTTGGTCATTTAAATAGCCTTTAACATATCCAAACGCCGTTTTTTCGGCAACTGTACCTATTGTTCCTGCACGGAAAACCTTGTCTTCCCCGAAAAGCACTTTAGTATAGTTATGAGCGTTTGGTTGGTACTCACCACTAAAGTTCAAGTCAATATCGGGAACTTTATCTCCCTTAAATCCTAAGAATGTTTCAAATGGTATGTCTTGCCCTTCTTTAATAAGTTCAGCACCACAAGTGCTACATTGTTTATCAGGTAAGTCAAACCCTGAACCTACAGACCCATCATCAAAGAATTCACTCGTTTTACAGTTAGGACAAATGTAATGAGGTGGCAATGGATTAACTTCAGTTATTTCAGTCATTGTTGCCACAAAACTAGATCCAACCGAACCACGCGAACCTACTAAATATCCATCATCTAGAGATTTTTTAACAAGACGTTGTGAAATTAAATAGATAACCGAGAAACCATTTCCGATGATACTTGCTAGTTCTTTTTCAAGACGATCGATTACGATTTGTGGTAAATCTTCACCATATAATTTTTTGGCATTCGTGTAGCTTAGTTCACGAATTTCTTCATTTGCTCCATCCATACGTGGCGTAAACAATTGATCTTTAATTGGAATAACTTTTTCAATTCGGTCCGCTAATTCATTTGTGTTTTTAACAACTATTTCATGTGCTTTTTCTTCGCCTAAAAAGTGAAACTCATCTAACATCTCATCTGTCGTTCTAAAATGCGCTTCTGGTAAAGTTGAGCGATTCAAAGGATTACCAGGTTGAGATGCGATTAAGATTTTACGAGCAATTGCGTCATGTTCATATAAATAATGCGCATTTCCTGTCGCTATTACTGGAATACCTGTACTTTCTCCAGCTTTTAATATACGTTCATAAATTTCATAAAGTGTTTCAGTATCTCTAATGAGTTCTCTATCAATAAGATCTTGATACAGTTTAGGTGGTTGTACTTCAATAAAATCATAATATTTAGCGATTTTTTCAACTTCCGATTGGTCTCTCTGCATTACAGCAGTGAATAATTCACCTTCATCACAAGCTGTTCCAACTAGTATGCCTTCACGGTATTCATTTAATAATGAACGTGGAATTCTAGGAGTTCGATAATAGTATTTAACTAATGAGGCACTTACAATTTTAAATAAGTTCTTTAAGCCTTCCTGTGTTTGAACAATTAATGTCACATGTGTCGGACGTGCACGTTTATATGCATCTTCATTAGACAGTTTTTGATTAATGTCTTTATGATTTGTAACTCCTAACTCTTTCATTTGCTGAACCATCTTAATGAAGATATAAGCTGTAGCCTCAGTATCATAAATAGCTCTATGGTGTTGAGTTAATTCTACACCATACTTTTTCGCTAAAAAGTTTAATCCGTGTTTACCATATTCAGTATTAATCGTACGTGATAGTTCTAAAGTATCAATGACACCATTCGTTGATGGCCCAAAGCCAAGTCTTTCATAGCCAGTGTCAATAAAGCCCATATCAAATGATGCATTATGTGCTACAAATATAGCATCCCCAACCCACTCTTTAAATTCAGTCAATACTTCCTCAATCTCAGGTGCATCAGTCAACATATCATCAGTAATGTGAGTTAAATTAATGATTGTTTCTGATAATTTTTCGTGTGGATTACTAAATCGTTCAAATTTATCAATAATTTCCCCGTCTTTAACTTTAACGGCGGCCAATTCTATAATTTGATCGTATTGGTTTGAAAGTCCAGTTGTTTCAACGTCAAATACAACATAAGTTGCTTCTTTAAGATCTCGATCTGTTGGTTTGTAAGCAATAGGTACTCCGTCATCTACGAGCATACCTTCCATACCATAAATCATTTTAATACCATTTTTTTCAGCGGCACCATGAGCATCAGGAAAGGCTTGAACGACATTATGATCTGTAACTGCTATCGCTTTATGTCCCCATTTTGCAGCTTGATTAACATATGCACTTATATTAGGAATACCATCCATTTGACTCATTGATGTATGTAAATGAAACTCTACACGCTTTTCTTCAGCTTTATCTTGCTTAGGTGTCTTTTTGATTTCTTCTATATCAGTCATCATCATTACTAAATCTCTTACAAACGTGTCTTCTTCAATACGTCCTTGAGCGCGTACCCATTTACCTACACTTAGTGCCTTAAAGTGATCTAAATCATCTTTATTTTTTCTTGTAAACATCTTAAGTACAAGAGAATCTGTGTAGTCTGTGACTTTTAACTCAACAATATGACGACCACTCTTTAATTCTTTTAGGTTAATATCAAATATAACCCCTTCAATCGCTACTTTGAACTCTTCCTCAATGATTGATTCAATTGGTTTTATATTATCAATTTGTATCGGTTTACCAATTTGACACTTATCAACATTACTTTCATTGTTATCTTGTTGTTTCGCTTTTTCTGCTTTGATTTTTTCAATTTTTTCAGTTGCTTCACGAGCACTTTTTTCATCTTCTTCTTGAATATGTGCTTCTAATGAAGCTAAATCATCATAAGAACTTGAGTCGTCTGTTTCAAAAACAACTTTATCAATATCAAAACCACATTTACGAAAAGCTTTTACTAAGCTACCATTACATACTTTGTCAAAGTGATTTCTTTCGATGTCATTAGAGGTCATTACTTTCAACACATTACCAGACATAATTAAACGCTTCTGTTTAAGTTGACCTTTTACTTTAGGTGAAAGTGCAGTGTGTTCTATACAATGACCAAAATATTTGATAGCATGCTCATCTTGATTACTTGTATCTTGAATTGTAAAATGCCAATCAACTTTGGCAATTTCTTTAAATTCTTCAGTAATCGCATTAGTGAATATTAAATAATCTTCATGTGATAGAAAATATGGCAATGTAATTTGAAATTCCCACGTTCTATTTTTATTTGACACATCTACTCGCGTTAATTCACCTTTTTCAATTATTGTTTGATCTAGTTGATTGGAAACTTTAATCTGGTCAGCGAGTACTTTGAATTTTTCTTGATTCGTCATTGCCATGACAGATAACCACCCTTATATCTAACTAATTTCTCAATTATATGTATACGCAACGTGTTATTGATCTAACTGCAAACTTGATATCCATTATACTACTTTGCCATGTGCTTTTCATATGTTTCGTTTTAAAATTTTTAGTAAAAAAAGAGGTTTAGACAAATATGAAATTGTCTTAACCTCATTTAGCATTATGCATTGAAAATCCATGTTGAACAAGTGAAATCAAGTACATTCATCAAATTCAACTTAGTCTTAGCAAATTATAAATTACTATAAAGTGTAGCGATATGAGTGTTTAAATCGTTAATATGAACTTCTTCGCTTTCACCAGTTTGACGTACTTTAACTTCAACGATACCCTCACTAGCATTTTTACCAACTACAATTCTTATTGGAAGACCGATTAAATCTGCATCATTAAATTTAACGCCAGCTCGATCTTTACGATCATCATAAAGTACATCATATTGTTGTTGTAATTCTTTATACAATTGATCACCTAATTCTAGTTGTTCATCCTTTTTAGGATTAATAGTAATTAGATGTAAATCAAATGGTGTAACTGATTTAGGCCAAATAATACCATTTTCATCATTATTTTGTTCAACAATAGCACTTAGCGTTCTTGAAACGCCTATTCCGTAGCACCCCATGATTAATGGCTTAGCTTTACCTTGGTTATCTAAGAATGTTGCGTTCATTGCTTCTGAGTATTTAGTTCCTAACTTAAATACTTGACCTACTTCAATGCCTTCTGCAAATTTCGCTTCGCCAGAGCCATCGCTTAATGTTTCTCCTTCTAAGATAAAGCGGAAATCTCCAAACTCATCAACCTTGAAATCTCGATCTAAATTAGCATTAATATAGTGGGATCCATCCTCATTAGCACCAACGACTAAATTATTTAAATCTCTGACATA
The DNA here is from genome assembly GCF_058807855.1 of Staphylococcus sp. GW821-FHT11H10. Lineage (NCBI taxonomy): Bacteria > Bacillati > Bacillota > Bacilli > Caryophanales > Staphylococcaceae > Staphylococcus > Staphylococcus sp. GW821-FHT11H10. The sequence continues at coordinate 167,145 of NZ_JBXARC010000001.1, read as the reverse complement.
ATTATCTGCAAAAATTCTAATATCTTTATCATGAACTGGTCCCAGTGAACCAGGATTAGCACCTAATAAGTTAACAATCTCTTCTTGAGTAGCCATTTCAACATTATCTGTTTCAAAAAATGCTTTTACTTTGACATCATTTAATTCATGATGACCACGTATTAAGAACATAATGAATTCTCCATCAATTTTAAAAATCATTGATTTAACAATTTCATCAACCGGACGGTTTAAAAAATCAGCTAATTCTTGAGCAGTTTTAACATTAGGTGTTTCAACCTTTTCTAGTTCTGCTACTTCTGTATGCTTTTCATTTGGATGATAAACGACTTCCGCTTTTTCAATATTAGCTGCATAATCACTATGCTCACTATATACGATAGTATCTTCACCAATTTCACTTAAGGCCATGAATTCGTGTGTGTGGTTACCGCCAATTGCACCTGAGTCTGCAACCACTGGTCGAGCATTGATGCCAACACGTTTGAATATACGGTCGTAAGCATTGTACATATCTTGATATGTTTCATCTAAAGATGCTTCATCAGCATGAAATGAATACGCATCTTTCATAATAAATTCTCTACCTCTTAACAAACCAAAGCGTGGACGTTTCTCATCTCGAAATTTAGATTGTATTTGGAATAACGTTAAAGGCAATTGTTTATATGATTTAAGTTCATCTCTAACGATAGAAGTCACTACTTCCTCATGTGTAGGACCTAAAGCAAATTCACGTCCATTACGATCTTTTAAGCGCATTAACTCTGGACCGTATGCACCCCAACGACCTGATTCTTCCCAAAGTTCTGCTTGTTGAAGTGCAGGCATTAAAATTTCAACGGCATCAATGCTTTCCATTTCTTCACGGATGATTTTAGAAATATTATTTAACACACGAGATGCTAATGGTAAATAGCTATAAATACCACTTGTACTTTGTTTGATTAATCCTGCTTTTAATAATAATTGGTGACTCAATGCTTCTGCTTCAGCAGGGACATCTCTCCTAGTTGGTATGAAAACTTTCGATTGTTTCATCACTTAATCCTCCTTATTTTACAAGAAATAACGTTGTATATCGTTCCAAGTTACTAGAACCATTATAATTAAGACAAAAATAGCACCAGCAGCTATTATAATTGTTTCTGCTTTTTTATTAACTGGTCTTCTGAAAATTGCTTCATAGATAACAAATAAAATTCGACCACCATCAAGTGCTGGAATTGGTAATAAGTTCATTATACCTAAGTTAACACTTAATAGTGCAGTGTAGTATGTTAAAGCAATGATACCCTGCTTAACTACAGAGTCAACATTATGATAAATACCCACTGGACCATTTAACATATCAAATGAGAATTGACCTGTGAATATACTTGCAATCATTGTTCCTACAGCTTTAAAGATTAATGTACTGGCACTAACAAACTGATCAAATCCTAGCGCAATTGGTTTTATTAAAGTATGTTCTTTCTCTGGTTGGAAACCTAAAATGTACGTCGTCTCAGAATTTAATTTAGTTTGCTTAATAACTTGCTTTTTAGGAGTTATGTCCACTGTCTTTGTTTGATTATCTCTTTCAAATTTTATAGTTGTTTTATTATCTTTAATTTTATTTGCTGCAGACTGAATGTCATCAAAACTCTTTGTTTTATATTGACCTACTTGAACGATTTTATCTCCGGATTTTAATCCTGCTTGTTGAGCTGGATAGTGATCAGCTAATTGCCCCACTGAGGTAGTAGGTGTTCCTTGGAAATAAGCTAATGCGATAAATAATATTAAGGCTAATATAAAGTTAAATAATGGTCCTGCAAATAACGTTAAAAATTTGGGTAAAGGTTTCTTATGTGCAAATTGTCGATGTCGTGGAGCGATTTGAATTAAACTACCATTCTCAACAAAATATGCTTTTTCAGCAATATTAAAATGATGTCGCTCATTATCATATGAAGTAATACCTTCAATGTACAAATCATCCTTGAAGTCACATTGTTTAACTTCAATTGCTTCTATCTTTTGAAATTTATGCTGATCATCTAAAATTATGTGCGTAATCTCATCTTTATCATTAAGTTTTACTTTAACATTCATACCTGGTTCAACTGGTGGCTCTTCTAAACCGTCTCCAGCCATTCTTACATAACCACCTACAGGTAATAAACGGATGGTATACAAAGTTTCGTTCTTACGGAAACTAAATATTTTTGGTCCCATACCTATCGCGAATTCAGGACACATTATTCCAGCACGCTTAGCAAAGAACATGTGACCATATTCATGTACCGTAACAAGTACACCAAACACGATCATAAATGAGACAATAGTGATTAAATAGCTCACATGATACACCTCAATTAAATTAAATTTCTACTTTTTTCATTAGAACGATGTAGATTATCTATGATTTGGTTAAATTATTCAAGAATTTTACTTTTAATAAAAGGAGTTAAGAATTACATCATCTACTATGTCTAGTCAAATGTGCACTCAATAACTCCTCAATTATAGCACTATACATTTTTCATATATAAATAAAACATTAAAATCACACTACATTTGTATTAATAAAATGTTGAGTAATGGTAAAACAAACATGAAACTATCAAATCGGTCTAATATACCACCGTGCCCCGGTAAAATTCTACCAGAATCTTTAACACCAAAATGACGTTTAAATCCTGATTCAACTAAATCTCCAAGTTGACCAAAGATACTCAAGATAATAGTTACTAATAATAGTAACCAAATATTTAAGTTGAAATCAACAAAGAACAACATAACAATTGGCACAATTAAACTACAAATTAATCCGCCAATAAAACCTTCAATAGTTTTGTTCGGACTAATTACTGGCCATAATTTATGTTTACCCATTAGTCGACCGAAAATATAAGCACCTGTATCTGTTAACCACACCACTAAGAATGCATAAAGTATGTAATGTAAGCCATCTGAACGTGTTGCATAGAAATACATAAATCCAATACCGACATATGCAACTGACATAAGACAGAAAGCAGCATCCATAAAACTAAATCTGTTTTTTGACAGTACAGTGTAACTTAGTAAAATAAAACTCATTGCGATTAAACTTTTTAATTGAATGTTACTAACCCAGTCACCTGCTGATTGAGGTAACATAATAATTATTAATGCTAAAGCACTAAAAATACCAGGGACTGAAATTAATTTAATCATATTCATATTTAAAAGTTCTTTTAATGCAATTAAAGCTAGTAAGTACGCAAACAACATTAACGTTGTACCACCCATCAATAGAATGGGTAGAAAAATTAACAATGCTATAATTGCGGTTAAAGTTCTAACTTTCATACGCTACTCCTTACTTAACCCTCCAAAGCGTCTTTGGCGAGATTGATATATTTTTAAGCAATTTTTAAATTCTTCACCGTCAAAGTCTGGCCACAATTTCTCATTGAATATAAATTCACTATAAGAAGACTGCCAAATAAGGAAATTACTAATACGTTGTTCACCAGAAGTGCGAATTAATAACTCAGGATCTGGGTATGAATGTGTCATTAAATGCTTGTTAATCATTGATTCATCAATATCTTTACTGTCTTGACCATTGCGTTGAAGTTCATCATAAATTGATTTCATACTTTGAACAATTTCAGCTCGTCCACCATAATTGATGGCAAATATTAATTTCAGACCTGTATTATTTTTTGTTTTTTCTTTTGCATGTTCTATTGCTTCAATCGTCGATTTAGGAACTGCATCTAGAAATCCAATCGTTTCTATTTGAACATTTTTTTCAATGAGTTCGGGTAAAAATGTTTTTAAAAAATTAACAGGCAAATTCATGATATAATTAACTTCATTTTCAGGTCTAGACCAATTTTCAGTTGAAAAAGCGTATAGTGTTAAGTATTTAATACCCAAATCACTTGCTTCTCGCGTTACAGTTTTAATGGTTTGCATACCTTCGTAATGTCCTTTAATTCTAGGCATTTTACGCTTTTTGGCCCAACGTCCATTTCCGTCCATGATAATCGCTACATGTTCAGGTAAATTATGTAAATCTAAATCATCGTTATGACTGATTTTAGTCTTATTTCTTTTTATTAGCTTTTTAAACATGGTCTTTCCTCCGAGCCTGATCATCTCTATTATATTATATTAGTTATTTAAGAAATCATCTATCATTTTATCATACTCGATAATGGCATTGAATAAGCAAATGAAAAAACTGTACCAAAGTCTGAATTGGCACAGTTTAGACTAAAATAATTTATAGTAATGTAGAAAGTATATTTATAATAATACTTACACATTATTAAATGAATTAATTTATTGTCGAACTAATTAAACAGACATAATGTCTTTTTCTTTGTCCTCTACTAATTGATCAATTTCTTTAATAGAATTATCTGTAGCTTTTTGAACATCTTCTGTTTGACTTCTTAAATCATCTTCAGTAATGTCACCATTTTTTTCATCTTTTTTCAATTGATCATTAATATCACGACGGATGTTACGGATAGATACTTTCGCATCTTCACCAATTTTCTTAACGTTTTTCACTAATTCTTTACGACGTTCTTCTGTTAAAGCTGGGACAGTGATACGAATAACTTCACCATCACTTGTAGGATTTACACCTAAATTTGCTGCATAAATTGCTTTTTCAATATCAGCTACTGAAGATTTATCATAAGGAGAAATAACTAATAAACGTGCTTCAGGCACATTGATGCTCGCTAATTGTTGAACTGGTGTTGGTGCACCATAATAGTCAACAGTTACGCCACTTAATAAATTTGAATTTGCTCTTCCAGCACTGATATTTGCTAATTCTCTTGATAAATTATCGATAGATTTGCTCATTCTAGCTTTAGTGTCTTGAATTATGTCACTCATATTGTTTACACCTCTAATTATTTAGTTATTAACGTACCTATTTTTTCACCCATAACTGCACGTTTAATATTGCCTTCTTCCATAATTGAAAATACATTTAAAGGAATATTATTATCCATACAGAATGATGATGCAGTTGAGTCCATTACTTGTAACCCTTCTTGTAACATTTGAATGTGCGTCAAGTGTTCATATTTAACTGCATTCTTATCTACTTTAGGGTCTGCTGAATATACTCCATCAACATTATTTTTACCCATTAAAATAACATCGGCTTCGACTTCTGCTGCACGTAACGCTGCAGTTGTATCTGTAGAGAAGTATGGATTACCGATTCCTGCTGCAAAAATAACAACACGTTTCTTCTCTAAATGTCTAATAGCTCTTCGACGGATATATGGTTCAGCAACTTGTTTCATTTCAATTGATGTCAACACACGTGTGTCACATTCTAATTGTTCTAAGCTATCTTGGAGTGCAAGAGCATTCATAACTGTAGCAAGCATACCCATGTAGTCTGCTGTACCACGGTCCATACCTAAATCACTACCAGTTTTACCTCTCCAAATATTGCCACCACCAACGATAACTGCGATTTCGCAATCCATCTTAGCAACTTCAGCTACTTGCTGTGCCACGCTTTTAATAATGATTGGATTAATACCAAAACCTTTGTCTCCTGCGAGTGCTTCACCACTAAGTTTTAATACTACACGTTTATATTTAGAAGTTTGCGCCATTGTTTTTTCCTCTCTATTGTAAAAATATGTAATATATACAAGTAAAGAAGACACTGACGCGCCTTCTAACATAAAGTATCACTTTATAATAGAAAACCTCAAAGGTGTCTTCTTTCTTGTAAATCTTGTCGACAGATTATTTCATTTGACCTTTAACTTCATCTGCGAAGTTTTCTTCACGTTTTTCCATACCTTCGCCTACTTCATAGCGAACGAAGTCAACAAGTTTACCACCTTTAGATTTTAAGAAAGCTTCAACTGTTTGATCTGGATCTTTAACGAAGTTTTGATCAACTGCACAAATTTCTTGAAGATATTTACGTAAACGACCTTCAACCATTTTTTCAACGATGTTTTCAGGTTTACCTTCATTTAATGCTTGTTGTTTTAATACTTCTCTTTCGTGATTGATTTCTTCTTCTTTAACTTGTTCTGAAGAAACATATTTTGGATTGATAGCTGCGATGTGCATAGCAACATCTTTAGCAGCTTCTTCATCAGTAGAACCTTCAACTACAGTTAACACACCGATACGTCCACCCATGTGTAAGTATGCACCAAATGCATCGTTATCAGATTTTGTTCTGATTTCGAAACGACGGATACTTAATTTTTCACCGATTGTTGAGATTGCTTCTTTCATTCTTTCATCAACTGTTTTACCACTTGATAATTTAGTTTCTAATAAAGCATCTACTGTTTCAGCTTTGCTATCAAGAACTTGATTAGCAATTTCTTTAACTAATTCTTGGAAGCCTTCATTACGAGCTACGAAGTCAGTTTCAGAGTTGATTTCAACGATAGCAGCTTCATTTCCTTTAACTTCAACATGTACTAAACCTTCAGCTGCGATACGGTCTGCTTTTTTAGCTGCTTTAGCGATACCTTTTTCACGTAAGTAATCAATCGCTTTATCGATGTCACCATCAGTTTCTGTTAGCGCTTTTTTACAATCCATCATACCAGCGCCAGTTCTTTCACGTAATTCTTTAACAAGTTTTGCTGAAATTGCCATTAATTATTCCTCCAATATTTCTAATTGTAATAATAGATGATACCTAAATATTACCATTAAAGTCACTATAATTTCCAATACTCTAGTAAACTTTAATCATTATTATTTGAAAAAAGGGCGATAAGCATTACATCTTATCACCCATTTAAACTATATCTTAGTTTGATTCAACAGTAGTATTTTCTTCAGTTGATTCTGCTTCTTGAGATTCTTCTTTTTCATCTAAATTGATGTTTTGCTCTGCAGCTACTTCATCGTTAGAAACACCTTGTTGACCTTCTAAGACAGCGTCAGCCATTTTACCAGTTAATAATTTAACGGCACGAATAGCATCGTCGTTCGCTGGGATAACGTAATCAATTTCATCTGGATCACAGTTAGTGTCAACAATACCAACGATTGGAATATTTAATTTACGTGCTTCAGCAATCGCGTTACGCTCTTTACGAGGGTCAACTACGAATAATGCTTGAGGCATAGATTTCATATCACGAATACCGCCTAAGAATTTGATTAAACGGTCGTATTCTTTTTTAAGTTCAACAACTTCTTTTTTAGGTAAAACGTCGAATAAACCGTCTTCTTCCATTTTTTCGATTTCAGAAATACGTTTAATACGTTTAGAAATTGTTTTGTAGTTAGTTAAAATTCCGCCTAACCATCTTTGGTTAACGTAGAATTGTCCAGCACGTTCTGCTTCAGCTTTAACTGACTCTTGTGCTTGTTTTTTAGTACCTACGAATAAGACTCTACCGCCATCTTCAGATACTTGTTTGATGAAGTTATAAGCTTCTTCAACTTTTTTCACTGTTTTTTGTAAGTCAATGATATAGATACCATTTCTCTCAGTGAAGATGTATTTTTTCATTTTTGGGTTCCAACGGCGTGTTTGGTGACCGAAGTGAACACCGGCTTCTAGTAATTGTTTCATTGAAATTACTGCCATTTTAAATTCCTCCTAGTGGTTATTTACCTCCATAATAAACTCATATAAAGACAATTAATTTAATTGCACCCTTTAAATGTACGTTTATCATGTGTGTATTGGCTTTTATAGCCGAAAACAATAATATCATATTTCTATATAATGCGCAATGTTAATTTCACTAAAGAAATAATGCTATACACATTTTTCATAATAAAAACTGTTACAAATAATATATACTTGCAACAGTTGAATGTTGGTTATTTCATTATCGATTTAAATCATAATTATTTATTTCGTTCTAATTCATCAAGGAATTTTTCTTTTTTAACTTTAATAAAGGTACCCTTCATCCCTAAGGATCGTGATTCGATTACACCAGCACTTTCAAGTTTACGTAACGCGTTCACGATTACTGAGCGAGTGATACCTACTCTATCTGCTACTTTTGAAGCTATCAATAGGCCTTCATTACCACCTAATTCTTCAAAAATATGCTCAATTGCTTCTTTTTCAGAATAAGATAATGAATTAATTGCCATAGTGATTGCCGCTTTATCACGTGCCTCTTTCTCAACTTCATTATGTTTCTCACGAAGTATTTCCATTCCAATAACTGTTGCAGCGTATTCGCCTAATACTAAATCATTTTCGTTAAAGTCATCTTTAACACGACCAAGTACTAATGTTCCTAATCTTTCGCCGCCACCAAGTATTGGAAATACAGTTGTACGACTGCTACTAAACACTTCTTTATCTTCAGGTGGGAATACAGTTAATTCATTATCAATATCAATATTAGATTCAGTTTGTTTAACGTCCATTAATAGTTCTGTATATTCACTAGGAATGTGTTTACTTTCTAACATTTCGTTAATTCTCTGACTTTTTAAAAGTTCATTTAAACTTGAACCTAGAATTTTACCTCTACGTGAAACAATAAATACGTTCGTTACTGTAACGCTACTAATTGTTTGAGCAACGTCTTTAAAGTCGACCGCAATACCTTTATGTTTTTGTAATAGTGTATTTAATTCTCTAGTTTTAGATAATAAGCTCATAAAATTTCTCCTTTATTTATATTATAAAATAAATGCACTTAAATCTTTATTTGTTGAAATAGATTTCAACTTATCATCAACATATTGTGGTGTTATATCTACTACAGCATTTGGCATGCTAGGGGCTTCGAAAGATAAATCCTCAAGCATTTTCTCTAAGATTGTGTGTAAACGACGTGCACCAATATTATCAGTGTCTTGGTTAACTTGATATGCCATTTCAGCTAATCTTGTAATCGCTTCCTTAGTAAAGTTCACAGTGACCTCTTCTGTTTGAAGCAATGCCTCATATTGTTTGATAAGTGATAGCTTAGGTTCAGTTAATATTCTATAAAAATCGTCAACAGTTAAACTTTCTAATTCTACTCTAATTGGGAAGCGTCCTTGTAATTCAGGTATTAAATCACTTGGTTTCGATACGTGAAACGCGCCAGCACCGATAAACAGCATATGTTCAGTATTTACAGTACCATACTTAGTTTGAATCATGCTACCTTCTAAAATTGGTAAGATATCTCGTTGTACACCTTGTCTTGAAACATCTTGACCACTATTAGCGTTATTCGTTGCTACTTTATCGATCTCATCGATGAAGATAATACCCATTTGTTCTGCTAACTCAAGCGCTTCTTGATTTGCAGTTTCTTGATCAATTAATTCATCAGCAAAATCATCAGCCAAAATCTTACGAGCTGTTTTAACTGGTACCTCACGCTCAACTTTACGTTTAGGCATGAGTTGATTCATCATGTCTTGCATTTGTTGGTTTTGATTTGTACCGAGCATGCCTAGCGCACCTGGATCTTGTTCTACCTTAATTCTAACTTTCTCTTCTTCAAGTTTACCATCTAATAATTGTTTTTTGATTTCTGAACGCTTGGTTTTAATCTCTTCTGTAGGTGTTTCCTCTTCTTCATCATCATTGTTACCAAAGTTTGGAATTGCACCACCAAGTAATGATTCTAAAGGATTACTATTATTTGACGCTTTTTTCTTCATACTAGGCACAAGTAATTTAACTAACTTTTCATTAGCTTTATTAACTGCTTCGTCTTTAACCAAACCTTTCTTTTGATCTTTAACTAGTCTTACAGCTACATCGACTAGATCACGAACCATACTCTCAACATCGCGTCCAACGTATCCTACTTCAGTAAACTTAGTAGCTTCCACCTTAATAAATGGCGCTCCTACAACTTTAGCCATACGTCTTGCTATTTCAGTTTTACCAACACCAGTTGGACCAATCATCAAGATATTCTTAGGTGCGATTTCTTGTTTGGTTTCTTCATCTAGCAAACTTCTTCTATAGCGATTTCTTAGAGCAATGGCAACTTTTCGTTTAGCATCATCTTGCCCAACTATATATTCATCTAATTTAGATACGATATCTTTAGGTGTTAATTTTATACCGTTTGCATCCATATATTTTACCTCCAACCTAATTAACGTCCATTTATATTCATTTCCATATTTTTAAAAGTTAAAGTGTTTCCACTATAATATTATCATTTGTGAACACACAAATGTCAGATGCAACTTTTAAACTTTCGTAAGCCATTTCTTTAGCAGATAATTGGCTTGCATGACGCTTCAATGCTCTTCCAGCACTTAAAGCATAGTTGCCTCCTGAGCCAATCGCAATTAAATCATCATCAGGTGCAATGACTTCTCCAGTCCCGCTGACCACTAATATTGCATCTTTGTCCATTACAATTAACATAGCTTCCAATTGACGTAATTGTTTATCACCACGCCACTCTTGAGCTAGCTCAACAGCTGCACGTTCCAAATTACCACTAAATTGTTGTAATTTTGTTTCAAACTTTTCGAACAAAGTGAAGGCATCAGCTACACTACCAGCAAATCCAGCTAACACTTTTCCTTCATATAATCTGCGGACCTTGCGCGCTGTTTGCTTCATAATAACTTGCTCACCTAGTGTAACTTGTCCATCACCAGCCATCGCTGCTTCACCGTTGTGTCTAACGGCATAAATAGTTGTTGCATGTAATGATGTTTTACTCATTTATTTACTCTCCTTTTTCGCTCGAGGATGTGCATTTAAATACACTTTACGTAATTGTTGGTTAGAAACATGTGTATATCTTCCAGTTGTCGAAAGATTAACATGTCCTAACAAAGATTGTACCGTTCTTAAATCCGCACCTTGATTGAGTAAATGTGTTGCAAACGTATGTCTTAGTTTGTGGGGGTGAATTTCCGTAACCCCTGCTGTACGTTTAACAACATCATTTAAAACATACCTAACGCCTCTCTCTGTTATAGGGGCGCCATTCATGTTAACTAATAAAAATGAATGTTTGGTATGTTGTATAGGCTTAAATTCTCTTAAGTATTGTTCAATGCTTTGACGACAAAATTCTCCAAACGGAACAAAACGTTCTTTATTTCCCTTTCCTAGTACTTTCACACCAGGTAAAGACATATCAATATCTTTGAGTTGGATATTTACTAGTTCAGAAACACGTATACCCGTTGCATATAATAATTCTAGAATAACGCGATCCCGTAATCCTTTTTTAGTATCTTTTGCTACAGTTTCGAATAATGCTTCCATCTCTTCTTCATAAAAAAACTGTGGCAAGTAGTTCTCCTTCTTAGGATGAACGAGTTGTACGAAAGGATTTATGATTGTCTCGTCTTGTGTCATCCAAAACTCATAGAAAGTTCTTAAAGTAGAAATCTTCCTTGATACAGTAGTACGTTTCAAATTTTGTGAATATAAATAGCTTAAATAATTTCTAGCATCTTTATATTCAAATGTTCTTAGATTAATTAATTCTTGTTCTAAAAAATGATTAAATTGTACTAAATCATCATGATATGATTTTAATGTATGGGCGGAGAAATTTCTCTCAACTTTGAGCATATTTAAGAATGTAACTTGGATTTCTTCCACTTAAAAATCCCCTCCATCATATGCATTGTAGCATATAACATGAAGGGGACTAAAATAATTAGCTATAGAATTCAAAATCTTTTGAGAATTCTTTAAAACTTTGAATTGACACATTTTCTATCAATTATAAAGTTTATATTATTTTTAAAGTGTTTTCTTATAATTCTCTAAATATTCGAGCGCTCTGTTAGCTTGTGCCTCGTAACGCTCTTTTTTATCTTTAATACGCTTTTCAAGTGAAGGTAATAAACCAAAGTTAGCATTCATAGGTTGGAAGTTCTTTTCATTTTTAGCATGTGAGATGTAATATGCCATACTACCTATCATTGTTTCTCTTGGGAATATTACTTCACCTTTATCAAGTAATTTGTGAGCTAGGTTAATCCCAGCAACAAGTCCACTTGCTGCACTTTCAACATATCCTTCAACACCAGTCATTTGACCTGCAAATTGAATTCGATCTTCTTTAATCAATTCATACTTTTCATTTAACACGTCAGGAGAGTTAATAAAAGTATTTCGATGCATGACACCATATCGAACGATATCTACATTTTCTAAACCAGGGATAAGGCGAATGACTTCTTTTTGAGCGCCCCATTTTAAATGAGTTTGGAAACCAACAATATTATATAGCGTTCCAGCTGCATCATCTTGTCGTAATTGAACGACAGCAAATGGACGTTTACCTGTTTTTGGATCTTCAAGGCCAACAGGTTTCATAGGACCAAATAATAGTGTTTTGCGTCCACGTTCAGCCATTACTTCAAAAGGCATGCATCCTTCGAAATATTTTTCTTTTTCAAATTCATTTGTTGGTGCAACTTCTGCTTCAAGTACTGCATCATAAAAGCGATTAAATTCTTCTTCTGTCATAGGACAATTAAGATAGGCGGCTTCACCTTTATCGTAACGTGATTTTAGATACACTTTATCCATATCAATCGATTCTTTTTCAATAATTGGAGCAGCTGCATCATAAAAATAAAGTTGATCCTTACCTGTAATATCTACGATTTCTTTAGCTAAATTTTCTGTAGTTAATGGACCAGTAGCAATAATTGTATATCCTTCAGGGATACTATTAATTTCTTCATTAATAACAGTAACATTAGGATGATTTCTTAAAGTTTCAGTGATATAACCAGAAAAATCATGTCGATCAACTGCTAATGCACCACCGGCAGGAACTCTTGCTTTGTCAGCAGCAGAGATAATTAGTGAGTCTAATCTTCTCATTTCTTCTTTTAATACACCCACACCATTCGTTAATGCATTGCCTCGTAGTGAGTTTGAACATACTAATTCAGCAAATTTATCAGTATGATGTGCTGGCGTTTGTTTAACTGGGCGCATTTCAATTAAATTCACTTTGATGCCTCGTTGTGCTAATTGATAAGCGGCCTCTGAACCAGCTAGTCCAGCGCCAACAATATTTACAGTTTGACTCATGGTTTTCCTCCTTCAATTTTTATCTATTTTTGAACTTCTTCTTTATAGTCACAGTTAGAGCAAATTACTTGTGAACTACGTCCTTTCTTATGTTCCATTAAATAATGATTACATTTAGGACAATCACGACCTACAGGTTTGTCCCAAGAAATAAAGTCACATTCAGGATAGTTTGAACAACCATAGAAAAGTCTATTTTTCTTAGATTTTCTTTCAACGACATCTCCATCTTTGCATTTAGGACATGTCACGCCTATTGTTTTCACTATTGCTTTCGTATTTCTACAATCTGGGAAGTTTGAGCACGCCATAAACTTACCATATCGCCCCATTTTAATAACCATAGGAGAGCCACAAACTTCACAATCTTCGCCGGCAGGTTCATCTTTAATTTCAACTTTTTCCATTTCTTCTTCAGCACGTTCAACGTCTAATTTGAAACTTCCATAAAAGTTATCAATTACTTTTCTCCAACCAATATCTCCTTCAGCAATTTTATCCAATAGTGTTTCCATATTTACAGTAAACTCTACATCAATTATTTCTGGGAAGTAATCTTTTACTTGTTCATAAACAATTTCACCTAATTCAGTAGGTACGAATCGTTTACTTTCAAGTTTTACATAATTTCGTTTTTGTATTGTGTCAATCGTAGGTGCATAGGTAGACGGTCTACCGATTTTTAACTCCTCTAACGTTTTAACTAAACGAGCTTCAGTATAACGTGGTGGTGGTTGAGTGAAGTGTTGTGCTGGCTCTATTTGAGTTGCAGTGACTTCATCACCTTTACTTAAGTTAGGTAATTTATTTTCTTTTTCATTATCTTTATCGTCTTTGGCTTCTACATAAAGCGTCATGAAACCTTTAAATTTGATTGTTTGACCATTCGCTCGGAATTTAATGTTGTTTTGGGTAACATCTAAAGCAACTGTGTCTAAAATAGCTGGTGCCATTTGACTTGCTACAAATCTTTCCCATATTAACTTATACAATCGATGCTGATCTCTAGTTAAGTATGCTTTCATTTCATAAGGTGTACGTAAAGTACTTGTTGGTCGAATTGCTTCGTGGGCATCTTGGTCACCCTGTTTACCCTTAGCAGTTCTATTAGAAAGATAATCTTTACCATACTTATCTTCAATATATTGTTTCGCTTCGTCTTTAGCGGTTTGTGATATACGTGTAGAGTCAGTTCTCATGTATGTGATTAATCCAACTGTACCTTGTCGTTTTAAATCAATACCTTCATATAATTGTTGCGCGAGCATCATAGTTTTACGCGCTTTGAAATTTAATTTACGAGCTGCCTCTTGTTGTAATGTTGAAGTGGTAAATGGATTAGCAGGATTTCTAGTTTTTTCTTTTTTATTAACATTTGTAATTTCAAATTTGTCTCCATCTAATTCAGCTGTAACTTTTTCAACATCTTTTTTTGTTTTTAATTTAAATGGTTTATTTTTATAATGAAGAAACTTAGCAGTAAATTTAGATTTCTTATATCTAAACTCACCTTCTATAGACCAATACTCTTCAGGCTTAAAGTTACGAATCTCATTCTCTCTATCTATTACTAATCTTAAAGCTACAGATTGAACTCGCCCTGCAGACAGCCCCTTTTTCACTTTCTTCCATAATACTGGTGAAATATTATATCCAACTAATCTATCTAATATACGGCGTGCTTGTTGTGCATCGACTAAATCCATTTCTATGCCACGAGGATGCTTAAAACTTTCTTTTACCGCATCTTTTGTAATTTCATTAAATACTACTCTGTTTTCTTTTGAATCATCAAGTTCTAAAATTTTTGATAAATGCCAAGCAATCGCTTCACCTTCACGGTCAGGGTCACTCGCAAGAAAGACATTTTTTGCTTTCTTAGCATATTTCTTTAAGTCTTTAACAACTGGACCTTTACCGCGTATCGTAATATATTTCGGTTCATAATTATCTTCTACATCGACACCCATTTGACTTCTTGGTAAATCTCTAACATGTCCCATAGAAGCTATAACTTTATATTTTTTACCTAAATATTTTTCAATGGTTTTCGCTTTTGCAGGCGACTCAACTATGACTAAATTATCTGCCAAAGTGAATTCCCCCTTGCTATTTCAATTACTAAAGATAAATGATAAACGGTCAATTTTGTTTTTGTCAATGTTTAAATTCTATTAACGTGCATTTTAAACGCTTTTTAATATTATTTTTAGCTATCAATTAGAATTAAATATAGATTTTTATTACTCTAGAATGAATCATTAATGATATCTATTTATAATCACATAGAATATCATCAGCTGAGGTTACAATCATCGCACCTTCTTGAGCTCGTTTCAAATTACCTTTAGTTAGTGGATTAAATATTGAACCTGGTAATACATATATATTTCTATTTTGGTCTAATGCGCAATCAATTGTAATTTGACTACCGCTTCTAACACTTGCTTCAGTTATTAAAACCCCTTGTGAAAGACCGCTTATCAAACGATTGCGTTGCGGAAAGTGATATCGCCTAACACTAGTGAATGGCGGATATTCACTAATAACTAAACCTTTTACTTCAATTATGTTGCGTAATTTTTGCGTTTCTCTAGGGTAATGCATCATATGACCAAAACCTAAAACAGCTATAGTAGGTAATTGATACTCTATAGCAAAATGATGTGCAATGCTATCAGCACCTTTTGCCAAACCGGAAATAATGGTTAGTGGAATTTGTTTAAATTTAGGAAATAAGTATTGCATGGCTTTAGCTGAGTACTCTGTTGCATTTCTTGAGCCCACCACACCTAATGTATTGGGGGATGTTAATAATTGGGGGTCACCTTGGTAAAATAGGACAAACGGATAATCATAAATTTCTTTTAATAGTCGAGGATAATTAGCGTTAAACGGTGTTACAAAACTTATCTTGTGTTGATTCAAAAATGACAAAATTTCTTTATCATTTAAATGATTATATCTATCAATAAAATCACCTTTATGAAATAACTTGTCCCAATTTTTTATTGAATCTATTTGATCAGTATAAGAGAATTTAAAAAATTCAGGATTTAATTTTAATAAATGATGAATATGTTGGGTCGTATAACCTAACCAAATTAATTTCAAAAGTAATATGTTGTTGTTAGTCATGAAGTCGTCTCCTTTAACAACATTATAAGACAAATATTTAGTACACCACATTTCAATTAAAAGACATTTGAGGGAAAAATTTAATAACTTTTAATGAGTAATTTTAATATTGAATTATGTAAACAATCCACTCTCTCAATTCAAACAAAAATCTGAGACCCTTAAAGCCTCAGAATTTTTTATATTATATGACGTTAGCACTAGCTATATCATTACACTTACTTTTGATATAATTTATAGAGCAATTTATTTACTGGCTTAATAAAATTACCAACATATTCTTCTACAAACGCATTGAATCCTTTTTTAAATTGTTGAACACCATAATCTTCTGCATCTTCACCAAAGTCGCCAGTTATACCGTAGAAATTATAACGCTCTATTCCTTTCTCTTTTGCGTATCTTATCATATCCCATTGTAGACAATAGGCTCCCATAAATTCATTGTATTTAGGATTAGAACCACTTGATAAATAGTACATTTCGTGATTGTTATAAATAAACAATGCAGCAGCTAAATCAAGTAATGTACCATCCGTAATGATTAATTGTTCAGTTTTTGCTATTTTTTTATTAAGGCTCTCTAGTTGTTGATTTAATTGGTGATATTTTGTTTTTGTCTTTTTTGAATTAGCATTCACTTTTAATGATTGTTTAATTTCAGTCACTTTCTCTTCTAATTCTATCGCTCGTTGCTTTAATAAATTTATATACTTATTTAAATCAATATAAGCTAACTTCATACATGCTTTATCACCATAAATTTCAAGCATTTGTTTAAAATAAGGTTCTTCTTGAAAATGAAAACCATGTTTTTCTTCAGCCATGTGATACAGTCGATAAAATCTATTCGTTTCTTTAATTGATAAAGTTTTAATTTGCACACCCATTTCAATTGTCTTCATAATGTTACGTCTAGTTTGATATGACATATCTTTTAATAATTGTTGTTCACTTTTATCTTTTAAATCTAATATAGAATGCCATCTTATTTGACTCATAGCTGAATAGCCAGTTGTAAAACCTTGGTGTTGGTATCCTAATTTATTCATCACCTTGAACCACTGTTTATTGTTAAAGTGTTCTATAATCTCACCATCAGCACTTCTTATATTCTCCAAGACATAAGGGTCAACTAATATGAAAACACCTCTTCGCATACTTACATAATGCGTTAATTTTTTAAAGAAAAATTCTACTAACGCTAAATTAGTAAAATCCATCACTGGTCCTCGATGGGTATAAAAGTATTTAAACACCTTAAATATACGAGCATCAGTTAATAAACAGGCAGCAACAACGTTACCGTTTTCTTTAACACCGACAATATGAACCCCACCTGCACGATTTATTCGATAATCATATAAATCCATCGACTGTGTATAATGAGAAAATTGTTGTTCTACAAATGATCTATATTCGTTAATGTTCAATTTAGTAAATTTCATTTTTTGAGCTCTCTTTCATTTATTGATGTTTTGTTCATTGATTATTTCTAAATGAAAGAAAATAATTATCTGTGTTGTTTTAATATCATGATGTTTACTCCTTAATACTTATTTATAATTAGAATATCACTATTCAATAAAATTGTTAATAAATTTTACAAAACTATATATAAAAACACAAAAAACTAGACTCTTTAACAATTGATGTTCTCCATTCGAAATTAATAAATTTAATATCAA
Organism: Staphylococcus sp. GW821-FHT11H10; assembly: GCF_058807855.1. Classification (NCBI taxonomy): domain Bacteria; kingdom Bacillati; phylum Bacillota; class Bacilli; order Caryophanales; family Staphylococcaceae; genus Staphylococcus; species Staphylococcus sp. GW821-FHT11H10. The sequence goes on along the minus strand of NZ_JBXARC010000001.1, from coordinate 149,310 downwards.
CTTCGAATAGAGACTGTCAATAAGAGTCTAGGCAATGTTTAATTAGAATTTAATCAAATTTACTTAATTGTTAATAATTCTTCGTAAATGCCAGCTTCTTTAGCTGCTTCGATTAATGTAGTACCAATTTCTGAAGGTGTGTCCGCAGTTTTAACACCACATTCATTTAATGTTTTAATTTTTTCATCTGCAGTACCTTTACCGCCAGAAATAATCGCACCAGCGTGACCCATACGTTTACCTGGAGGGGCTGTTTGACCTCCAATGAAGCCAATAACCGGTTTAGTCATATTAGCTTTAATCCATTCCGCCGCTTCTTCTTCAGCAGTACCACCGATTTCACCAATCATTACAACAGCTTTAGTATCTTCATCTTCATTAAACGCTTTAAGTACATCGATAAAGTTAGTACCGTTGACAGGGTCGCCACCAATACCTACAGCTGTAGTTTGACCAATGCCTTCTTCAGTTAATTGATGAACCGCTTCGTAAGTTAACGTACCAGAACGTGATACAACACCTACATGACCTTTTTTATGGATATATCCTGGCATGATACCAATTTTACATTCATCAGCAGTAATAACACCTGGGCAGTTTGGTCCAACTAAACGTGTTTTTCTTCCTTCTAAGTAACGCTTAACTTTAACCATGTCAACAACAGGAATATGTTCAGTGATACAAATAACCATATCTAAATCTGCATCTGCTGCTTCCAAAATAGAATCTGCTGCGAATGGCGCCGGAACATAAACTACAGATACGTTAGCACCTGTTTCTTCTTTAGCTTCAGCAACAGTATTATATACAGGTACACCTTCAACAACTTGTCCACCTTTACCTGGTGTTACCCCTGCAACAATTTGTGTACCATAATCAAGCATTTGTTTTGTATGGAAAAGGGCAGTAGACCCTGTAATACCTTGTACCATTACTTTAGTATTTTTATCTATAAATACACTCATCTTAGTGTTCCCATCCTTTCCTTACGCTTCTTTAACAAGCTTAACAATTTTTTGAGCGCCTTCAGCCATTGTAGCTGCTGGTTCAATTGCTAAACCTGATTCGTTTAAGATTTCTTTACCGCGTTCTACATTTGTACCTTCTAAACGAACTACTAATGGTAAAGTTAATTCAACTTCTTTAACTGCTGCTACGATACCTTCAGCAATAACATCACATTTCATGATTCCACCGAAAATGTTTACAAAGATACCTTTAACATTGTCATCACCTAAGATGATTTTGAATGCTTCAGTAACTTTTTCTTTTGTAGCGCCGCCCCCTACGTCTAGGAAGTTAGCTGGATTTCCACCAAAATGATTAATAGTATCCATTGTAGCCATCGCTAAACCAGCACCATTAACCATACAACCAATATCTCCATCTAATGCAATATAAGATAAGTCATATTTAGATGCTTCAATCTCTTTAGGATCTTCTTCTTCTAAATCACGTAATTCTTGGATATCTTTATGTCTGAATAATGCATTGTCATCGAAGTTGATTTTAGCATCTAAAGCTAAAACTTCACCTTCACCAGTAGTAACTAATGGGTTAATTTCAACGATAGAACAATCTTTTTCGATAAATACATTGTATAAAGAAATTAAGAATTTCGCTGCTTTATTAATAGATTCTTTTGGAATATTAATATTGAAAGCAATACGACGCGCTTGATAAGGTGATAAACCAACAACTGGGTCGATTGTTTCTTTAAAGATTTTTTCTGGTGTTTTAGCAGCTACTTCTTCAATTTCAGTACCGCCTTCTTCTGAAGCCATTAAAGTAATACGATCAGTTGCACGGTCAATTACAAAACCTACATAATATTCTTTTTGAATATCGCAACCTTGTTCAATATACAAACGTTTAACTTCTTTACCTTCAGGTCCAGTTTGATGTGTAACTAATTGTTTACCTAATAATTCATTGGCATAAGTTTCAACCTCAGATAATGATTTAGCAATCTTAACTCCACCTGCTTTACCTCTACCCCCAGCGTGGATTTGTGCTTTAACCACATAAATCTCTGTGTCTAATTCTTTAGCCTTTTCCACTGCTTCTTCAGCAGTAAATGCAACTCGTCCTTCTGGAACGGCTACGCCCATAGAACGAAATATTTCTTTACCTTGATATTCGTGGATATTCATCTTCCATCCTCCTACTTCTTAGGTTAAGTTCAGTTATAATTATAGAAAATGAAAGCGCTATTGTAAACTGAAAGTGTTCCACTTTTTGCAATTAATTTAAAATTCAAATAATTACGTCATAGATTTGATTGGTTCAAAGCTTTTACGATGATAAGGTGTAATACCGAGTTTATTTAGGCCATCTAAATGTGCTTTAGTTCCGTAACCCACATTTTTCTCAAATTCATATCCTGGATATTCATCTGCAATCTCTTTCATTAAATCATCTCTGTACTCTTTTGCCATTATACTTGCTGCAGCAATAGACACACTCTTTGCGTCGCCTTTAATAATAGATGTTTGAGGAATTGTTGTATCTAAAGACATTGCATCTATTAATAAATGATCTGGACGATTTACTAATTGACTCAAAGCTCGATTCATTGCTACTTGAGTTGCATTATATATATTCAATTCATCGATCTCTTCTGGACTAGCTAAACCATAGGCATACTCCAACACCCCATCTTTAAGCTTTTTATTAAGTATTTGTCTTTTACTCGCTGTTACTTTTTTAGAATCATCAAGTCCTAAATAGCGATGCCCTTCATTTAAAATCACCGCACATGCAACAACAGGACCTGCTAACGGACCACGTCCAACCTCGTCAATACCACAGATTAATGCTTGAGGATTGTTATTCAGCAACTCACTTTCAAATTTATTCATTGTATTGTAATGGTCTAAAATTTCTTGTTCTTTTAAAAGTTGTTTACGACGTCTTGTAATAGCTTGTTGTATCCCTTTACGAACGTCTTGATTTAATTCATGTTGTTCTAAAACTTCAATTGAGTTAATTTCAGACAATATGTGCTTTGCTTCATTAATTGTTTGTGTCATTATCTAATTCACTCTTCATTTCTGAATATAAGTCAAAACTGTATGTTCCAATTTTGGCATTTCTAACGTCATTAATTATCAGTTCAATAACCGCTTCGTAATCTACTTCATTGCCTCTTTGTAAAAGTCCACGTCGACGTCCAATTGCATCAAACCATTCTAATATTTCAGCATCTGCAGATACATCAATCTTATAATGTTGCTTAAAACCTTCTAAATCATGGTTAATTAAAAACTGTAAACCATAGATAGCAACTTCATCTAAATGTACAATACTGTCTTTTATTGCGCCAGTTAAACTTAATTTTTTACCAACAATTTCATCTTCAAATTTAGGCCATAAAATTCCAGGTGTATCTAATAATTGTAGAGATTGCCCAACTTTAATCCACTGTTGTTGTTTGGTTACACCTGGTTTATTACCAGTTTGTGCAATATTTTTACGTGCTAATTTATTAATCAAAGTTGATTTACCAACGTTAGGTATGCCAACAATCATTGCTCTAATTGCTCTAGGTTTAAGTCCTTTAGCCTTCTCACGTTCAAATTTTTCTTTTGTTGCTGCTATAGCTGCAGTTTCTACACCTTTTAAATTTTTGCCATGCTTAGCATCTACTGATACAGGATAATATCCTTTATCTATAAAGAAGCTTTCCCATTTCTGCATTTCATTTAAATTGGACATATCTTTTTTATTAAGAATAACTACGCGCGGTTTTTGTTTGATTACTTCATCAATCATTGGGTTACGAGAACTATATGGAATACGTGCATCAACTAATTCAAATACAACATCTACTTTTTTTAATTGTTCTGTTACCTCTCGTTTAGCTTTTGCCATATGTCCTGGATACCATTGAATTGCCATTAATTGTCACCTTACTTTCGATATATTTTAATTCAACCTGTTGATTATAATTGAATTTTTATTTGAGAGCCACTTTTTTTCTAAGTTCATCATTTATTTTATCATTCATTAAATAAAACGATAAAGTACAATAAGTTTATAATGTCAGAAAAGCATAATTACTTTTAATCGCACAATCAATCCCCTACAATTTAAATATACTCTTACAATTATAATCCTATCGCTTAGAGGTAAGTTATGAAGAAAATATTAATATATATATGTATATTCTTAACTCTGTCTTTCTTAGGACATAGCTATATTATTTATCGCTTTATTCACGACGGCGTATTATTTACAGGACCCAACGATGGTATCGAACAGATGATACCTATTCAAATGTTTCTATTTGATAAATGGAGCGTTGGCAATCTTTTTTATGCTACTGATTTTGGTCTAGGTGGAGATTTTTTTACGGATTTAAGCTATTATTTCTCAACAAACATACTATTTATTATTAATGTACTATGTATCATTCTATTAAAAACATTTATACATATAAATACTCAGGGATTACTATTTTGGATGGTAAATGCGCTAGTTATTTCCACTATTAAAGCTGCATTAGCGATGTATTGTACCTATCTTTATAGTAAATTTATTTCACGTAATACTTGGATTAGTATTATTATGGCATTTCTATTTGTTATGTCGCCGCTTTATTATCGCTTTACTGTTTATTGGCCATTCTTTAGTGATGTTTTTATTTGGATGCCATTGTTACTATTTTCTATAGAACGCACACTTCAAAAACAAAAGTTTGGTCTATTTATAGTTACAATTACACTAATAATGATAAATAATTTCTACTTTGCATATTATCTTTGTCTTATAGGTGCAGGTTACATACTTCTTCGAATAATTTTTAAACACTCTAAAGATATTATTCCACGTGGCAAAGCTTTACTATTATTTGCTATCAGTGCCATTTTAGGGTTAGGTAATAGTTTATTTATGTTCTTCCACGGTGTTCAAAGTTTTTTAAATAACCGTCGTGTCCCTTTTTCAGGAACAGTAAATACCTTCGAAAAGCTAGATATTAACACAAATATCTTCTTTGATAATTATTTAATCGTATTGCTATTTCTAACTATTCAAGCATTATTATGTATTAAACTTTATAAACACTTTTATTATCGCTTATTCGCAATTTTAACTCTCGCATTTATTCTATTAAGCTTTGTACCATTTATCGATCAATTGTTTAATGGATTTTCTGCACCACAAAAACGTTGGCATTTTATATTGTCTTTTAATTCAGCAATATTAATTGGTCTATTTCTAAAATATTTTAGAACACTAAAAATCAAATCATATTTAATTAGTAATATTATTGCTGAAATTATCATTTTCGCTAGTGCTATTACATATCATAAATTTGTAGCTTGGCTTGTACTTGTACCAATCGTTTCTTTAATAGGGTTACTTATTTTAATTTTAAAAGATAGACGTTATCGCATTAATCTAAGCTATATATTCGGTATTTCTATAATCTTACTCAATTTAATGGTTTCTTTCGTATTTATTAAAAATCAAATTTATTTTAAAGATCATCAAGAACGAGCTAATACATTTTATATTAATTCAAGTTTATATAGTTCAGACTTACAGCGTTCATTAGTTAATACAATGAAGAATAGTAAGCGAGAAGATGAACGTATCGATTGGCGAGTGAATGAGCAAGATAACACACCTATGTACCAACACTTTAAGGGACTAAGTTTATATTCAAGTATCTTCCATCATAATATTCTCGATTACTATTATGATGCACTAAAGATTAATCTTGCCGAGGAGTCACTAAGTCGCTATCAATCAATAAATGGTCGACAAAATATAGCGAGTCTTTTCTCAGTACGTTATATGATGCTTAAAGATTATCAAGGAAATTTACCCCCCTATTTTAAAAAGGTTAAAACAAGTGGACAATATTCTATCTATGAAAATACACTTACTTTGCCGAGTGTTAAAGTTACGAAAAATGTTTATAATAGTAAATCTTTAAAAACAGCTATAGATCGTGAGCATGCGATGTTAAATGGTGTGATCATGGATAATGCAGGAAAATCTTTCAAACAACCAGCATCTAATTTACTATCAAAAGTTGATATGCAACAACAAAATATTAAGCGAATTGGAAAAAATCGCTATAAGGTCATTGGTGGCAAAGGTGGTACTATAAAATTACATCTTCCAAAACAAATACGTGATAAATATGATGATTTTTATTTAACGATGAAGATTAAGAGAGGTAATCCAGATAGTAATTACACTGTCGCTATTAATAATTACGCTAATCATCGATTGTTTAATAATTCTACCTATCGAACAGGTGTAGACACTCAACTTTATCGCACTCAACCAGATAAAAATGGTGATATCACTATTACCCTTTCGCCTGATGGTGAATTTTATGTCGATTTACAACAATTAAATGGCGAGAATTATGATACGCTTAAAAAGGTGCATGATAATGCTAATTTTGATACAAGTTATCATGATATTAAAAATGGTATACAAGTCCAACTCAGTCACCATGAGAGTGGTGTAGCCTCAATAAACATTCCTTATCGAAAAGGAATGCAAGCGTATGTTGATGGTCAACCTGCAAAAATCCAAAAAGTAAATTATATGATGACCGGTGTTCCAGTCGACAAAAATGCAAAACAAATTGTCATTAAATATCAACCTCCTTACTGGAATACTATGATATTCATTTCATTAATGAGTATGATTCTTAGTGCTATTTTTGTAAAAATTTTTAATTCAAAAAAACGAAAGATGAGGAAGTAAATTGATTAAAAAAATATGGTCTAAACCCTTATGGACGTTTGGTTTCATTTTCATCATAGCTAATATCGTAACACTAACCATTTATTATCCATTTATCCGGGATTACATAAAAGATGGCGTGGTATTTAGTGGCTCTGGTGATGGTTTTAGACAAATGATGCCGTTCCAATTATATTTATATGAACACTTCACACAATTAAAAGGATTTTACGATCATTCATTTGGACTAGGCGGAGATTATGTTAAAGGGTTAGCCTATTATTATTCCCTTTCACCAATCATGTGGGTCAATTTTATTATTGTATGGATCGGTGAACATATATTCCATTGGCAACCGCAAAACATTCGCTTTTGGCCAACAAATCAATTAATTGTTGCTTATGTACGAACAATAATTACTTTTATTTGTGCATTTTATTATTTTAGATATTTAAAGTTAAGTTCTACACCTCTGTTGATAGCAACAATTTTATATGGGGCATCAACAGTAGTGTTATATTACAATTTTACTTGGTCATTTTATGGAGATTTGTTAATTATATTGCCATTATCATTATGGGGAATGGAACGTTTCTTTCAACGAAGAAAGATAGGTTTGTTCATCTTTGCGGTGGCAATCACACTATTTTCAAATTTTTACTTTACTTATTATCAAGCCATTGTGTTAGGTATTTATTTTATATTACGTGTCGTATTCCAATATCGCCATGATATCGTATCTCGTTGGCAAAAATGTTATTTACTAATTATAGGGGCTATGTTTGCGCTCCTATCAAGCATATTAGGTTTTTACACTGGTGTATCATCTTTCCTAAATAATGATCGCCAACAAAATTCTGATTTCAACATCTCTCTATTTACTGATTTAACTAAAAATAATTATTATATATTTTCAAATGGCTTTTATGTAACAATATCACTTATTGCATTGGTGGCTTTATTAACGCCAAAGTTATATAAACACTATTACTATAAAATTTTTGCTATTATAACGTGGTTCTTACTTATTGGTTCATTATCACAGTACTTTGATAGTGCTTTTAATGGATTCTCATTACCACAACGACGTTGGGTTTATTTCTTAGTGTTATCTACAAGTGGACTGATTGCTTTATATATTCATCACTTATCAGAGTTGACTATGAAACAGTTTCTATTTGCAGCTGTGTCCGTATTTATTGCTGGTTTGTGTAGGTATATCATAGCTGACAACTTTGTAGATTGGATGGTAATTGCTTTAATTATCATCGTTGTGCTAGGAATATTTATCTATCGCAAATCTTTACTAAAACAACCAATTATTATGTTATCGTTGATTGTGCTATTTTTCGGTCAACAAATTATAATGACACATGATTCAAGACAAAGAACGATAGACCCATATTCAACGACAATCAATACATTGAGCGATCCTTCATACTATAATGATACTACTGCTAAAAAAATTAATTCTATCAAAGAACATCATGATGATCCATTTCATCGTATTGATTATATGTCGGCATATGCATTAAATTCTCCTTTTCTTTATCACTACAATGGTATTTCGCTATACTCAAGCATTTTTGATGGAGGAATTTTGAAATATTATGATAAATTAATGCAAATTAATATGCCCGTTGATAAAAATAGTACGTATCGCTTTTTAGGAAATCGTGCAAACTTAACTGCTTTATGGAATGTTCAAGATCGACTACGTCATCCTGAAGATCAAAATATGACTTACGGTTTTGAAAAGAAAGATATGATATTGAATGGTAAAAATACGCTTATCCATTCTAAAAACATGATTGACTATCCATCAGCTCATGTAACTAATCATATATATAATAGTGATGATTTAAAGTCACCTTTAGATCGTGAACAAGCTATGTTAAAAGGGATCATATTAAACGACAATTCAGAAAAAGCTAATACTTCATTTAAACCTAATAAAAATCTTTTAACCGAGTCAAAAATGTCTACAAAAGATGCGACTTGGAAAAATCAAAATCATCTTAAAGTACACAAGGATAATGGTGGAGTTACATTAAAATTACCTGAATCTGTCGCGAATCAATATAAAGATATGTACGTAGAAATGGATGTTGAACTACTTTCTCCTGACAAAGCGCATTCTGTAAGTGTTAATGAATATTCGCAAAATCGAAATGAACTGAGCTACAAATATCGTCGTTTAGTTACACCAGTTACAATGCGTGTTAAAGCATCTGATAAGCTAAATATTCATCTATCTAAAGGGAATTATCGTTTATCTGTGAAAGGTATTTATGGCGAGGACTACAGCACACTTAAAAAAGCTTCAAAAGAATTAACACCTGTGAAAGTTAAAGATATGAGAAATGGTTATGTCGTCAAGAAACCTAAGAACGCAACAGGATATGTCATTTTACCAACTGTATATGCAAAAGGTATGCATGCGCAAGTCGATGGGAAAGAAGTACCTGTTCACCAAGCTAATGGTATCATGACAGCAATACCAGTTAATAAAGGAGATAAAGTGATTAAACTCACATACACACCTCCTCAATTCTATCTACTTGCTATTATGAGTTTCATTGGTGTTATCGGTAGTATATTATTTAGTTTATGGGTTAAGAAAAAACGATAAATTAAGATAGTTAATAAATTAAACTTTAATTGTTTTAAATGTGAATAAAAATAATAAAGCTTCCAATCTCAACTTGAAAGAAGAAGATTGGAAGCTTTATTTGTAAGACAAACGTTGTATCTAATCTCTGTCTTATTATTATACTCAGTTTGCTGATTAACGAATTTCTTGGATTCTAGCAGCTTTACCACGTAAACTACGTAAGTAGTATAATTTAGCACGACGTACTTTACCACGACGTTTAAGTTCGATTTTTTCGATTTTTGGAGTGTGTAATGGGAATGTACGTTCCACGCCTACACCTGAAGAAATTTTACGAACTGTGAAAGTTTCAGAAATTCCTCCACCACGACGTTTGATTACAACACCTTCGAATACTTGGATACGTTCACGTGAACCTTCTACGATACGTACGTGTACACGTAAAGTATCACCAGTACGGAATGTTGGTAAGTCTGTACGTAATTGTGATTTTGTAACTGCTTCGATTAACTTATGATTACTCATTGATATACTCTCCTTCAACCTATGTTCTTGCCTAGACATTCATATAGCAGCGGATCATAGTGATAATTAGTGTCTTTTCACACTTGATATATATTAGCATAATACTAATTGTTTTTCAATTGCTTTTTATAGCTTTCTATAAATTTTTCATCGTCTTCTGTTAAAGGATATCGATCAAGTAAGTCCGGTCGCTTATGATAAGTACGGATTAATTTTTGTTCATGTCGCCATTGTTCAATATTTGCATGATTACCTGATAATAATACATCTGGAACGGTCATATTTTCAAATTCTCTTGGACGCGTATATTGAGGGAATTCTAATAGACCATCTGAGAACGAATCATCTTGATGTGATTGTTGATTTCCTAATACACCTGGTATTAATCGCACAATCGCATCTGTCATCGTCATCGCTGGCAATTCTCCTCCAGTTAATACATAATCCCCAATTGAAATTTCATCCGTCACTAGGTGCGTTCTTATACGTTCATCATAACCTTCATAATGTCCACAAATAAATACGATATGCTCAGCTTCGCTTAATTCTTGTGCAATTTCTTGTGAAAAAGGTCTACCTTGAGGACACATTAAAATGACACGCGTTTGATCAGTTCGTTGTAAATCTTTCATAGCATTGAAGACTGGTTCAGGTTTTAGGACCATACCCTGTCCACCACCAAATGGGTAATCATCCACTTGATTATGTTTATTAATGGCATAATCTCTAAAATTCACAGTATTCACACTAATGATTTCTTTATCCTGTGCCCTTTTTAAAATGGAGTGATTGAGCACGCCATCAAACATCTCAGGAAATAAAGTTAAATAATCAATTTTCATTAATCTAACAACCCTTCCATAGGTGTTATACGAATCGTTTTATTTTCAATATCAATTTCTTTAACTACATCAGCTATATAAGGAATGAGATATTCCTTTTCTCCTTTAACAACCCAAACATCATTTGCACCTGTTTCAAAAATATTGATAACTCTGCCGATAGGTTGATTGTCATTATCAAATACAGTACTTCCAATGATGTCAGAGTAGTAATATTCATTTTCAGCTAATTCAATATCTTCATGATCGCGTTCTTGGTACAAATAGTCACCTTTATATTGTTCGACGTCATTAATGTTATTTATTCCCTCAAATTTCAACATATGAAATCCTTTATGAACACGGTAAGATAAGACCGTCAATTGTTCTTCATGATTTTGATGATTTACCGTCAATACTTCACCTGGTTGGAAACGGGTATCCGTAAAATCGGAATTAGATTTCACTTTAACTTCACCTTTAATTCCATGTGTATTTACGATTTGACCAACTTCAACTTGCATATTTGCACCTCATTTAATCCATTAATGTCATTTTGTTTATCATATCATGATTTTTCAGTATTTAAAAAGGCGCCATCAGTTGGCGCCTCTATTACTTTACTTATAAAGTTTAATCTAATTATTTAGCGTGTTTTTGTTCATCAAAAGTTTTTAAAATACCTTGTTTAGATAAGATATTATGAACTGTATCAGTTGGTTTAGCACCGTCTTTTAACCATTTTAATGCTAATTCTTCATCAATTTTAACTTCTGGAGCATTAACACTAGCTGGGTTGTAAGTACCGATTTGTTCGATAATACGACCATCACGTGGTGAACGTGCGTCTGCTACTACGATACGATAGAATGGATTTCTTTTTGAACCTAAACGAGTTAAACGAATTTTAACTGCCATATATAAAACTCTCCTTTATATCTTTTACTTTTTATTTTCTACAAGAAATAATATTAACAGTAACTTGATATTTTGTAAAGACTTTTTTCTTTACCAAATCTAGGTTTTTTTAAAACCGTAGATTTGGTTATGGACTAGCTTTAGCTAGGCCGAACCTTTTGCTAAATGTTTGGTAGTACATTTATTTTTTCAATAAACATCAAAATATCGAACACTATTTGAGAAGCGTTCGATATTTTCACTTAATTAAAATGGTAAGTTCATACCTTTTAACATATTTTCCATTTGACTACGTTTACCTTTTTTACCTTTACGTCCAGCGCCACTGAATTGCTTCATCATTTTCTTCATATCATTAAATTGTTTCATCAAGCGATTCACTTCTTGTAGTGAACGCCCAGAACCTTTGGCGATACGTTTTTTTCTTGAAACATTTAGTACTGCTGGGTTTTCTCTTTCACTTGGTGTCATAGACTGGATAATTGCTTTAATATGGTCAATTTGCTTTTCATCCATATTTAACTTATCCATGCCTTTCATCTTATTCATTCCTGGAATCATTTTCATGATGTCATCAAGTGGGCCAAGATTTTTAACTTGATCCAATTGTTCAAGGAAATCGTCCAATGTGAACGTAGAATTACGCATTTTTTGTTCTAAATCTTTAGCTTTTTCTTGGTCAACATCTTGTTGTGCCTTTTCAATAAGACTTAAAACATCTCCCATACCAAGTATACGAGAAGCCATTCGCTCTGGGTGGAACAGTTCAAGTCCATCCATCTTCTCACTCATACCAACAAATTTAATTGGTTTTTGAGTTACTGAACGAATAGATAAAGCAGCACCACCACGAGTATCTCCATCTAATTTAGTCAACGTAACACCAGTAACGTCTAATTGGTCATCAAATGATTGAGCAACGTTAACAGCGTCTTGCCCAGTCATAGCATCTACAACTAACATGATTTCATTAGGTTTAGAAATTTCTTTAACTTCTTGAAGTTCATTCATTAACGCTTCATCAATATGCAAACGACCTGCTGTATCAATGATTACAAAATCTAAATGTTCTTCTTTGGCATGTTTTAATGCATTTTCAACGATTTGTTGCGGTTTAACTTGGTCCCCTTCACTATAAACAGGAACGTCAAGTTGTTTACCTACCGTTTGTAATTGGTTAATTGCCGCTGGACGATAAATATCCGCTGCAACTAACATTGGCTTTTTATTATATTTTTTACGCATTAATAATGCTAGTTTACCGGCTGTTGTTGTTTTACCTGCACCTTGTAAACCAACCATCATAACAACAGTAGGTGGCTTGTTTGCCATTTTAATCGTTGAGTTTTCGCCACCCATTAATTGAGTTAATTCATCTTGTACAATTTTAATGACTTGTTGACCAGGTGTTAATGATTGCATTACATCTGATCCTAAGGCACGATCTGACACTGTCTTAACAAATTCTTTAACTACTTTAAAGTTTACATCGGCTTCTAATAATGCTAATCGTACTTCACGCATCATTGCTTTAATATCCGCTTCAGTAACTTTACCTTTACCACGCATTCTCTGTATCGTAGCTTGCAAACGATCAGATAATCCTTCAAATGCCATATCAATTGCCCTCCTTTATCTCTATTTATTCTAATTCTTCTAATTGATTAATGTATTGTTCTAACTTCTTAGAATCATTTAATGTTTGTTTCATATCGTCATAAATTTTACGACGTTGTTCAAATTTTTCATACAAATTCAATTTAGCTTCATAATCTTCTACTAAATCGCCAGTTCTTCTTATATTATCATAAACTGCTTGTCTACTCACATCAAATGTCTCTGCAATTTCACTTAGTGAATAGTCTCTCAAATAAAACAGTTCCATATAATTTCTTTGTTTTTCAGTTAATAATGTTTGATAAAAATCAAACAAATAATTCATTCGCAAAGTTTTAACTAAATCATTTTTCCCCATTTGGATTATCCTCATTATTAAAATCTAATTCAGCAACTTCATCTGGAATATCTTCATTTTGTTCAATCATATCTGCAAATAAGCCATATACATAACTTTCTGGGTTAAATGGTTGTAAGTCATCAAGTTTCTCACCTAATCCTACATATTTCACAGGTATGTGAAGTTCATTTCTAATCGCAAGTACAATACCACCTTTAGCAGTACCATCTAATTTAGTTAATACTATACCTGATACGTTTGTAACTTCTTTAAATGAACGTGCTTGAGATAATGCGTTTTGACCTGTTGTTGCATCTAAGCATAATAAAGCTTCATGTGGCGCATCTGGCACAGCTCGGCTAATGACACGTTTCATTTTATCCAATTCTTGCATTAAATTAGATTTGTTTTGTAAACGTCCTGCAGTATCACAAATTAATATATCGACACCTTTATTTTTAGCGGAATTAATTGCATCATATACAACTGCAGCAGGATCTGAACCTTCACTTTGACGAATTACTTCAACACCTACACGGTCACCCCAAACTTGTAGTTGATCAATTGCACCAGCTCTAAATGTATCTCCAGCGGCAAGCATTACTTTTTTTCCTTCCATTTTATATCTGTGTGCTAATTTACCGATTGTAGTTGTTTTACCAACACCATTTACGCCAACCATTAAAATGACATTCAAACGGCCGTCTTCAAGATTCATTGCTTCTGATTGGTCATCTTCTTGATGATAGATTTCAACAATCTTTTCAACAATAACTTCACGTAAATCTTCAGTTTCTTGTATATTTCGACGTTGTGCTTCAGTACGTAATTCTTCTGTTAATTGCATTACTGTGTTGAAACCAACATCTGCAGTGATTAACATTTCTTCAAGTGCTTCGAAGAAATCTTCATCTACTGTTCTATAACGTGCGATCAAATTATTAAGTTGTTCTTGGAAGTTCTGACGTGATTTTTCAAGACCTGCTTTAAATTTAGCCCCCATTTTTTGTGCTTCAATTTCTTCAAAATCTTCAATTGAAATTAATCCATCGTCATCAAAATCCGCTTCACTTAATTTACGCGGTTTTTTCTTCGGTTCTATCTGTGCTTCATCATTGTCATCATGAATTGTGCTACTCTGATTGCCTTCTTCTTCTGATAATTCTTGTTCTATATCTTCAGTAGATTTCGTTGAAAATTTGTCTTTTAATCGTTTAAAGAAACTCATGCTTGTTCCTCCTTCATAACCTCATCAATTGTATTTAAGTTGACACTTACTAATTTTGAAACACCTGACTCTTGCATCGTCACACCATATAAACGGTCTGAATATTCCATAGTTCCTTTTCGATGTGTAATAACAATAAATTGAGTTTGAATAGATAATTCTTTTAAAAATTGAGCGTATCGAATTACATTCGCTTCATCGAGTGCAGCCTCTACTTCATCTAGTATAACAAATGGAGCAGATCTTACTTTCAAGATAGCAAATAGTAGTGCAATAGCACTTAATGCACGCTCACCACCACTTAATAAAGATAAGTGTTGCAATTTCTTACCAGGTGGTTGAACAATAATATCGACACCAGCTGATAAATAATCATCATCTGTTAACTCTAATTTAGCATGTCCACCTCCAAATAACGACTGAAATACTGTCGTAAAATGAGCTTGCACTTGTAAAAACGTTTCTTTAAAACGACCTTTCACTTCTTGGTCCATCTCACTTATAATTTGTTCAAGTGTTTGTTTCGCTTCACGCAAGTCTGTACGTTGTTCATCTAGGAAAGTATAACGCTCATTTAATTCTTCAAATTGCTCAATAGCATTAATATTTACTGGCCCTAGTTCTTCAATTGACATTTTAGTTAGTTTGACTTTCTTTCTCAGCGCATCAATTGGCGTTTCTGAAGAGAATTCACTTCTAGCCCGCTCAACAGTTAGTTGATATTCATCATTCAAATGATCAATTGCATGGTTAATCAATACATCTAATTTCGATTGTTGTGCTTTTATATCTTGATAAAAACTTTCAATTGACAATAAATCTTGATGACATTCTTGCAATGTAGCTTCATGTGACTCAACATCTTCATTGACATCAATACGTTCTTTTTTCAATTGTTTTAACTGATCAGTGATGGATTGTCGGTCATTTTCTTTAGATTTTATCTGTTGTTGTAATTTTTCAAATGCTTGTTCCCCCATCATTTCGTCAGAATTGAAGAGTTTAATTTTATCGTCAACATTTGTTAATTGTTTGTTAATCGTCTCTATCTGTTTATCTGTACGTTCTAATGACGCTTTTTGAGCATTTATTCGTTCTTTAATTACAGCTAAGTCAGAGCGTTTTTGGTTTAATTGTTGTTGCACTTGAGTGGTATTCTCTTTACCTTCTTTAGATAATTGAGTATAACGTTCAATATCTGTTTCAAGTTGTTTTAACTTACCTTGAATAATAGTTAATCGCTCTTGTTTTTCAGTTAAAGTAATGCGACTATTTTCACTTTGGTAGCCATCATTTTTCTCGAATTCAAATTCCTCATGTTCATCTTTAATGTGCGCTTCTTGTGTTTTAAGTCGATCTAATTCTAACGCTTCATTATGAGATTGTTCTTTTACTTCGTTATATTGCTGACTCATTTTAAAATAAGTTTCGCTGAGATGTTCAACTTCATTTTTGTGTTTTTGTAACTGTTTCTCGAAATCTTGTGTTTGTGATTCATAATCTTTTAATTGATTACGCATAGTTGTCAGTTCATCTTTTTGTGATAGAATACTCTTCGTCTTGCGCGCACCACCACCGGTCATAGAACCACCAGGATTAACAATATCTCCTTCTAAAGTTACAATGCGTGTTTTATATTGGATAGCTCTTGCCAGTTCATTAGCATGTTTCAAATTGTCTACGATAATAGTAGTACCTATTAAATTTTCAACTACAGCTTGATATTGTGAATTAACTTTAATCGCATCTGAAGCTACATTGATAAATCCATTTGTATTTTCAGCGATGTGCCTAATATTATTAGATAATTGTCTCGATTTTATAACATTTAATGGTAAGAATGTGGCTCTACCAAGACCCTTTTGCTTTAAAAATTGTATTGCCTGGCGTCCATCTTTTTCACTATCAACTATGATATGTTGTAATGAAGCACCTAATGCGGTCTCAATCGCTTGAGTCAATTCAGATGGCACATTTATCACTTCTGCAACAGCACCATGAATACCTTGTAGGTTATCATTTTTAGCTTTTAACACATGTTTAACACCATTAAAGAAATAAGTATAATCCTCTTCTTGAGTTTCTAAACTCTCTATTCTAGCTCTCATTTTATCAGTGTATCGATAAGCCTGATAAAGTTTATCTTCATATTCAGTTTGAGTTTGTTTAGCTTTTGATAACTGCTGTTCTAGTTGACTTATTTGAGTCTCAATATCGCTCAATTGTTTAACAGTAGCTTGATGGTTGCGTTCTGTATTAGAAATTTCACTTTGCAACGCTTTAAGTTGATTGAAAGCTTCAACCAAGCGAGAATCTAAGCGTGATTTTTTCGCTTCATTCTCTTTAATCGTATGCTCTAAAAAGCGAATATCATTATTTACATCTGATTGTTCAGACATTAATTCATAGTATTCATTTTTGATTGATTCCAATTTTTCGTCATGTTGTTCATCAGAAACATACAGTTGTGATTCTAATTGATGAATACTACTATTCAACTCTTTTTGTTTTTCTTTTAAAGCAGTAATTTGTTGAGTAATATCAGCTTTTTCATTATGAGCATTTTTTAATTCTTGATGTAAATTATCTAACTCTTCTTCAAAACGAGCATTCGTTTCTGATTGATTTCGTTTTCTTTCTTCTAAAACATTCAATCGACCTGTGAACTTTTCATATTCTTCAGTAGCTTTGATTAAATTATAGTTTAATTGTTCAATGTCATTATCAATTTGTTGACGTTGAGACTTTTGCTTTTGAATATATTTATTAATCTGAGCTTGTTTTGCTTCTTTATCCGCTTGTTGGCTTTTTAAATCATTTAATTTTTGATCCAGTTGACGATTATCCTCTGAATATTGGTCGATATCATTTACAGTAACAATAACATCACTTTGTTTCATCTCTTCAGACAATTTTAAATACTCTTTTGCAATTGATGCTTCAGCTTTTAATGGTTCAACGCGTCCTTCTAAATCATATAAAATATCTTCTACGCGCGTAAGATTATCTTCAGTGTGGTCTAACTTTTGTAATGATTCAGCTTTTCGCTTCTTATATTTTAATACACCAGCTGATTCTTCAAGTATTTGTCGTCTATCAATAGGTTTAGCATTTAAAATTTCATCTACTCTACCTTGAGATATAATACTAAATGCTTCTTTTCCTAAACCAGAATCCAGGAATAGTTCAGTGATATCCCTTAAACGCGCTTTATCATTATTAAGATAGTATTCGCTCTCACCACTACGATATAAACGACGTGTCACGACGATATCATCTGAATCAACTTGTAACTTTCTAGCTTTATTGTCAAGTTTCAATTGTACTTCTGCATAATTCTGAGCGTTTCGATGTTCTGCTCCTGAAAAAATAATATCTTCCATTTTAGAGCCACGTAATGATTTGGCGGACTGTTCACCTAATACCCATTTAATGGCATCAGTGATATTACTTTTTCCGCTACCATTAGGCCCAACAATTGCAGTTACACCCTTGTCAAATTGAACATCTGTGTGATCTGCAAATGATTTAAAACCTATGGCATCAATTGATTTTAAATACACCATACTATTCTCCTTGTTAATCATTCCACTCATTCTAGTTGAGAGGAGGACAATATTTTACCGTTTAATGGTTTTCTTTAATATATGTTAAAGATTATTATTGCTTTTTAATTTTGAATAAGCGCTCTCTGCCGCTTTTTGTTCTGATTCTTTTTTAGTTTTACCTTGACCTGTTGCTACTGCTTCATTCTCTAAAATGACTTCCGACGTAAACAATCGATGATGCGCTGGACCTTCTTCTTTAATTAAACGATAAGTCACATCTCCACGATTTTGACTATGAACATACTCTTGAAATTGTGTTTTAAAATCAACAACACCAACCAATTCATCATCCTCAACATATGGAAAAATCACTTTCTCAGCAAATTGCCAAACTACATCTAATCCTTGATCAAGATATAAAGCCCCGACAAAAGCTTCAAAGGCATCGGACACTAATGAAGGGCGTGTTCTCCCACCCGTTTTTTCTTCACCTTTACCTAATAAGATAAGTTGATTTAACTCGATTTTGTTAGCAAATATTACAAGTGAGGGCTCACATACAATTGTTGCACGCATTTTTGTTAAATTACCTTCTGGTAGATCCGGATGTTTATCAAAAAGGTAGCGTGATACCGTCAATTCTAATACCGCATCGCCTAAAAATTCGAGTCGCTCATTATGCGCCAAACGGTCCATATTAAAGTCATTGATAAAACTTGAATGAGAAAAAGCTTGTTGATACAAGTCAATATTTGAATATGTAAATCCCAACTCATTCATTTTCTTCGCAAACTGTTGTTGAAAGTCATTAACCATTTCTATTTTTTTTGGATTTGTCACATTAGAACCTCCCATATGTTTATTCTTTGTTTGATTCTTAAGAAAAAAATCTGAGCCATCTTGTAGACGACTCAGATGTAAGTTTTTATTTTTCAAGACTATTGATGTATTTAACTGCATCACCAACAGTATTGATTTTTTCAGCTTCTTCATCAGGAATTTCAGTACCAAATTCATCTTCTAATTCCATCACTAATTCAGCGATATCAAGTGAGTCAGCGCCTAAATCATCTTTGAAAGATGCGTCTTCAGTTACTTTATCAGCATCTACACCTAAACGGTCAACGATGATATCTTTTACTTTATCGAAGTTTTCCACGTCGATTCACCTCCTTTAAAAGTGTCTATCCATAGACTACTTTATTTTCCCATTTTAATGGGTAAAATACAAGCATTTCTTAAACACTGATAATAAAATTCAAGTACTTCATTTACATGTACATGCCACCATTGACATGGATTGTTTGGCCAGTAATATATTTCGCTCTATCAGATGCTAAAAATGCTACTGTATTCGCTATATCTGTATCTTCACCAAATCGAGATAGTGGTATTTGTTCCAACATTTGTGATTTTAAATCATCACTCAGTGCGTCTGTCATATCCGAAACAATGAAACCAGGTGCTACCGCATTGACTGTAATACCACGTGATGCAAGTTCACGTGCGCTTGATTTCGTTAAACCTTCTATACCTGCTTTAGTAGCAACATAGTTAGCTTGTCCTGGATTACCCATGGCACCTACAATACTTGATAAGTTAATGATTGCACCACCACGTTGACGAAGCATTTGAGGTGTAGCTTTTTGAATGCAATTAAATGTACCTTTAAGGTTAGTATTGATAACATCATCCCATTCATGTTCTTTCATGCGCATTAATAAGTTATCACGAGTGATACCAGCGTTATTCACAAGTACATCTAACGAACCAAATTGACTAACGACTTCTTTAATCATAGCTTTAACTTCGTCGCCTTCAGCTACATTTGCTTGAATCGCAAAACTTTCAACACCTTTAGCTTTAATTTCAGAAACAACTGCTTCAGCTTTTTCTTTATTACCTGCATAGTTTACGGCTACATTGAAACCATCTTCAGCCAATTGTAATGCGATACTACGACCTATACCTCTTGAAGCACCAGTCACTAATGCATTTTTATTCGTCATGATTATTCCATCCTTTCACATCTTCTAATGTTTGAATTGATGTCAATTTAACATCGCGATTTATTTTCTTAATTAAACCAGATAAGACCTTACCAGGACCAATTTCTATAAAATGATCTACACCTTGAGCAATTAACCATTCTGCTGAATCGATAAATTCAACGGGTGAATATAATTGCTTAATCATATTAGACTTAATTGTTGTTGCATCAGTTTCACCTTGTGCATTAACATTTTGAACTATCGGGAACGATGCATCATGCCACTCGAATTGATTAATGAAAGACTCAAAGTCTTTTTCAATCACTTGCATCATTGAAGAATGGAAAGGTCCAGAAACCGCTAAAGGTAAGACGCGTTTAGCACCTAACGATTTACCTTCTTCAACAAATTTATCAATAAGTGATTTGTGACCTGACACTACAATTTGACCTGGACAATTAATGTTTGCTGGTTCGACCAATTCATCATTTGTAGATAATTCTTTACAAATTCGGTCTACTTCTTCATAACTCAAACCTAATACTGCTGCCATACTACCAACACCATTTGGAAAAGCTTGAGCCATTAATTGACCACGTTTGCGAACAATCTTAACTGCATCCTCAAATTTTAATACTCCCGCAGCAACTAAACTAGAATATTCACCTAAGCTGTGTCCCATAGTATAATCAGCATTAATATTATCTAATGCACTATATAACGCTATACTATGCGTCAATAAAGCTGGTTGTGTATGTTCAGTTTCACCTAGTTTGTTCTCATTATCTGTAAACATCGTTTCCAATAAATCAAAGTCCATTGCTTCTTGAGCTGAATTTAGAATATTTGTCGCTTTCTTATCCTCATTAAACAAATCACTTGCCATGCCAACTTTTTGTGCACCTTGACCTGGGAAAATAATTGCTACTTTACTCATCCTTACCACCTACCGTCTCTCTCATAATATCGACAATCTTTTCATCGCCAGCAATTTTAGCTTGTCGAATCGCAGAATAAAACGCGCGAGCATTAGATCCACCATGCGCTTTAACAACCGTTCCGTCAAGACCTAATAATACTGATCCACCGTATTCTGCATAATCCATCTTCTTAGTAAAAGTGTCTAAGTCTTTTTTTAATACTAAAGCTGCTAGTTTGTTTTTTAAACTTCCTAAAAATGTTTCTTTCAACATTTTACCTATTGATTTTGCAGTACCTTCGATATTTTTAAGTACCATGTTACCCGTATATCCATCAGTTACCACTACATCAGTATTACCTTCCATTAACGTTTTAGCTTCAATATTACCATCAAAGTTAAAGCTTTGATCGTCTTTAAGTAGTTGGTAAGACTTCTTAGTCAATGTATTACCTTTAGCTGGTTCTGTACCGATATTTAATAATGATACTTTAGGATTTTGAATGCCACGTATTTTTTTAGCATAAATATTACCAAGTTGTGCATATTGCAATAAATGTTCAGGTTTCGCATCTGCATTGGCACCCACATCTAAAAATACAAATCCTTTTCCATCAATTGTTGGTAAAGTGACTACAAGTGCTGGTCTTGCCACACCTTTAATACGACCAACAATGAATAAACCTGCTGACATAAGCGCACCGGTATTACCTGCAGACACACATCCATCCGCTTCACCATTTTTCACTGCTTCTGCCATTCTTACCATTGAACTGTCTTTCTTACGTTTAATAGCTCTTACAGGTTCGTCTTCCATTTCTATTTTCTCAGAACAATGTCTAAATTCTATACGTTCATGATTGAGTGTGTATTGATTTTGATCACCAAATAAAATAATCTCTAAATCTTTAAAATCATTAACTGCTTTCTCAACCGCTTCTAAGACGATACCGGGTGCGTCATCTCCACCCATCATATCAATAGCAATTTTAACCATGTCATTCATCCTCGCTTATATAAAACATTTTAAACGTTCCTTTAAACACTATTGTGTCTCTTACGTATGAGTTTACTTCTATAACATAATGGTGCGAAGTTTTATTTACAACGTGTGCTTCTGCCCTTACTGTATCATTAAGTTTAACTTTCTCAATGAATGCTACATTACTTTCCTGTGTTAACACTGTTGATTTATGTATTAAAGCTACACAAAGCGAATTTGCTTGAGCAAATAACACATGACCTCGTGCTATCTGAGTCTTCGTAAAAACGGATTCTTCAGTAATTTCAATGAGGGATTGAGCGGATATATTTGGTTCAACTTGAATTAAATCTCCAACCACTTCATTTGCCTCTAGAGCACGAATTTGTTCATAATTTTGCTCAGCTACTAATTTAATACGCTTTCGTAGTTCTGGAATACTTAGGTTTGTTCTATCTAACCTTATGGTTTGAATACTAACTTCAAACTGTTCACATAATTCACTATCCGTAATAAAGGGATTTAATTCAATTGCTTTTTGAATCGCCTGACGACGTTCTGCTTTTTTCAATTTCAATTAAATCCCTCCTTAAAAGTGAAATTAGTACCAAGTCTTAAACATTCCTCACATATCATAACACTTTCCGTTTGATAAGCTCAACAAATATCATAGTGCTATATTTTACTTTTTGACAATAGTGACTTTTAAGCATCAATCAAAACTCATATGTAGCAAGTTCTGATCAATGAATTCACGTAAATGCTGATATGTTTCTGTGAAAAATTCACCTGATTGTATTAACTCTGCCGCCTCGTCTCGAGCTACTTCAAGCATTCGATAATCTTCAACAATATTCGCTACCATAAAGTCAGGCAAACCACTTTGTTTAACTCCAAAGAAGTCACCAGGACCACGCATTTCTAAATCACGCTCACTCAATTCAAAACCATCCGTTGTTTGCGTCATAATAGTCATGCGTTCTATGCCAGTTTCTGTCTTGGGAGATGCGATAAGGACACAGTAACTTTGGTGTTCACTACGTCCTACACGACCTCTTAATTGATGCAACGTTGATAAACCAAAGCGGTCTGCATCATATATCATCATAAATGTCGCGTTTGGTACATTGACGCCAACTTCAACTACAGTTGTTGAAACTAGTATATCTATTTCATGTTGACTGAAACGCGTCATAACCTCATCTTTTTCTTCAGCTGGCATTTTACCATGTAATAATCCTACTTTTTTCTCGCCATAATGCAGTTTGAGTGATTCATACAACTCGACTACATTTTGCACATCTTCAAGATGCTCTGAACTCTCTATCAATGGACATATTACATAGGCTTGACGCCCTTTCTTAAGTTCAGACGTCATTTGCGATAGCACTTGCTCATATTGTTCATGTTTTGCCCAATTTGTAATAATTGGCTTGCGCCCTTTAGGTAGTTGCTTAATTGATGACACATCCATTTCACCAAATACAGATATAGCAAGTGTTCTAGGAATCGGTGTTGCTGTCATAAAGAGTACATTCGTCATTGCACCCTTCTCTCTTAAAAGTTGACGTTGATTGACTCCGAAGCGATGTTGTTCATCTGTTATGACAAGTCCTACATTTTGAAATGTTACATCATCTTGAATCAGCGCATGTGTACCTATTAAACAATCAATAGTACCATTTTCTAATTGCTCTAATAGAACTTTTCTTTTTTTACCTTTAACAGAACCTGTCAGCAATGCTACATTCATATACTCACCGAACAGTTCAGTTAAACTATTTGCATGTTGTTCAGCTAAAATTTCCGTTGGGACCATTAATGCTGATTGATAGCCCGCTGTTTTCAACGCATACATACATATTGCTGCAACAACTGTTTTACCTGACCCCACATCACCCTGTAGTAATCGGTGCATACGTATCGGTGCTTTTAAATCTCTAAAGATTTCATTCACACTCTTTTTTTGTGCATCAGTTAATTCAAAAGGTAAAGTTTCTATAAAATCTTTCACTTTTTGAATATCGTAATTTATCTCAATAGCTTCGTCAGATGACTTTTCTAAACGATTTAACCACTGCATTCTTAATTCAAACATAAATAACTCAGTAAAAGCATATGTTCTTCTAGCACGTAATAAGTCCTGTCGATCCTTTGGACGATGTAAGGCATGTAATGTATCCTCTAAGGATTCTAATTTATATTTCTGTTTAAGTTCTTCTGTAAGCCATTCATGGATTGTAACATCATCTAAAGTTTGATAAATCATATCCCGCATTTGTTTTTGTTTAATGCCCTCTTTAATGCGATAAACAGGTTCTAACTTAATTTCACTTGTATCTTGTGATTGCTCATTAAAAAACATCCTGTTTCCATTTATTTCTTGTTTTGCACGATTCCATTTTCCTTTAACAGTTACCGTCCCATGAAGTTCAATTTTCTTTTTCAAGTATGGTTGATTAAAGAAGATACACTTGACCGCGATGTTATCTACCATCAAGTGTACTGTTAACTTTGATTTATTTCTGCCGAAAAATGCGACAGTTGGCATCGAATAAACTTCGCCGACAATTGTAACTGTAGATTGATCTTCAGCCATATTTAAATCTACAACTGTATTATCTTCGTATCGAGTCGGTAGATAGAGTACTAAGTCTTCAACCGTATTAATATTCAGTTCTTGCAATAAAGCAATTCTTTTTGGTCCTAGTCCTTTGATACTTTGAAGCGGATACGGACTTTCTATTAAATTGACTTTAGTCATAACTTCTCACCTAGTATTTGTAATATTAATTTTTATTTTATCATGATTAGGCTGATTAATTGATTGTTACGCCTTTTGCACTATAAAAAAGGTACGAAACAATATTCATTACGAATTTCTTGTTCCGCACCCTAATTTACTATATGATTAATGCTTATCTTTCACATGCCCATCCATCTTTATCACGGTCTAACTTAGATTGATAAGCAGGATGTCCTTTTTTAACTCCATTGGGATATTTCTTTCTCATCAAAGTACAATTTTTATAATATTCTTTAGATTGCTTTTTTGTTGTTTTTGAAGGTGAGGTCTTTGGTATTGTTGGCTTCACAGTAGACTTGGCAGTTGATGTCTGACCCGTCTTGGTTTTAGAGTTCGATGTTGTCGTACTCCAAATATTTAACTTTTCAGCTTGAGCTTTCGATTGACTCACCTTCAACATCTGTTCGAACGTATTATTAGGTGGATAAATGTATGTTACTCGTGCTAATCCTTGTCTTACAACGGCTTCGTTAACCATTCTACCATCAGCATAAACATACGCTAAATAACGACCATATTTATCTGTGCGTTGCCCCCTATCAAACTGCACTTGAATAGTACGAGCATTCGCTAACATATTTGTCGTGAAACGACTAGCTTCTGGACCATATTTTTGAACAGGTTTACGTGGATCTTTAGTTTCAGGTGTATCGATAAGCAACAATCTAAAAGTTAATTTCTTTCCTTTGTAAAGAAGTTGAACAGTATCTCCGTCGATACCCTTTACAAATTTAACTTTCTCTTTTGTTAATACATTACTTTGCGCATTAACTATGTGCTGTGGCATTACTACTAGTATTGAGGTAAATGCTATTAAAATCGACAAACTTGCAATGGCAACCTTCTTTTTAAAAAGAAATAACATAAGACTTATAGTAATAAGACAAATAAATACTAAATAAATGTTCCCCATAAGTATTCTCCTAATAATTAATATACATATATTTTATACTAAATATCATAAAAAATACTATTAAAATTTTTAATATTTTTATCTTTTAAATCATCTATAAGAAAATGAAAGTTTAGCTCCATATGAAAAATAGCTATGAAGCATTCTATAGTCATAGATTACTTCATAGCTATTTTAGAAATTAGTTATTCAACTGAGAATAAATATTGATAAATCGGTTGTCCACCATTATGTTCTTCTACTTCAACATCTGGGTATTCACTTTCAACCCATTCTACTAATTTGTCAGAGATATCATCATTTGCATCCTCACCAGCAATGATAGTTAAAATTTCACTATCTTCATTAAGCATAGATTTAAGCAAACCAGTGACGGTAACAAATTCATCATCATTGCTTGTAACAATTTTGCTTTCTGACAATCCCATGAATTCGCCTTTTTTAATTTCTACACCATCAATTTTAGTGTCACGAACAGCAAATGTTACTGAACCAGATTTCACTGATTCTAATGCTGTTGTCATATGAGAGTGATTATCTTCAAGTGATGATGAAGGATCGTATTGGAACAATGCCGCAATACCTTTTGGAATAGATGTTGTAGGAATTACAACTGTATCTGCTTCAACTAAAGTTGCTGCTTGATCACTCGACATTCTTATATTTTTATTATTTGGTAGAATAATGGCACGTTTACATTGAGATTGCTCAATTACTTTCACAATATCTTCTGTTGAAGGATTCATTGTTTGGCCACCACTTATGATATGTGTCGCACCCATAGATGTAAATAATTCAGAAATACCATCACCCATTGAAATCGCGATAATGGCAGTCTCAACTGTTTTTGATTCTTCTTGCTCATCAGAATGATGATTTAGTTTCTCTTTTCTAATCACTTCACGATGTTGTTCACGCATATTTTCAACTTTTAATTTAATAAGTTCACCATACTCTTGACCATAGTTGAACACTTCACCAGGCGTTTCAGTATGTACGTGCACTTTAACAATTTCATCATCATTAATCACAAGTAAAGAATCACCGAATTGACTCATATCTGTTCTAAATGTTTGTTCATCAAATGCTCTTTTATCTTTTCCAAAGCGAACCATCATTTCAGTACAATAGCCGTATTTAATATCTTCTGTATTTATTACACCGTGGAAATCATGTTCTTCATGTACTAATTCTTCTGTGTTTAACTTTTCTTTTTTAGCTTCAATAGTTTGACCTGTCAATCCTTTTAAGAAGCCTTCATACACACATAGTAAGCCTTTACCACCACTATCTACTACACCAACTTCTTTTAATACGGCAAGTAGATTTGGCGTATTATTTAATGATTTTTCAGCTTCCGCAATTGTATATTCCATAACTTCAACGCAGTCATCTGTTTCTTCGGCTTTATTAACCGCAGCTTTTGCAGCATCTTTAGCAACAGTTAAGATCGTACCTTCAACCGGTTTCATCACTGCTTTATAAGCTGTATCAACTCCCGCTTGAAAACTACTTGCAAGTTGTTGCGCATTTATTTCATTTTCAGTTTCGATATTTTTACAGAAACCTCTAAATAATTGAGATAGAATAACACCTGAGTTGCCACGAGCACCCATAAGTAATCCTTTAGAGAATGTCTTCCCTAATTCACCAATGCTTTGAGATAAATTGTTTTCAACTTCTTCACGTCCAGAAGTAATTGTAAGATTCATATTAGTTCCTGTGTCGCCATCTGGCACAGGGTATACATTTAAAGAATCCACTAAATCTGCATTATTAGATAAATTTTGTGCCCCTTGTATTATCATATCGGCAAATAATTTACCATTAATTTTGCTAATCATCCTGCTAAGTCCTCCTATACCTACTTGCCCTTATTATTAAGTCTTACACCTTGTACAAATATATTAATTGAATTCACTTTAACATTTAGTGAGTTTTCAAGTGTATATTTTACTGATGATTGTACGTTGTTTGCTACTTCTGAAATTTTTACACCATAGCTTACAATAATATACATATCTATATCAATGACACCATTGTTTTCTTTTACTTCAATGCCTCTAGCATAATTTTCATGTCCTAAAATTTCGGCAATGCCATCTCTAACTTGTTGTCTAGATGCCATACCTACAATACCATAGCTTTCAACAGCTTTGCTGCCTACTACTGAAGCAATGACTTCATTTGAGATATCGATTTTACCATAATCATTTGAGATTTCTATTGTCATCTTTATATTCCTCCTGAAATTTGTTTAAAAATGACGAAACTATAAAAATTTACAATTAAATTCATAAAAGAAAATAACCGATTCTTCCATAAATAAGTCTTAATAACTTAATTAAATATATTACATAACTCCTCAGCTTACAATTATACCATAAATTATAAATTTCAAAACATTTTTAAAGAAAACGACTTTAATTTCATTGCTTTAAAATTTCATATATGGTATCTTATTTAAGTATATAAGTAGTCAAGTGTATTTATATTTATTAAAGGAGGTACTTTGATGGGTAAACAATGTTACGTAACAGGTCGTAAAGCATCGACTGGTAATAATCGTTCACACGCTTTAAATGCGAATAAACGCAGATTTAATGCTAACCTTCAAAAAGTTAGAATTTTAGTTGACGGAAAACCTAAAAAAGTTTGGGTTTCTGCTCGTGCTTTAAAATCTGGTAAAGTTACTAGAGTTTAATAAATATAATGCACTAAAAAATGCCTTCATATGTGGTGAAGGCATTTTTTTTGCTTAATTTTAATTTGCATCTCTACTTCTAATTTGTAAGACTTGTCCATCATGTACTTCGATTTGTGCAACTTTCTCTTTAACCTCATTCGATAATGTAAGTGTAGATCCTTTTTCAAGAGGTTGATTATTTAAATTGTATTTAAATCCATTTAATGATAAAGCAACTACTTCATTAACTGGAATAAATGAAACATATGGATAACTTTGTAATTTGTGAATTTCGTGAATGCCTTGTTTCAATAACTTAATTTCATTTTGTAGATCTTCAACAATAATTATGATGTTTTGCTCTATATATTTGGGCTTTTGTAGTATTTGTAAAACACCCATAAAATGATCTAATCTACCACCTGTTGCGCCATATATATGTATTTCTGTAAATCCTCTATTTACAGCTTCCTCTACACCTAATGCCAAATCAGTATCATCTTTTTCAGCCTTAACTGGTTTGATATTTAATTCGTGTTTTAATTGAAGACGTTCTTCCTCTGAAACTGAATCGAAATCTCCAACTGAAAAAACTGGATTAATAGAATGATTGATAAGAATAAGTGCACCTCTATCAATCCCGCCCCAGTGGTCTTGTTTCAATGTGGCTAAAACATCTGATGGCAAATGACGATCACTACATAATAAGTTGATTCGCATAATTATATCAGCCTTTCAATAATTGTGTTACCTTACCATAATCTTCCTGTTTAAAGAAATAAGAACCAGTAACAAACATATCTGCCCCATTATCAACACATATTTTAATAGTTTCATTGTTGATACCACCATCAACTTCGATATTAAAATTTAAATTTAATGATTGTCTTAAATCTCTTAAAATTTTCACTTTTGCTGCACATGCTTCTATAAATGATTGACCACCAAATCCTGGATTCACAGTCATAACAAGTACATAATCAACAATTTCAAGTACAGGTAATAATGACTCAACTGGTGTACCAGGATTAATTACAACGCCAGCTTTCTTTCCGGCATTTTTTATCATTTGTAATGCTCTATGAATATGCTGTGTAGCCTCAACATGTACTGATATCATGTCAGCACCGTGTTCAGCAAAGGTATTAATATATTGTTCAGGTTGTTCAATCATTAAGTGAACATCAATCGGTAATTGAGTAGCTGCTCTAACTGAATCAAGAATAGGAATACCAATAGAAATATTAGGTACAAATTGACCATCCATTACATCAAAGTGCAGACCATCAATTTGTGCTTCTTCTAAAGCTTTAATTTCATTCTCTAAATTTAAAAAATCGGCTGATAAAAGTGATGGGTAGATTTTCTTCATTAATATCTGACCTTTCTATTTGAGATTTCATTATATAATTGAATATAGTGATCATAGCGAAATTGTGCTAAATAACCATTTTCCAATTGCTGTTTGACATGACACTTTGGTTCCTTAATGTGGTTACAATTTCTAAATTTACATTCCTCACCAAAGCGATTCATTTCTATAAAATAATGCTTCAATTCATCTTTATCAATATGACCGAAATCTAGCGCACTAAATCCAGGTGTATCCGCGATAAAACCAGATTCTCTTTCAAACAACTCTACATGTCTAGTTGTATGTTTACCACGATTAAGTGATTTAGAGATATGATTAGTTTCTAAATTTAGTTCTGGTTTAAACGCATTGATAAACGTCGATTTACCTACACCTGATTGACCACTTAATACAATGAGCCCTTTAGGCCATGTTGCCACAACTTCTTGTTGACTCGTATGCTTGCCTACAAATTGCGTATTGTAACCAATTTCTTCATAAATTTTTAACCAAGCATTAATTTGTTCAATTTCATTTTCAGAGGCTAAATCCTTTTTAGTCACTAGAATACTCGGTTCTAAATCATACGAATGCGCAATAACCAAGAAGCGATCTAACAATTGCGTTGAAAAATCTGGTTCTACAGCGCTCATCACGATGATTAAGCCATCAATATTACTAACTGGTGGTCGTTTCAATTCATTATGACGCTCATGAACGTGATGAATATAGCCTTCACTTGTGTTTTGGATTTCAAAATCAACAATATCCCCCACAATTGGTGAAAATTTCTTCTTTCTGAAAAGACCGCGTGGTTTAGTATCATATAAAGTTCCATCAACATCTACTTGATAGACACCACTAATTAGTTTGATAATTCGTCCAGTTTCCAAAATGACACCTCTTAATCATTATTTATATTAAATTATTATAGCAAATGCTTGAAGATTATTATATGCAGAAGTGAATTGAAGAAATAATTTATCATTATATATTTATTTTTAGTTTACATAACAATTTTATGGTATGTTTTTTTACTAAGAAACCCTTTTAGCGAATGTGCATTATTCCATTCACTAAAAGGGTTAAATTTAATATTCTATATCTTTATCTGCAATTACATCGCCATCAACTCTGATCGTATAGCCCGCGTCTGAGCCTTGCTCAATTTTAAGCGGAATCGTTATCGTTTTGTCATCTTTTATACTAAACGTTTGGCTAGCAGATGTGCCACTATTGTCCTTATCTCTAATGTAAACTTGAACTTTTTGACTTTCGTCATCTCCCGTATATGGGATGTGATATGTTTCTGTATAATTCTTAACTTTTTGTGTATCATCAGACTTGTCTTCACTAGAAGATTTAGATTTCTCTGAATCTTTGTCTTCATCTTTTGAAGATGTTTTTCCTTTTGAAACAATGAATTGAACTGTACTTCCCTCTTCAACCTCTGTATTTTTAGGGCTTTGTGAAATAATATTATCTTTTTTAACATTATTACTTGATTCTGTCGTCATTTGTACTTTCAGACCATTTTTTTCAAGTTCTTTCTTTGCAGTTTGATAATTTTTATTTTCATAATTTTTAACATATACCTTTTTAACACCTAATGATTCGGTTAAAGTAATTTGATGATCGTTTATGCGAACATAACTATCAGGATTAACACTTTGCTTAGCTATAGCACCTTTAGGTACTTGATTATTATATTCTTGATTGACTGTCACATGATCAAGTTTAGATTGTTTCAATTTATCTAATGCATCTACTTTTTTCATGCCTATAACATTAGGCATTTTAGCACGTTCAGGCCCTTTTGAAAGCACAATATCTACTTTTTCATGCTGATTAACTCTTTCACCTTGTTTTGGTTTAGTCTTTATTATTTTATTTTCCGGATAATCATCACTGTAATCTCTAGAGATATTACCAATTTCTAAATGAGATTGTCGCAGTATTTTTTCCGCTTCTTTTTCAGTTTTACCTTTAAGATCAGGCACTTCCGCATATTTACTACCAAACATGCCCATCGCTATAAAACCAAATAAACTTGCGACTAATAAAAGTAAAATAAGCGCAATAGCGAATTTCTTCTTTTTTGAACGTTTTTTCTTAGGTGGTTCATAGATTTGTGCTTCGCTCGTTTGAAAATGATGCTCATTAACAATCGGTATTTGCATCGTTTGTGCAATTTGTTTTTGTTCATTTTCTTCTTTTATTTTACTTTTAATATCTTGTCTATCAATCGATACCGTATTAGTCTCATCTTCTTCAATAGAATGCTTCTTTTCATTAGCACGACTAGACACAAGCACACTACTTAAATCTTCTTTCATATCTTTAACACTTTGATAGCGATCAGAGGCTTTCTTCTCCGTTGCTCTAAGTACGACATTACTTAGTGATTGAGGTATTTCAGATCTTAACTCCGTTACGTTTGGAATTGAATCTTGAATATGTTTTATTGCGATACTAACGGCTGTCTCACCATTAAAAGGCGGTTCACCAACTAACATTTCGTAAAGAACGATACCGATGGAATAGATATCAGTTGCTTCATTCGTAGTTTCACCTTTAGCTTGTTCTGGTGAAAGATACTGAACTGTTCCTAATACATGATTCGTCTGTGTCATAGATGTTTCACTTAACGCCTTTGCAATTCCAAAGTCAAAGATTTTTAGTGTTTTGTTCTTATCAATTAAAATGTTCTGAGGTTTTATATCTCTATGTATGATAAGTTTTTCATGCGCTTGTGCCACACCTTTTAAAATCTGATTCGTGAAATCAATGGCTGTATCTACACTTAAAGGTCCATGGCTATGTATATATTCTGATAAAGTAGGTCCATCTATATATTCCATAATTAGAAAGAAGCACTCTTCATCTTCTTGAACATCATATACTTCAACAATGTTTTCATGTGAAAGTTGTGTCGCATTGTTAACTTCTCGTTCGAAACGCTTCATCGTTTCTTCTTTTTCATTCTGAGGAATAGAGATTGCTTTAATCGCTACTTCACGATTTAAAATGGTATCTTCTGCTAAGTAAACGGTACTCATACCCCCGCCACCAAGCTTATCTACTATTTTGTAACGTTCACTAACTATCTTTCCAATCATAGACGATCACCTTCAATAGCTGCTATTAAGACACTGATGTTATCTTTTGAATCATGATTTAATGCTAATTGAATTAGTTGCTCCCCATGTTCTTCTAATGATAATGATTCATTAAAAGACTCATGAATACTTTCACCTCTGACATAGTCCGTTAAACCATCAGAATTTAACATTATAAAGTCATAATGATTAAATCGTTTTGTAAATATATCTGGACTCACTCGTTTATCTGTCCCCATTACTTTAGTAATAATATTACGTTGCGGGTGTGTAAAAGCTTCTTCTTCAGTTATTTGACCTGTCATCACTAAGTGATTTACAAACGAATGATCGTAAGTAATTTGTTCAATTTCTCTAGAGTTAATTAGATAGGCTCTAGAATCCCCTATATTGGCCACTACCAATTGTTTATCGAATACAAGGGCACAAACGCATGTTGTACCCATACCTTTGTATTCTTCATTAGTTTGAGCATATTCAAATAGTTCACGATTAATCTCTTTTAAATTAAAACGCAACCAAGTTTCGGCTTGTTCATACTCTATAAAATTCTCATCTTCAAAACGTTTTTGAAGTTCATAAGTAACAAACTGACTTGCAATTTCCCCCGCTTTATGACCACCCATACCATCACATAATACTAATAACTGTTGTTGGGTTTGGTTATAAAAAATACCTCCTGCATCTTCATTTTTATTTCTATGTTGTCCAGTATCTGTGAAAAATTGTGCGTTTAGCATTGTGATTACCTCGTTTCTACTTGTCGTTCCTTCGCTCTTAATTGTCCACATGCTGCGTCAATATCTGATCCTTGTTCTCTTCTAATTGTAGCATTAATACCTAATCGTTTTAGTTCTTTTTCAAATTTAAAAATATCGTCTTTAGGTGTTTTGACGTAATTTCGTTCTGGAACATGATTAACTGGGATTAAGTTAACATGACAATTCAAATCTTTAATAAGATGCGCTAAATCACGTGCGTGCTCTAGTTGATCATTTACGCCACCGAACAATCCATATTCAAATGTCACACGGCGATTTGTTTTTTCTTGATAATATTTGATTGCTTCCATTAATTTATCTACATGATATGCTCTGTTAATCGGCATTAATTTAGATCGAATTTCATCCTTAGCTGCATGCAAACTTACGGCAAAGTTAATTTGAATGTCTTCTTCGGCAAAATCATAAATACGTGGAATAATACCTGATGTTGAAACTGTAATATGGCGTGCACCGATGTTTAAACTGTTGTCATCATTAACTATACGTAAGAAATCCATCATTTCATCATAATTCTCAAAAGGTTCACCAATACCCATTATAACAATTTGTGATACACGTTCATCCGTTGCATCTAATGCTTTTTGAACTGTTAAGACTTGTGAAACAATTTCTCCAGCTTCTAAATTACGTTTTAAGCCTCCTAATGTTGAGGCACAGAATGTACAACCGATACGACAACCAACTTGAGTTGTCACACAAACTGAATTTCCATAGTCATGACGCATTAATACGGTTTCAATAGTATAGCCATCTTGTAGTTCAAATAGGAATTTAATTGTTCCATCTTTACTTTCTTGTTTAACAACAGTAGTTAATGTTGTCATTGCAAAATTATCTTTTAAAACTTGACGCAAATCTTTGGATAAATTTGTCATGTCATCAATGCTATCTACGCGCTTTTGATATAACCATTCAAATATTTGTTTGGCTCTAAATTTTTGTTGGCCGTGTTCTACTAACCATTCTTGCATTTCATCATATCTTAATGAGTAAATCGACTGTTTTTCAAAATCAGGCAAGAATTTATTTTTCTTCTTTTTTTCAGTAGTTATCATCTTAACTTTCCTTTCTTTTTATTTTAGTGATGAAAAAGCCATCCGAATTAAAGTCTTGGGGTAGAATTTGTATTGTCTTCACTTGTTCACCGGTAACTGGGTGAGTCATAAGTTCAAATTCGAAGTCTTTATTATTTTTTAAAAATGTATAAATAACATTTTCATTTTCAAGTTGTTCAATAGTGCATGTTGAATAAACTAGTGTACCACCAGGTTTCAAGTTATCTTTTACATTGTCTAATATCTCTAATTGTAATTCAACTAAGTCTTGAATATCTTGTTGCGTTTGAACATATTTAATTTCTGGCTTATGTCTAAGCACACCTAAACCACTACACGGTGCATCGACGAGAATTTTGTCATATACATCTTTGTAAGGTTTTGTTGCATCATGATCAAAAGCTTTAATGTTATTAAGTTGTAACTTTACAATGTTTTCTTTTATTAAACCAATTTTATGCTTATGGATATCTGTGGCATCCACGTGACCACTTGGCGCCAATAACTCAGCTATGTGACACGCTTTACCTCCAGGTGCACTACAAGCATCTAAAATAACGTCATTTTCTTCAACACCCATCAAATATCCTACAAACATTGAGCTTTTATCTTGAATAGAAATATTACCATTCTTAAAGTTTGAAGATTCAATAATTGGATGCCCTTTTAAATGTAAACAATATGGAATCAATTCATCGACTTCAACTTCATATCCTTCACTTTGTAAACTTGACACGACATCTTCAACTTTATTTTTACTTGTATTAACACGTACTGTACCCGCAGTTTGATCAAAAAATGATGATGCCATCTTTCGTGTCGTTTCAACACCATAGTGCGTAATCCAATGTTCAATAATCCACTTTGGAATGCTATATTCAACGGCCATACGTTGTTTATCATTCTTAATAGATTCTAAACTTGGCAATTCACTTCTAAATATTGTTCTCAATATTGCATTTACAACGTTACCGTTATGAGGGCCCCCACGATGTTTTGCAATATTTACCGCTTCATTGATAATGGCATGATTGGGTACTTTATCTAGATAAATATATTGATACAAACTCATCCATAATAGCTGTCTGACCCAACTTTTTATTTTAGTCTTTACAAAAGGTCTAAGATAGAAATCCAATGTCATTTTTCTCTTTACAGTCCCATATACGAGTTCAGTATACAATGGTTTATCAATATCAGAAACGTCGCCAGTTGACAATACTTCATTGATTCTCAGATTACTGTATGCGTAGTCATTAAATATTTCTTGAATTGTTTGAAACGCTAATTCTCTCACTGATTGTGTCATTTTAATATTTTCCCAACTAGCGATTCTTGAACACCGCTTAAATAATTTGATGCCAACATACGTTTCTTGCCGGCTAATTGAATATCTGTTAAAGCAATTGCATCATCTGAGCCTGTCGCAACAATGATTGCCTTTTTAGTCGTTTCGACGATTTCCCCTGGTTGCCCTTTTTTGTTATGCACGATATGTGCAGCATACAATTTCAAGTTTGTATCATCCATTGTAGTGTAGCCAACTGGCCATGGTGATAAGCCACGAATATGATTATGAATATCTTTTGCATTCATAGTCCAATCAATTCGTTCGTCTTCTCTGCTAATATTTGAAGCGAATGTTGCTTGTGTGTCATCTTGTGAAATACTATCATTAGTACCATTTACAATTGAAGGTAGCGTTTCTTTTAGTAGATTAGCACCGAGTACACTAAGCTTATCATGCATCGTACCTACATCGTCATTATCTTCAATATTAATAGCTTTCTGTGAAATAATATTTCCTGCATCTAACTTTTTAACCATATACATGATCGTGATTCCTGTTTGAGCTTCACCATCAATAATTGCTTGATGTATGGGCGCACCACCACGGTATTTAGGTAATAATGATGCATGGACATTAATAGCACCTAATTTAGGTAATTGTAATAACTGATCAGGCAATAACTGTCCGAATGCTGCAGTGACTATTAAATCAGGTTCTAACTGTAACAGTTGTGCCAATTCGTCAGATTGCGCTAATTTTTCTGGTTGAAACACAGGTAAATTGTGTTCTTCAGCCACTCGTTTAACAGGTGGTGGTGTTAATACACGTTTACGTCCCACTGGTCTATCAGGTTGCGTTACGACTGCGATAACGTCGTGTTCTTCTATTAACATTTCCAATACCTTAGTTGAAAAATCAGGTGTCCCCATAAATATCACTTTAGTCATTTTCAAAATACGCCTCCACTTCTTCATCAGTTAATAAATGCTGTGCACGTTTTGTAAATGGTATACCATTCATTTGATCGACTATGTGCAGTATCATTCTAGCTACATCGTCATATGCAGTTAGTTCAATCGTATTACCTTCTAAATCATTCGCTTCAATTGTGATCATTTTACTACGTTCAACTTCTCCATATATACCCGGTAAATTTACAGAGCCTTCAAGATCGATTATTTTATCATTGGATTCTGATTTAATTTTAGGATTGATTAGTTGCAATAATCCTTCAACTTCCATATCAATGATAGCTACTTGTTTACTTATGCCGATTTGAGGCGCACATAAAGCTGAGGCCTCTTCTGCATATAATGTATCTTCCAAATCTAATAATAAATCTTTTAATGTAGCATCATACGCTTTAATAGGTTGTGCTTGTTTAGTTAATACAGGATGCGTTGACTGGACTAATTTTTGTATCGCCATTAAATATGCTCCTCTTGAAAAATTCATCATATAATTATAACTTAATTCACTTTGAAATGCGACCTTAGTCTTAAATTTAGACACTTCAATCTGTTTTAATTGCTTTTATTTTCTATACCTTTAAAATATATATTAAGGATACCAATAAATACAATATTTAACAGTGGAGGTGTAAATATGGAAGTAAATAAAATTATATACATTGTGCTTGCATTCTTTTTAGGCGGTTTCGGCGTTCATAAATTTTATGCCGGTAAAACAATGTCAGGATTTTTACACTTAGCCTTTTTCTGGACAGGAATTCCACACATTATCGCAATTATTAGTGGCGTTCTAACATTATTAAGACCAGCAGATGAAAACGGAAATGTTGTAATGTAATTAAAGTAAAAGAGTTACGCAATTTAGGATTCCATCTCTAATAATTGCGTAACTCTTATTTTTTACATTAATATTTGCGGATTAATGTCTATTTTTAATGCTAGCTTATTCTTTAAATAAGCTTCATGATAATAATCATCTAAATATTGAAGTGCTTTCAGTAATTCTGGTTCGCTCTTATATTTAACTAAAATTTGAAAACGATGTTCATTGTTGATTCGTGCGATGGCTGCTGGAGATGGCCCTAATACTAACGCGCGATCCGTTAGATGTTGTAATAAAATTTGATGAATATGTTTGGAGGCCTCCATCACTTTTTTCATATTTTTATGAGATATCGTAAAATTAATTAAGAAGTAGTATGGTGGATATTTACCTATCTTTCTGTATTCCATCTCTTTTTGATAAAAGGTTAGATAATCATTCTTTTGAACATCTTGAATAGCATAGTGTTCTGGGTTGTATGTTTGAATAATAACTCTACCCGGTTTATCATGACGCCCCGCTCTTCCAGCTACTTGCGTTAATAGTTGATACGTTCGTTCACTAGCACGAAAATCAGGTAGATTTAACATTGTATCTGCGTTCAAAACACCTACTAATGTAATATTGGGATAGTCCAACCCTTTTGCAATCATTTGCGTACCTAATAAAATATCGCCCTTAC
The DNA here is from genome assembly GCF_058807855.1 of Staphylococcus sp. GW821-FHT11H10. Taxonomy (NCBI): domain Bacteria; kingdom Bacillati; phylum Bacillota; class Bacilli; order Caryophanales; family Staphylococcaceae; genus Staphylococcus; species Staphylococcus sp. GW821-FHT11H10. Next base: position 110,611 of record NZ_JBXARC010000001.1, on the reverse strand, counting down.
CTTCTTCAAATTCATTAAGTAATTTCTCGTGAGCACCTTTTCTAGAAGTCGTGTCAACATCCATTCGTATAATACGCGCTTCTTCAAATTCTTGTTGTAGGATTTCTTCTACGCGTTGTGTACCAGTCCCTACCTGACGTATATGCGAACTCTCACAATTAGGACACTTATTCGGAGGCACCTCATGATAACCACAATAATGACATTTTAATTGGTCCGTAGACTTATGATAGGTTAATGAGATATCACAGTGTGGACATTGTGGTACATAACCACAATCTCGACATAACATAAATGATGCATATCCTCGACGATTAAGAAATAATACGATTTGCTCATTTTTACGTAATCGATCTTCAATGGCCTCTCGTAATTCATTTGAAAACATCGAACGATTGCCAGCGCTTAATTCTTCTCTCATGTCAACAATATCTATTGAAGGTAAAGCCTGTTGATTAACCCTTGTAGGTAACGTTAGTAGCTGATACACACCTTTTTCAGTACGCGCATATGATTCTAAACTTGGTGTTGCACTTCCTAAGACTAGTGGACATTGATGAAATTGACTTCTCCATTCAGCAATATCTCTCGCGTGATATCGGGGATAATCCTCTTGTTTATACGTTGATTCATGTTCTTCATCTATAATGATAATTCCTAAATTTTTAAAAGGGGCAAAAATGCTTGAACGAGCTCCCACGCTTACACGGGCTCTACCGTCTCTAATCTTTTGCCATTCGTCGTACCGTTCACCATTAGATAAGCCAGAATGTAATACTGCTACATCATCACCAAAACGACGCTTAAATCGTAAAACCATCTGAGGTGTTAAAGCAATTTCAGGGACTAACATCATTGCTTCTTTACCTTTATTAAGTACTTCTTCAATTGTTTGCAAGTAAACTTCAGTTTTACCTGAACCTGTCACGCCATGTAGTAAGAATGTTCGTTGTTCACTATTATTAATTTTCTCTTTAATATTTTCATAAGCAATACGTTGTTCTGAAGTCAGTTCTCGTTTCTCTTCTTGTTCAAACACTCGATTAGCAAAAGGATCACGCTCTACTTCAGCATTATATTTTTCAATAAAACCTTTTTTAACTAATCCATCAATACTTGATTTAGAAAAACCCATTTCTTCCATATCTTTTAAAAAGACAGTTTTATGGCGCTCATCTAGAAGGTAAGCATATACATCATATTGTTTGAATTTTTTCTCAAGTTTAGCAAGGACTTCATCTGGATGATATCCATCTATAATACGTACAGCTTTCTGTGTTTTCTTTTTAATGTTTTGAGATAATAGAGTTACTTCTTTTACAGTCCCAGCCTTTAAGAGTTTATTTAAAATAGGAAGATGGTCATTTTTTTGAGCATCTTTATACTTATATTGACCGTCGGAATCAAAAAATTTCAGCAACTGCTCATCCATATCATTATGTTTCACAACTTCAAAGACTTTAGTATATTTAGCTTTGATAGCACTCGGTAACATGACCTCTAATACAGAAATACTTTTTGATACATGATAATGGCTAATCCATTCACTTAATTGAATTAATTCAGAAGTTAATTCAGGCTTTATATCTTGGACTTCTTTGATTTCTTTAAGTTTTTCAAGATTAATATCATCACTTGGTTCGGTTTCAATATTCATCACGTATCCTTGAATTGTACGAGGACCGAATGGAACTACAACTCTGACGCCAACTTGAATAAACGCTTCTAAATTTTTAGGTATAAGATAATCAAATTTGAAGTCAACGCTCTTAGAAGGAATATCTACTATTACCTTTGCAATCATTATTGCCACCTAGTTTCTAATTCATCTAAAATTTGTTCAGCTAATTGAACTTTTTTGCCTCTCTTAATATTAATCATTTCTTTATTTTTAAAATGCATTGTCAATTCATTATCATCTGATTTAAAACCAATCGTCTTGTCACCTACATTATTTGAAATAATGACATCTGCATTTTTTCGTTTTAACTTATCTTGTGCATATGCTTCTATATTTTGCGTTTCAGCAGCGAACCCAACTAAGTATTGTTGTCTTTTATGTTCACCTAAATATTTCAGAATATCTTTAGTACGTTTAAACGTCACAGCTAAATCGCCATCTTGCTTTTTCATTTTATGATCTAATACTTCCATTGGCGTATAATCTGAAACAGCTGCTGCTTTAATAACTATATCTTGCTTATCAAAACGTGTCGTCACCGCTTCAAACATTTCCTCTGCACTTTCAATATGAATAACATCTACACCAATCGGATCAGCTAGTTGTGTTGGTCCAGTTACTAATGTAACGTGTGCGCCTCTATTTCTTAATGCCTCAGCTAAAGCGTAACCCATTTTTCCTGAAGAACGATTTGATACAAAACGAACTGGGTCAATCACCTCGACAGTTGGTCCAGCTGTCACTAACGCATGTTTACCTTTAAATGAACTCTCTTCTTTTATCTTTTGAGAATTAAAAAAATCATTCAAGACTTTAACAATCTGCAAAGGTTCTTCCATTCGTCCTTTAGCAACATAACCACACGCTAAATAACCATCCCCAGGTTCAATAAAGTGATATCCATCTTCCATTAAAACGTTAATATTATGTTGCGTGCGGTTGTTCTCATACATATGTACATTCATTGCTGGGGCAATAAACTTTGGCGTCTCAGTAGCTATCAAGGTTGATGTCAGAATATCATCTGCTATTCCCACACTTAATTTAGCTATCACATTGGCAGTAGCTGGGGCAACTACAATCGCATCTGCCCAATCACCTAGTGCGATATGTTGAATTTCTTGTGGATTCTCTTCCTTAAACGTATTAGTATATACTGGATTTCTACTAATAGCTTGGAAAGCGAGTGGAGTAACAAATTCTTGAGCATGTTCTGATAACATCACACGTACATCGTAACCGGCTTGTGTTAATTTGCTCGTTAAATCTATTGCTTTATATGCTGCAATACCACCTGTAACAGCTAGTAAAATGTGTTTCATAATCGTATTTCTCCCTTTTACTATCTCGATTATTAATCATAATTTATATTAAATTTATTATACACAAATTAAACGTTTAATTAAAAAGACACATCTTATTGAAAAGTGGTTATACTTAAATCAATAAGATGTGCATATAAAAAATTATATTTAATTCGTTTTTTACATTGTGAATTCATCAGAAACTACTGGTGTAATTTTACCGCTAGCAATTTCTTCTAACGCTTCACCAACAGGTTTAGCTGAATGATATCCACTTAATAAAGCAGTTTCAGGTCTTTCATCTAATTCACGTGCACGCTTAGCTGCAGTCGTAGCAATTAAATATTTAGAATTAATTTTAGATTGTAACTGGTTTAATGGTGGGTTTAACATTATTTTTTGGCCTCCAATAACATTTTTCTATATATAGCTTCAACACGTTCGCGTTTTAAGTGTTCTGCTTCAACAATTGATTGAATACGTTCTTTCGCTAAATGGACTTCATCGTTTACCACAACATAGTCATAAAGATTCATCATCTCTACTTCTTTACGTGCTTCATTAACTCTGGATTGTATCTTCTCGTCTGATTCAGTGCCACGTCCAACTAAACGTTCTTTCAAATGATCTAAGCTAGGTGGTGCAAGGAAGATAAATAATGCATCTGGAAATTTCTTTCTTACTTGTTTGGCACCCTCTACTTCGATTTCTAAGAACACATCATGTCCAGCAGCCATCGTATCCTTAACATATTGAACAGGTGTACCATAGTAATTTCCAACGTATTCAGCATATTCAATAAATTGATCTTCCTGAATTAAAGCTTCAAATTCTTCTTTCGTCTTAAAAAAGTAATCTACACCATCAACTTCACCTTCACGCATATTTCGTGTCGTCATTGAAATAGAGTACTTATATGATGTAGTTGGATCATCAAATATCTCTTTGCGAACAGTTCCTTTGCCTACTCCTGAAGGACCTGAAAGAACAATTAGTAATCCTTTTTCATTATCCATGCCTTACGACCTCTCTAAGCTATTCTTCTATTATTTAAATATAATATCATATTGTAGTTAAAATTGTATAGAGTATGCAACATAAACTTAAATCATGACGCTATCATTCTACCATGTTACAATATACTGAATGATTAAATTGAAGGTGGAAATTATTTATGGCATATGATGGCTTATTCACTAAAAAAATGGTTGAATCAATACAGTTTTTAGTTTCAGGACGAATTCATAAAATCAACCAACCTGAAAATGACACTATCCTTATGGTTATACGTCAAAATCGCAAAAATCATCAACTATTACTATCTATACACCCTAGTTTTTCAAGAATGCATATTACGACTAAAAAATATGATAATCCATTTGAACCACCAATGTTTGCTCGTGTTTTTAGAAAGCATCTAGAAGGTGGCATTATTAAAGCTATACGTCAGATTGGCAATGATCGTCGTATTGAAATCGATATTGAAAGTAAAGATGAAATTGGTGATACCATTTACCGCACGGTTATCTTAGAAATCATGGGTAAACATAGTAACTTGTTACTTGTTGATGACAATTACAAAATAATTGAAGGGTTTAAACATTTAACCCCTAATACCAATCAATATCGTACTGTTATGCCAGGATTCAAATATGAAGCGCCACCTACTCAAAACAAATTGAACCCTTTTAATATAACAGGCGAAGAAGCTTTAAAATATGTAGATTTCAATAGTGGTAAAATTGCGAAACAATTATTAAACACTTTCGAAGGCTTTAGTCCACTCATTACTAATGAAATCGTTAATCGCTATCAATTTATGACAACGGAAACGCTACCTAAAGCATATGACGAAGTTATCAACCAGACATTGAAAACACCCGTCCCTATTTTCCATAAAAATCATGAAACTGGAAAAGAAGATTTTTATTTTATGAAATTAAAGCAATTTCATGATGACATGGTTGAATATGCGTCCTTACATGAATTATTAGATCGCTACTACGATGCACGTGGTGAAAGAGAACGCGTTAAACAACGCGCAAATGATTTAGTTCGATTTGTGCAACAACAATCTCAAAAATATCAACATAAATTAAGTAAACTTATAGATGAATATGAAAGTGCTAAAGATAAAGATAAGCAACAACTTTACGGTGAATTAATTACTGCTAATATTTATCGTATTAATCAAGGTGATGACGCTGTAACTGTATTAAATTACTACACCAATGAGGAAATAACGATACCTTTAAATCCTACTAAATCACCATCAGTTAATGCGCAATATTACTACAAGCAATATAATCGTATGAAAACACGTGAACGTGAATTAGACCATCAAATTCATTTAACACGTGAAAACATAGACTATTTTGCAAATATTGAACAACAATTAGAGCATATTACAGTTGATGAAATTGATGATATTCGTGATGAATTAGCAGAACAAGGATTTATGAAGCAACGTAAAAACATCAAAAAGAAAAAGAATGATAAAATTCAACTTCAAACATATATCTCTACGGATGGCGATACTATATTAGTAGGTAAAAATAATAAGCAAAATGATTATTTAACTAATCGTAAAGCTCAAAAGTCCCATATATGGTTCCATACAAAAGATATTCCAGGTTCACACGTTGTCATTTTGAATGATGCACCAAGTGAAGAAACGATTAAAGAGGCAGCTATGTTAGCTGGTTATTTCTCAAAAGCGGGTAATTCTGGTCAAATTCCCGTAGACTATACGGAAATAAGAAATGTTCATAAACCTTCAGGCGCTAAACCAGGATTTGTAACTTATGACAATCAAAAAACATTATTTGCAACTCCAGATTATGACAAAATACAAAGTATGAAAGTCAAATAAAAACGACAAAATTACTATATAATAAAAATAGGATTAGAACCAAATGCATTTATACATTCGGTTCTAATCCTATTTTTTTATTTTTCAGGTAACGCAAGTTGAAAACTAACGCCAAATTTATCTTGCACCCATGCGAATTCGCGGAATGGTGGCATTGCAGTTTTAGGCATCAATATAGCGCCTTCTTTCTTCAAACCATTAAATAGTCGTTCCATTTCCATGGCATTATCTACAGTTATATATAAAGAAATGGATGGATTCATAGGTAAATCTTCTCCATTATCAGCATCTATTGCCATAAATACTTGTCCATTCAACGTAAATATAGAATGTTGTACTGTTCCAGGAACGCCTGGTCCCTCTTCACCATACTTCACCATAGTTAAAATTTCACTGTTTTCAAATAGACTCGTATATAAATTTATTGCTTCTTCTGCTTGATTATTAAACATTAGAAATGTTGTTATTTTCGGTATTTCCACAATAATTCCCCTCTCTATATCTTCAATACCTATTTTAGACTAATTTTAATTATTTTGAAAAAATTTGAATATTTGATTCTTTTAATCTAAATTTTTGACTTATACTATTTTCAAGTTAAAATTAAACTAAAGTTCAATTGGAGGCTTTCTATTATGATGCATCTTATTATACCGATTTTATCTATGCTTATTGTCTTACTTATCGGATGGGTACTAATTAAAATTTTTATTCGCTAATTTATAGTTTTAGATTTTCTTTTTATAAACAAAAAACGTGGTATACACGACTACTTTTTAACTATTTATGAAAAAGTATTTGTCATATATACCACGTTTTTAAACTATTTTACCTTTTTGCCTTAACGTATCTTTAGCTTTTTTAAAGAAATCACTCGTATGCACAAATGAATCCATACTCACTTTTGACTGAGTTCCACTCATTTCTCTAATACTATTGTCAATCGACATTATGTTATCCGGGGATTTAAAGTCTTCTTCTCTGTATAAGAATTCGTTAACGTGCTTCATATTATCATAGAAACGATTAGCCTCACTATCGGTCATCATAATCAATCCCCCTTTTGACATAGCATATTACAAGTTATCTCTCCATTCAACTAAAGTCTGTATATCATTCTCAGAAATTTTTCCTTCTTCACGAGCCACTTCAATTAACTCATTATAATTACTTAGTGTATAAAATGGAACATCAATTTCATTAAACATGTCATCTGCTTTCTTTAAACCATAAGTAAAAATAGCAACGACACCTAAAACATCAGCACCAGCATCCTTTAAAGCTTCAACTGCTGTAATTGAAGATCCACCTGTAGAAATTAAATCTTCTACTACTACCACTTTCTTCCCTTTACTTACTGCTCCTTCAATTTGATTTTGTTTACCATGACTTTTACTTTTAGAGCGAACATAATTCATAGGTAAATTTAACTTTTCAGAGATGTAAGCGGCATGAGGAATACCTGCTGTGGCTGTACCAGAAACAATATCTACGTTACCAAATTGCTCAATAATCATTTGACTTAATCCATCACGAATGGCACGACGTACTTCTGGATAGCCTAATGTTACGCGGTTATCACAGTAGATAGGAGATTTGATGCCTGAACTCCACGTATATAAGTCATTCGGAGATAATGTTACCGCTTCAATATCTAATAAAGATTTTGCTATTTCTTTAGCCATATTAACCTAACCAACTTTCTTTAATAGTATGATAACTTTCCACAGGATTCTCGCTTTGGGTGATAGGTCGCCCAACTACGATATGTGTTGCCCCTAATTGTTTAGCATCTTCAGGTGTAGTAATACGTTTTTGATCATCTACAGCTGCCCCCTGTGGTCTAATGCCTGGTGTAACTTTTAAGAAATTAGAACCTAATTTGTTTGTTAGCAATTCTGCTTCAAGTGGAGAACAAACCACACCATCTAGACCTGCTTGTTGTGTTAAAGTAGCATAGTTTAACACTGCTTCTTCAATCGTCGTCTGAATGTTTTGTTCATTACGTAGCATTTCTTCTGTTGTAGATGTTAATTGCGTCACAGCAATGATCTTTGTATCATTACTATATTTGTGCAAACCCCTTACTGCAGCTTTCATCATGTCTGTACCTCCAGCTGCATGCACATTAACTAAGTCTACATCTAACTTTCCTAAGCCTTCCATTGCTTTTTCAACCGTGTTTGGAATATCATGTAGCTTCAAATCTAAGAATATGTCATGGCCACGAGATTTAATCGATTTAATCAAATCGGGGCCCGCTTGATAGAAAAGTTCCATTCCAATTTTCACGAAAAGTGGTTCATCAAATTGGTCCAAGAATGTATTAACTTTAGTTGCCGATTCGAAATCTAATGCTATGATAGGTAAATCTTTCATATTATAGCTCCTTTGAAAATGAACGACTTGGTCGCCATAATCAGTTTAAAAATATCCACTGACTTATAACACCCTTGTCGTTCTCAAGTTGTAAATCTACATAGTTCTCATTGAAAATGTCATACTTTCAATTACATTTGTTAAAGCATTAGCCGTATCTAATGAAGTTAGACAAGGCACACCATTCTCAACTGTTGTACGACGAATTTGGAACCCGTCTCTTTCTACTTCTTTACCCTTAGTCATCGTATTAATGACAATTTGTACTTCGCCATTTTGTATACGTGTTAGTAAATCATCGTCGCCACCAATTTTGCCTACAACTTCAACTGGAATGTTGTCTTCTTTTAATTTTTCCGCAGTACCTTGAGTTGCTAAAATTTTATAGCCTACTTCATTTAAACGGTGTGCTATTTTAACAATTTCATCTTTATCTTTATCACTTACAGTCATAAGAACAGTACCATGATCTTTAACTTCCACACCACTACCTGTTAAACCTTTGTAAAGTGCTTTTTCTAAAGTTAAATCTTTACCCATAACTTCACCGGTAGATTTCATTTCTGGCCCCAATGTCACATCAACATTTTTTAGTTTATTAAAACTAAATACTGGTGCTTTAACAAACACACCTTCTGAATAAGGTTGTACACCTTGTTTATAGCCTAAGTCTTTAAGACGAGTACCCATAATGGCTTGCATAGCTAGTTGTGCCATTTGAATATCGGTAATTTTACTTAAGAAAGGTACGGTACGACTTGCACGAGGGTTTACTTCTAATACGTAAACACCGTCATGTGCAATAACAAACTGAATATTAATTAGACCAACGATGTTCAACCCTTTTGCTAATTTGATAGTATAATCCTCTAGCGTATCGATATCTTCTTGACTTAACGTTTGAGGCGGATATACAGCTATTGAGTCACCACTATGCACACCAGCACGTTCTATATGTTCCATAATACCTGGAATGATAACTGTTTCTCCATCTGAAATTGCATCGACTTCTATCTCTTTACCTGTTAAGTATCTATCAACTAACACTGGGTGCTCAGGGCTAGCTTTAACAGCTTGCTCCATATAATTTTCTAATTCTGCATCGCTATTCACGATTTCCATTGCACGTCCACCTAAAACATATGATGGACGAACTACTACTGGATAGCCAATTTCACGAGCATTTTCTAGTGCTTCTTTTGGAGAAGTAGCTGTCTTACCTTTAGGTTGTGGCACATCAATTGTATGCAATAATGCTTCGAACTCTTTTCTATCCTCAGCACGATTTAAATTTTCTAATGTAGTACCTAATATTTTGACACCATGTTTAGCTAGTTTATCTGCTAAGTTAATTGCTGTTTGACCACCAAATTGCACTACAACACCTTTAGGTTGTTCTAAATTAATAATGTTCATTACATCTTCTTCAGTTAGCGGTTCAAAGTATAACTTATCTGAAATTGAAAAGTCAGTAGATACTGTTTCAGGGTTATTATTCACGATAATTGCCTCATATCCAGCATTTTGAATTGCCCATACAGCGTGTACAGTAGCATAGTCAAATTCTACCCCTTGTCCAATACGAATAGGACCTGAACCAAGCACTAAGATTTTTTCTTTATCAGTTACAATTGACTCATTTTCAGTTTCATATGTTCCATAGTAGTATGGCGTTGTTGATTCAAACTCTGCAGCACAAGTATCAACCATTTTGTATACTGGTTTAATATTATTATCTTGGCGTAATTGATATACTTCTGATTCTGTCATGCCGAATCGATGTGCAATTACTCTATCACTAAATCCATAATCTTTAGCATATTTAAGATAATCCAAATCTCCTGGGTGATTTTTTAATTCATGTTCAATATTAATGATATTTTGGAATTTATTTAAGAAGAAATAATCGATTTGCGTCATATTGTGTATCTCTTCAAGTGTTGTACCACGTCTAATTGCTTCACCTATAAAGAAGAGTCTTTCATCATCTTGATGACTGATGCGTTCTTTAATATAGTCTAAGTCAAAACTCTCTCCATTTGGTAAACCTAAATGATGTACACCGTATTCAAGTGAACGTATCGCTTTTAATAAAGATTCTTCATATGTACGTCCTATAGCCATTACTTCACCAGTGGCTTTCATTTGAGTACCTAATTCACGTTCACCTTTTTCAAATTTATCAAATGGGAACCTTGGAATTTTGGAAATAACATAATCTAGTGTTGGTTCAAAGGCTGCATATGATGTGCCTGTAACTGGGTTTAGCATTTCATCCAACGTTAAGCCCACTGCAATCTTCGCTGCTAATTTCGCTATTGGATATCCAGTTGCTTTAGATGCAAGCGCTGATGAACGAGATACACGTGGATTCACTTCAATAATATAGTAATTAAATGAATGTGGATCTAATGCAAGTTGAACATTACATCCTCCTTCAATACCCAATGCTCTAATAACTTTTAAAGATACATCACGTAACATTTGATATTCAACATCTGATAAAGTTTGACTTGGCGCAACGACGATAGAGTCCCCTGTATGAATACCTACAGGATCTATATTCTCCATATTACAAACCACAATAGCATTGTCATTTTTATCGCGCATTACTTCATACTCAATTTCTTTGTAACCAGCAATTGACTTTTCAATTAAGCATTGTGTAGCTGGGCTGTAATGCAATCCATTACTCACTACTTCTTTTAATTCTTCATCATTGTAGCATATGCCACCACCTGTACCGCCCATAGTAAATGCTGGACGAACGATGAGTGGATAACCTACTTCATCTTTGAATGCAAATGCTTGTTCAACAGTATTCACAATATCACTTTCAGGAACAGGTACATTCAAATCATTCATTAATGATCTAAATAGCTCTCTATCTTCTGCTTGTTGAATTGATTTTAATTCTGTACCAAGTAATTTCACATTATTAGCCTCTAATACACCACTATCATGTAATTGAATAGCCATATTTAATCCTGTTTGACCACCTAAAGTTGGTAGCAATGCATCAGGTTGTTCTTTACGTATGATACGTGCAATAAAGTCGTGTGTTAACGGTTCGATATAAACTTTATCTGCAATTTCTTTATCCGTCATAATTGTTGCTGGATTAGAATTTACTAATATGACACGGTAGCCTTCTTCTTTTAAGGCTAGACACGCTTGTGTACCTGCGTAATCAAATTCTGCAGCTTGTCCGATGATAATTGGACCTGATCCAATCACTAGAATCGTTTGTATATCGTCACGTTTAGGCATTTGCTGTTTGCTCCTTTTCTTTAAATTCTTTCATCATAGTCATAAATTCATCGAATAAATAATTTGAGTCACTTGGACCTGGTCTTGCTTCAGGATGATATTGTACAGAGAATGCTGGTAAGGTTTTATGTCTTAATCCTTCAACAGTACCATCATTAAGTGCAATATGAGTTACTTCTAAGTCAGTATTTACCAATGAATTTTTATCGATAGCATAACCATGGTTTTGACTTGTAATATCTACTTTCCCACTACGTAAGTCTTTTACGGGATGATTAGCGCCACGATGACCGAATTTCATTTTAAATGATGTTCCACCTTGAGATAATGCAAATAATTGGTGTCCTAAGCAAATTCCAAAGAATGGAATTTTACCTAAAATACCTTTAATCATTTCTATTGCAACCTCTACAACATCTGGATCACCAGGACCATTTGATAACATGACACCATCTGGTGACATGGCTAATATTTCTTCAGCAGTGGTGTTATATGGTACTACAGTTACGTTACAGCCACGCATATTTAATTCTCTAACAATATTTTGTTTTTTACCAAAGTCTAATAAGACCACACTCAAGTCTGAACCTGTTGAAACATAAGGTGTTTTAGTAGATACTGTTTCCACTTCATCACGAGGTAATTCAGTACTTTTTAATGTGTTAATTAATGAATCAATGTCATCTCGGTTATCAGTAAACCCAGCTTTTAAAACACCGTGTTGTCTAATTTTACGTGTGATGCTACGTGTATCCACACCTGAAATGCCAGGTATCTTGTATTGAACAAGCACATCATGTAACGTCTTTTGGTTTCTAAAGTTACTAGGATGTGTGCTTGCTTCTTTCACTACTACACCATTCAAAGTTGGTGTAAGTGCTTCGAAGTCATCTCTATTGATACCGTAATTACCGATTAATGGGTATGTGAATGTAATGATTTGACCAGTATATGAAGGGTCTGATATCGTCTCTTGGTATCCAGTCATCGCTGTGTTAAATACGATTTCTCCCACAGATAAATCATTAGATCCTAATTTATACCCTTCATAATAAGTCCCATCCTCTAATACAAGATAACGTCGCTCAAGCATTTATTTATCCTCCTTAAATTTAACTTCGCCTTCTACCATTGTTAAAATTGGATTACCATAAACTTTGTAACCAATGAATGGTGTGTTGTCTGCTTTAGATAAGAAATCTTCACCTTTGATTTCACGTTCTTCATCTAAATTGATAATCGTTAAGTCAGCAAAGCAACCTTCTTCCAATTTGCCATAAGGTAAATCAAATGTTTGTGCTGGTTTAATTGTTAGGTAGTCAACTAATTGTTGTAATGACCAGTCACCATTTTTTACAAAATGCGTGTAAAGTAATGGGAAAGCTGTTTCACTTCCTACTATGCCAAATGGCGCTTTAGTCATTGGCTGTGCTTTCTCTTCTTTAGCATGTGGTGCATGGTCTGTTGCGATACAATCAATTGTGCCATCTAATAATCCTTCTAATAATGCGTCTCTATCTTCTTTACTTCTTAAAGGAGGATTCATTTTAAAGATTGCGTTATCCCCTGGAACATCATCTTCAGTTAACAGTAAATGATGTGGTGTAACTTCAGCCGTCACATGAATACCTGCTGCTTTAGCATCACGAATAGCTCTGACACTCTCTTTTGTCGATACGTGACATACATGATAATGACAGTTAGCTGCTTCAGCTAATAATACATCTCTCGCTATTTGTACCGCTTCACAAATATTTGGAATACCAGGTATACCAAGTTCTTCACTGCGTTTACCTTGGTGCATAGCACCGCCATAAATTAAACTATTATCTTCACAATGTGCTACAACTGCTTTGTTGACCTTTGCAGCTTGTTGCATTGCTTCATACATCATTGCTGATTCCTGCACACCAACGCCGTCGTCAGTGAAAGCAAACGCACCTTGCTTTGCTAATGCATCAAAGTCAACATGTTCTTTACCAGCTTGACGCACAGTTATTGAAGCATATGGTAATACACGGACTTGCGCATTATCTTGAATTAATTGTTGTAATCGATCCATATGTTCAACTGAGTCTGGTACTGGACGTGTATTAGGCATTGGACATACGGTTGTGAATCCTCCACGTGCTGCAGCTTTTGTACCTGTTTTAATTGTCTCCTTATGTTCCCCACCAGGCTCACGTAAATGAACATGAACATCGATTAAACCTGGTGCTACAAAATGACCTTGTGCATCAATTACTTCAACATTTTCATCTACTTCAATGTTATTGTTAATTTCTTTGATGTGCTGACCATCTATTAAAATGGATGCTTGTTTAAGTTCACCGTTATCTAAAATTTGAGCATTTTTAATTAATTTCAATGTTTACGCCTCTTTTCCTGATAATAGTTTATTGATTACTGACATTCTTAAATACATGCCATTAGTCATTTGTTTAAAGATTCGTGCCTTTGGTGCTTCAACTAATTCACTATCGATTTCTACTCCTCTGTTAACTGGTGCAGGGTGCATTACGATTGCTTTATCTTTTAACTTATTGTATCTATCCATTGTCAAACCATATTGTTCATGGTAATCATTTGCCTCAAAATTAGCTTCTCCAGTAATACCATGACGTTCATGTTGAACACGTAATAACATAACAATATCTACTTGGTCAATGACATCATCAATTTGAACATATGGTGCATCTAATGAGTCGTCCACCCATTCATCTGGACTTGAGAACATTACATTTGCGCCTAATGAAGTTAGACTTATAAAATTACTTCGAGCTACACGTGAATTTTTAATATCACCACATATTAAAATGTTTAATCCTTCAAAAGAACCGTATTCCTCATAGATTGTCATAATATCTAACAGACTTTGTGTAGGATGTTGGCCACTTCCATCTCCAGCATTAGCAATTGGAATATTAAGATTTTCTAATTCTTCATAGTATGCATTTTGAGAATGTCTGATTACTAGTAAATCAACACCTATACTTTCAAGTGTTTTACATGTATCATACAGTGATTCGCCTTTTTGTACTGATGAAGTACTTGTTTCAAAATTAACTTCTTTAAGTCCTAATTTTTGTTCTGCTACTTCAAAGCTACACTTTGTTCGAGTTGAATTTTCGAAGAATAAATTAGAAACAAACTTCCCTTCGAATTGTGGTAAGGTTTGCTTTCCTGATTTGTAATCACAAGCTGTTTGAATTAATTCGTAAATGTCCTCGTTAGATAAATGTTCCATAGATAATAAGTTATTCATAAAGCGCCTCCTGATAAATAATCCTTGTTAAATTAGTTTTTTGAATCCTGTTTTTCTTTTGGCAAAATTAAATTTAAGATAATACCTGAAAGTGCTGCTAGTGCCATACCTTCGATTTGAAGGTTTACACCTAAACCTTTTAAATTAATGAGTAAGTTACCTATACCTACAACTAAGATGACTGAAGCGATAACTAGGTTGCGGTTGCTTGCAAAATCAATGTTGCTTTCAACTAACATTCTTAGTCCACTTGCTGCTATAATACCGAACAATAAGATGGACACGCCGCCCATTACCGGTGTCGGTATTGAAGAAATCAACGCTGAGAACTTACCAATAAATGATAAGACAATCGCTATAACCGCTGCACCGCCAATAACATAGATACTGTATATCTTTGTTATTGCTAGTACACCGATGTTTTCTCCGTATGTTGTGCTTGGTGGCCCACCAATAATACTTGCGAACATTGTTGAAACACCATCTCCGATTATTGAGCGATGTAAACCTGGATCCTCGAAGAAGTTTCTACCTACGATTTTGTTGATAACCATTTGGTGACCGATATGCTCACTTACGGTTACGAAAACGATTGGTAACATAACGAGTATTAAACCAAGGTGAATCGATGGCACATAATCTTTAAATGGTAAATAGATATGTGGGAAATCAATCCAATTTGCTTTAGCAATATTCGAAAAGTTAACTAATCCCATAAAGATTGAAACAATATAACCAACAATGATACCAATAAGTACCGGTATAAGTGATAAGAAACCTTTGAAGAACCCTTGCACAATTATTGTTACAAGTAATGTAATAAGCGCGACAACCAGATAGCTTAAATTGTACCCTTTCATATCTCCTGAGTTCTCGTACATTGCCATATTGACCGCTGTTGGTGCTAAACTTAATCCAATTACCATGATTACTGGTCCCACAACTACCGGTGGAAGTAAATGCATTAACCATCCTGTACCACTGATTTTGATTAGGATCCCGATGATGGCATACATTACGCCACTAGCGAACAGTGCTACTAACATGTCTCCTAAGCTATGTGTGCTTAATCCAGTAATAATTGGTGTGATAAATGCGAAACTTGATCCTAAATATGCTGGAATCTTTGCCTTAGTAATTAATATATAAAGCAATGTTCCTATCCCGGATGCAAGTAAAGCAGCTGATATTGGCAAGCCAGTTAGGAATGGCACTAATACTGTAGAACCAAACATTGCAAATAAATGTTGCAAACTCAGTAGCGCCCATTGTGTTGCTTTAGGTTTGTCTTGTACGTCTAACACCGGTTTAACGGTGCGTTCAAACATTTGTTCATTTTCCACCTTTTTTCTTCCTCTCATAAAAAAAGTCTCTTTTACATTTAAATGTAAAGAGACTAAAAAATCGTAGCAAACATACAGATAAGCACTTATACTTATCGTTATCCGTATCTACGTGACAAAGCATTCAATTATAGTGAGATGATTATTAGTACTGACCATTCTATCATCGTAATCCACACTCACTTTTGAATACTTTACCTTTTTCAGTCTCTCGTACTGATTTAAAAGGTCTTTATTCAATTATTACTGCATTCTGTGAATCTTTTTCGTTTAAATACACTAAAACAGATTCTTCTTTAGAAGTTGGTATGTTTTTCCCTACAAAATCTGCTCTTATTGGTAATTCTCGATGTCCTCGATCTACAAGTGCCGCTAAGCCAATTTTAATCGGTCGAGAATGAAGCAGAATTGCATCTAATGAAGCTCTAACAGTTCTTCCTGTATAAAGTACATCATCAATGATGATGACTACCTTATCGTTAATATCAGCATCAATTTCTATTGCATCTTGAGTGATTTGCTTGTTAGCAATTTCAATATCATCTCGAAAGTGTGTAATATCAATTGTACCTGTCGGAACTATTTTTTGTTCAATTTGATTGATTTTGTCTTGTATACGTATTGCTAAAAATTCGCCTCTCGTTTTAATTCCGAGTAACACAAGATTTTCTGTACCTTTGTTATATTCAAGAATTTCATGCGCCATACGCGTTACAGTACGTTGTATTGCAGCTTCATCCATGATGATTCGCTCAGACATTATCTCACCTCTTAAAATTAAAAACCCTCATGCCTTTTTCAAAGACATGAGGGCAAATTTATATACGCACATGTAACGTTATACATTACATGATAAAGCCATTCTAGTAAAACAATTCATATATTTCGCTGAATTATTTTAAGAAAGTATATAGAATTATACTCATTGTCTTTGAAGCCTCTCTGGACTCTCTTTTAAAGACACCGATTTCTTTTTTGAACTGTTACTAGCTTAAAACTTTTTGAGCTATAAGTCAATGCAATTTTTAAAATTATCAATTGTAAATAAATAATACTTTTACTGTAGTTAATCGAATTTGAGAAATACTAAAAAATTAGACCAACTTTTTCAAAAATACATATTAAAGAATCATTGATTAAATGTGAAATTAGAAAAAACACCCACAAAGCGTTGAAACTTTGCGGGCTACCAAACTATTCTTTTCTTATGCATCTCTTAAGCGAATATCTTCTAAAAGTGTTTCAAATTCTTTAGGTAGTTCTGCTTGACGTTCAATGTATTCATGAGTAACAGGGTGTTCAAATCCTATAACACCTGCATGTAATGCTTGTCCACCAATATCAAGTGTTTTTCGTGGACCATACTTTGGATCTCCAACAAGAGGGAAACCAATATATTTCATATGAACACGAATTTGGTGCGTACGCCCTGTCTCTAATTGACATTCGATTAATGTGTAATCATTAAAATGTTCTAAAACATTAAAGTGTGTAACCGCTTCTTTACCGTTATCTACGACATCCATTGATTGTCGATCTTTCTCGTTACGTCCGATAGGCGCATCAATAGTGCCATAATCATGTGGAATATTTCCATGTACTAAAGCGGTATATTTTCTTTTAACGGATTTATCCATTAATTGTTCCACTAACCCTCTATGAGCAATATCATTTTTGGCAACCATTAATAACCCTGATGTATCTTTATCGATACGATGAACTATACCTGGGCGAATTTCACCATTAATTCCAGATAAATCTTTAATTTGATACATTAAACCATTAACTAAAGTACCAGAATAATGACCTGGTGATGGATGTACTACCATGCCTTTAGGTTTATAAACTATCGCTACATCTTCATCTTCATAATAAATATCTAAATTTAGGTTCTCTGGCTGAATATCAGCTTCGACAACTTCCTTCTCTGTAACGATAATAAGATCATTTAATTTAACTTTGTAATTAGACTTAATCACTTTTTCGTTAACTGTTACTAAATCTTCTTTAATCAAATCTTGAATTTGACTTCTAGACCATTCATTGTTGAATTCAGGTAATAATTTATCAATACGCTGTCCAACAAGCTCTTGGTTTTCAATTTTAAATTCATGTGTTTTCAAATTATAGCCTCCTATTCTTTTGAATTCGCATCTTTAAGTAAGGCAATGATTATGAACAATACACCTATTGTTAAACTTGAATCCGCAACATTAAATATTGGGAAATCATATCCAAAAATATTAGTGTCAACAAAATCAACTACTTCACCATTTACTAATCGATCAATAAAGTTTCCTAATGCACCTGCAAATAGTAAACTTATTGCAACTTGCATAAATAGATTATACTTTGCTTCTTTAATATAAAATAGTACAAGTACGATGAGAATGACTATCGTAATAATATAAAAGAATCCCATTTTCCCACTAAGAATTCCCCATGCAGCACCATTGTTTCTATGTGATGTTATATTTAAAAAATTAGGAATAACTTCATATGAATCACCAATATTCATTGTTGTAGCAATAATCCGTTTTGTGACTTGGTCAATAATTAATATAGCGATTGCTACTATTAAAGATATGGTTATATAATATTTCTTTTTCATTCACGTGCCTCCATTCACACACTACACTTTGACAACACTCTACATTATAGCTTACTCCTCTATATAAAAAAAGCTACAGTTACAAATAGATGATGATATTAGTAACTGTAGTTCATTATGCGTTTTCACTTTGATTTTTCTTAGGATGAATATAATTAAATTCATCTACTTGATATTCGTAAACTGTGCGCTTAGTAACTTCATATGGTTTACGATAATTCATATCAAAAACGGTTAACGAGCCATCATGATTAACTTTGTCTACATATGCAACATGACCATGTTGACCTTTTGGATATTGAAGAATTGAACCAACACTTGGATTATCATTAACTTTATATCCTTCTTTGCTTGCTTCATTAGCCCAATATTTGGCATCTCCCCATCTATTACTAATCATATTGCCATCTTGTCTAATTCTATCAAACACATAATACGTACATTGGCCTTTAGCATATAAGTTTAATTTCATTGGGTTCTTTTCCCAAAAATGAATTGTCGGTTGCGTCATATCTTGATTATCAATTCCATCATATATAGCTCCACCAGTGAAAAGTGCACTTCCTAAAACCATTATAAGTATAAATTTCTTCATTAAATCACACTACTTCTATAAAATTAAATCTAAAATGAAGCCCATCTGGACCTTTAACATCGATATGCGTTGTTTCGGGATAATAATAATCAATTAAAGCAAGACCATATGTTACGTTATTCATCACACGTTTAGTACTTGATAACCATTGATTAACAGCCAAATGATGATGGTATTGATTTGAAGACATATAGAGTGAAAACTGATCTAAATACGCAGATAGTTCAAGTCCAAAATATCTTAAATAATAAGATTCAACCTCTGACATACGTATCGTTTTAAGTGATAAATTTCCTATTTTAGTGCCTTTAGGAATCCCTTGCCAAGTTTGTTCTGATACATTAGTTAGTAAACGTGGAACATTGATTGCTTCAATATCTAACTTCACATTTTCATTATCGTACACCCAGTAATCCATATCATGGTCGACATAAAACTTGTACGCATTCCCTTCTGGATCTTCAAAAAAGAGGGACATACAAACACTTTGTTCTCCACCATTTACCGGAATTTCAAAGTCTGTCATTTGTACAAGTAAATCGGCTAAATCTGTAATACTAGGAAGCAATATACCTACATAAAATAATCCTGCTTCAGATAAAAGTGGTTCCCTACCATTTATAACTTCATTTAATGTTAAAAAATGATTTGACTGACCTATCTCGTACCGAACAGAATGATTTGTTTCTGTAATAACTTCAAATCCCAATATAGTTTCATAAAATGGTCTTAAGTCAGCTAAATTTCTAACATTTATAGTTATACCATTTACAAAATGTGAATGTTTTGAATGAAACATTATGGCCTCCTAATACTGCATTACTAAATAGAACTTGCTTCTTTTACTGGATGAAAAATACAATTCAATGAAAATAATACCTAATATTTTAACTTAAAATATATAAAATTTTATCAGTCTTTGTATGTATATTGCAATTTATTAACTTCTAAAGTAGTACTTTAAAGTAGTGTCTTAGAAATTGGGTTCATTATTTCACTTAAGTCGAGATGCTTGCTTAAAAGTTTCACAACTATGTTTTGTTATCTATTTTAGAACGCCTTACACAAGTACAGTTGCACTCAAGTTTAATAAAGTTATACATCTTAATTCAAACATAAAAAAAGAAAAGGCAATTTCTATAATATATTCATAGAAATTGTCTTTCTCTCACTAATTCTAAAGCTATTAATCGTAGATTATATTTAGCTTAAAATTAATACTAATTTTTCGTCATTTAAGCTTTAATCAAATGATAAATTTTTGATCCAACATATGCACCTATAACTGCTCCTGTAGTCATCGCGATTGTACTAAACAATTGATCACTTTGTGTTGTCGCTTCTTTATCTTTGTCTGCAAGATTATTCATATGATTAACAAATAATTCCATTACAGATTTATGGATATTAGCCTGTGTAAACTTATAAACAGACCAAGGTAACGTCGGTTCATATTCTTGTAGTGCAATAATAGCTTCATTTGAATCCAAGATGCGTCTAAATTCAAATCTAGCATTACCACCATTATTAGATAATGCTAAATTACCACCTACGATTTTATAAACAATCATATCTTTAGAAGAATCTTGCATATCACGCTCCATTTTCAAAATAAATTGATTAGTAAATGGCAAACTAATATTAAATTCATTTTCATTTATAGTTCCATTAATTAAATGTAACGTAATATTATTTATAAACTTCGCATATGTTTTTGAGACATCTTCCATTGAATAATTTTCTGGAATTCTAAAGCGTGATATTGCTCTAACATCTTTAATTTGTTCTTTACTATTAGAACTAGATGATTTTTTTGATTTGTTTTGATTTTCATTCATTTCATTTTCTTCATCTAGCGCTTGTTGCACACTTTCTTCATACGTCATCTCTCCAATAGAAATATCAGGATGCGTGCGCTCTGGTTGTGGAATCATATCATGAACTAAACTATTCATAAGTGGGTAGACCATTTCTTTAGGTACTTTTGAAATGAGTTGTACCCAATATCTACTTACCCAAATAGGTATAATTGGTAAATCAACGATTGGTAAACGCTTATTTAGCACTACTGCTGTACGTTGTATTAATTCTTTATAATTCATAATTTCAGGACCTGTTATGTCAAAAGACTCATTATGTTGTGGTGTTCGCTCTACTAGTAATGCCAGTTTATTAATTACATCATTAATTGATACTGGTGCTATCATATTGTATGCCCAACTAGGTAATACCATACCAGGCAATCGTTCAACTAAACGTTTTAAAATAGGATAAGAACTTCCCTTAGCCCCAATAATTAATCCAGCTCTTAATGTACTTACAGGTATACCATAAGAACCTAAAATTTTTTCACATTCCAAACGACTACGTAAATGAGCAGATAGTTTATCTTCATTTGGAATTAAACCACTCATAAATACAATATGTCTAACGCCTTGTTTCTTTGCAGCTCTCGCAAAATTATCTGCTAATAAAGCATCCATATCTTCAAAGTTTGCTTGCGTTAACTTGGCGTTTGGCATCATAGAATGGACAAGGTAAATTGCAGTATCTACCCCTTCCATTACTTCTGTTATCTCATCTAAATCAAATAAATCAGCAGCTTTCCAAGTAACATTCTCTTCATTTTCTTTGTTACTAGTATTTCTTGAAGTTGCTATAATATCATGATGTATTTTTAATTGATCTTTTAAATGTCCTCCAATATAACCCGATGCACCTGTTAATAAGATTTTACTCATGATTCACCTCTATTTATTAAATAGTCGAATAATCTTGATTTAATGAATATATCTATTTAAATAGCCTTTTATTAAAAAGTGAAACATTGCATATCGTCATTGTTTTTACTTATAAATTATATTGTAAATACAAAAAGAGAGTCGGACAGAATTCTTCTCAAATTCGTTGTCCAACTCCCAACTTGCTTTGCTTGTAGAATTTCTTTATGAAATTTTCTTTATTAGGGCCAGCTCACAAAGATGACTAGAACTGAGAAAAGCTTGATTGAAGCGTTTTATCTGTTCAGTCAGCTACAGTAAATTGCAAAATAGGATTATTATATTATTTATGTCCCATGTGTTTTCAATAATTTATTTATTAAACTAAAGTTTTAACTACTTCTTGGCATCGTGGACATAAGTGTTCTAATTCACCTACTGAACCTAATTCTTCAGTATAGTTCCAACATCTTTCACATTTTTCACCTACTGCATGGTCAATTCTAATATCACCATGTTGATAAGCCTCTGCATTGTCTACAGAATCTGAAACTTCAACTTGTGAAACAATGAATAATTGTTGTAAATCTTCAAATTGTTGTAAGAACTCTGCAGCTTTAAAGTTGTCGTTATTACCAATTACAACTTTTGCTTCAAGAGACTTACCAATAACTTTATTATTACGTGCAACTTCTAACGCACGGTTTACATCATCACGTAATGCCATGAATTGATTCCATTTGTCAAGCAATGCTTGATCAACTTCAACTACCTTAGGCATGTCAGCTAAATGAACACTTTCTTCTTTTACATGCGGTGTGTGTGTCCAAACTTCTTCAGCTGTGTGAACTAAAATAGGTGCTAATAATTTAGTCATATCAACTAAGATTTGGTATAGAACAGTTTGCATACTACGACGTTTATGCGCATTTTTCTCTTCAATATAAAGAATATCTTTACCGTAATCTAAGTAGAAATTACTCAATTCAACATTTATAAAGTTTTGTACTTCTTGATAAATATTTAAATAATCAAAGTTATCATAATGTTCAATTGTGCTAGCAGTATACTCACGTAAACGATTTAGTAAATAACGATCGACTTCAAGTAATTCTGCTTCAGGAATTACATCAGTATCAGGATTAAAATCGTTAATATTACCAAGCATAAATCTTAAAGTATTTCTAATTTTACGATAAACATCAGAAGTTTGTTTTAAGATTTCATCCGAAATACGAACGTCTGCTAAATAATCAGTACTGCTTACCCATAAACGTGCAATGTCAGCACCTTTTTGTTTTACAACTTGGTCAGGAACAATAACATTACCTAGTGATTTACTCATTTTCTTACCTTCACCGTCCATTACAAAGCCGTGTGATAATAAGAATTTATAAGGCGCTTGACCTCTAGTTGCTACAGCAGTTGTAATTGAAGAGTTAAACCAACCACGATATTGGTCACTACCTTCAAAATATAGATCAGCTGGGAAACTTAATTCTGGACGATTTTCTAATACACCACGATGTGACGAACCAGAGTCAAACCAAACATCCATAATGTCCATTTCTTTTGTAAAAGTACCATTTGGACTACCAGGGTGTGTAAAGCCTTCAGGTAATAAGTCTTTTGCTTCTCTTTCAAACCAAATATTTGAACCATGCTCTTCAAATAAATCAGCTACGTGGTTAACTGTTTCTTTCGTCATAATGATATCGCCATTCTCGGCATAGAATACAGGTAGTGGAACTCCCCATACACGTTGACGAGAAATAACCCATTCTCCACGATCACGGATCATATTGTAAATACGTGTTTTACCCCAATCCACTTTGAAATCTGTTTCTTCAATAGCATCTAAAATATCTTGTCTTACTTTATTAATAGAGGCAAACCATTGTGGTGTAGCACGGAAGATAACTGGTTTCTTAGTACGCCAATCATGAGGGTAACTATGTGTAATAAAGTTTAATTTTAATAAAGCGTCTTTTTCAGTTAATAAGTCAGTAACTGCTTTGTTAGCTTTATCATAAAACATACCTTCAAATTGTCCACCTTCTTCAGTAAACACACCTTTATCATCTAAAGGACTAATAACTGGTAAATCATATTTTTGCCCAACGATATAGTCATCTTCACCATGACCAGGAGCGGTATGAACACAACCTGTACCAGCATCAGTTGTAACATGATTACCATTAATTACAAGTGAGATTCTATCTAAGAAAGGATGTTGCGCTTCAACATACTCTAACTCTTTACCTGTAAATTCTTTTTCTAATTGAATGGCATCTTTATCCCATTCTAAAGCTTCTGCTACATCTTCAGATAATGCTTGTGCGATAATATATTTCTTGCCATTCACATTATATTGACCATATTTTAAATCAGGATGAACTGTAATTGCTACGTTAGATGGAATAGTCCATGGAGTAGTTGTCCAAATAATGAATTGAGCATCCTGATCTACTACACCTTTAGTATCTTTCACGTCAAATGCTACATAGATAGATGCTGAACGTTTATCATGATATTCAATTTCAGCTTCGGCTAAAGACGATTCACTTGACGGTGACCAATAAACTGGTTTCTTACCTTTATAAATTAATCCTTTATCCGCCATCTCACCAAATAAACGAATTTGAGCAGCTTCATATTCAGGTTTAAGCGTGATATAAGGATCATTAAAATCTCCTCGTACACCAAGACGTTTAAAGTCTTTCTTTTGTAATTCGATTTGTTCTAACGCAAATTCCTTACATTTTTCTCTAAATTCAGCAATTGACATTTTTTTGCGATCTACGCCCTTTTTAGTCAAAGCTTGTTCAATTGGTAAGCCATGTGTATCCCAACCTGGAACGTATGGTGCGTAAAAACCTTGCATCGTTTTATAACGTACAATAATATCCTTAATGATTTTGTTTAACGCATGCCCCATATGCAAATTACCATTCGCATACGGTGGTCCATCATGTAAGATGTAAGATTGGTTACCTTTATTTTTTTCTAATGCTTTTTGGTATTGATTGTTAGCTTCCCATTGTTCTTGGATTTGCGGTTCTTTATTTGGCAATCCACCACGCATAGGAAAGTCAGTCTTTGGCATTAATAAAGTATCTTTATAGTTCATAATTGATTTCACTCCTTAAATGTAAAAGAACTCTAAGTTCAATTAAAAAGGGACGGAATTACCGCGGTACCACCCTTGTTAACTCAACTTAGAGTTCTCTCATATATAATATTACTTTGTAAAAATCAGTGATATAAGAGATAGACTTTTATTAGGCTTTCACCAACCCTAATTCGCTGTAAAAAGTTTATTATCTCCTACTTGTCTGACTTATTTTATAACAATTATTTATTTGATGTTGATTCGCTTTGACTCACGCTTGATTGTGAAGTAACGTTCTCACTTGTACTAGTTGCGTCACTTGTACTTAGTGAATTTGTTTTACTGTTATTACTCTCGCTTGCAAGCACGCTTTCAGATTGTTGAGATTGAGCGCTAAGTTGTTCTTCAGGTGTAATGTCTTGGCTATTTAAATGTTGGAAATTTTCTTGTGTGACTTTTTCTGCATCGATATCATAGTTTAATAAATAATCCCAATCATCATTTTTAAGTAAATCTAATTGAGCTTCAACTAGCATGCGGAAACGTGATCTGAATATTTTAGATTGACGTTTCATATCTTCAGTTTGGAATGATAAATGACGTGCTTTTTCGATAGCGTCATTAACAATTAAATCTGCTTGTGCTTGAGCTTTACTGATAACAGCTTCAGCTTCTTTATTAGCAGCCAATTTAGTCTCTTCTCCAGCTTGTTGAGCTTGAACAAGGGCATCACTTACTGATTGATGAACTTGTTGATAAGATTTAATATTAGTATCTCTCTCTTCAATTACTTTTTCAAGCTGTTTTTTTTCTTCTTTTAAACGTTCAATTTCATTACTTAATTGATTTAAGTAATCACTTACTTCAGCTGGTTCTAAACCATTTTTCACTTTTGTAAATTCTTTATTTTTAATTTCACTAGGTGTAAAAGGCATCCTACATCCTCCTTAAATCAACATTAAATTGACTTATATTTATTACTTAAATAGCGTTCGATAATTTATGTGTATTTTGTCTTTTTTAGTCCTACCACCTATATCAATGATTTGAGCTCTTCCAAATCCTTGAATAGATAATAAATCATTAGTTTGAACTTGAAAATCTGGTGAATCAATAATTGTGTGATTAACTTTCACACGCTTCTTTTCAATTAATTGTTTTGCTATTGTTCGAGATTTATGAATCATTTCTTTTAAAACGACGTCTAATCTCAATGCACTTACAGTACAACCTTGAATTTTCCAATTCTCTACTGATTGTATCATATCTTTAAATGGAATAGAATTAAGTTTAACTGTAGCACCTTTTATCTTTGTTAATTCCAACATAATATACGATTCTAATTGCTTTGTCAAAACAAATTGAATACTGTCACCGACAATAATATCACCAACTTGTTCCCTTTCTATTCCTAATGACATAAGTGTTCCTAGGACATGTTGATGTTGTATATTAACAAACTTCTCTGGATAGTTGATTTGAATTAATACTTCTTCAAAGTCAGCTTCCCCAGGTTCAAAATAATTAGGGGCAATGAGACCTCGTTTTCTCTCTGCGTTATCTCCACCAAAAAAAGTCACTTCCATATCTTCATAACTACCTGATATGACTTCAAGTATATATTGTCCTCTCGGATCAAGAAAGTTTGTCAGAATTGGCGCATACTGCTGTTCAACTTGATCACACTTATCTATTAATTGATCTATTAATCCTTGCTCTTCGTCTCTAAAATGCTGATAAATATCGATTATCTTACACCTCTCTGATTCTAAATTAAATGATAAAAGAGGTTGAAACAACCTCATGTATTGTCTCAGCCTCTTAAACGCCATATATTATTACATTAAATGAACTATTATCATATTAAAGATGCTTCTTAACCCAGCTTGGAATAATACAAGTACAAACAAAGCTACAAGTGAAGAAATATCAATCATTCCTATTGGTGGAATAATCTTTCTAAATGGTTCTAAAAATGGTTCATATAATTTACCAAGTATTTCACCGAACTTAGATTCTCTAATATTAGGTACCCAAGATGTAAAGAAATAAATAATCATTCCAAAGTAATATATTTGAACTAGAAAAATTATAAAATTAAAAATGGTAGCTAGTAAACCTACATCCATATAATGTTCTCCTTATTCGTAGTGTTGCGATTCCATTTGTTCAATATGATCTGTAATACTTCCCGCAACTTCTACATTATCAGGTGTACAAAGGAATATGTCAGTACCTACGCGTTGAATATCTCCACCAATCGCATAAACTGTTCCACTTAAGAAATCAATAATGCGTTTAGCTGAAATTTTATCAATCCGTTGTAAATTCACTAAAGTAGCACGGCGGTTTTTTAATTCATCCGCGATATCTTGTGTATCTGAAAATACTCGTGGCTCGAATAAGCACATTTTTGAACTTTCATAACCACTATAACTTTGCGACGTTTGATTCATTGTAACAACATTTTTGCCGTTTGACTTTGATGGGGGTTGATTCATACGCACATTCCTTTCTTCTGAGTTATAATTTCTTGTTGTTTTCTTTTGTGGTACTGTTTTCAATTTACTTTGATTACTATATGAACGTTCTGATTGTTGCGGTTGATTCTGTTGAACATTGTTTGTTTCATTTTCTTCATTCTGAACTACACGACGTTGTCGCTCTTCAGGGCTTTCTACTTCTTCTTCATCATCCATTAGAAAAAAATTATTAAATAAATCTTTAATAGCCACGGGGCTCACTCCTATTCTCCTACAAGTTTAGTCCCAATTCTTATAAATGAAGCACCTTCTTCTACAGCAATTGCATAATCATTACTCATTCCCATAGATAAATAGTGACATGGTGCATAATCTAAATTAAGATCTTTAATTTCATCTCGTTTTACTCGTAATTGTTTAAATAACTGTCGAATATATGCAGTGTCTTCTGTATAAGGTGCCATTGTCATTAATCCGACAATTTTTATTTTATCATATTGTTGAATTTGTTCTATAAAGTGATTAACTTCATTCAAAGCAATACCATGCTTAGATTCTTCTCCTGAGACATTGACTTGTATGAAGCAAGCAATCTCATGATCCGCTCTTTTATTAATTTCCTTAGCTAGACTAAGTCTATCTAGTGCATGTAGGTAATCAATTTCGTTAATGACTTCTTTTACTTTTCTAGATTGTAAAGAACCTATAAAGTGCATAGTAACATCGTTAGGCAAAGCAGATTTCTTTTCTAAAAAGCCTTCTAATCTATTTTCACCAAAATGTCTAAGTCCAACATCATAAGCTTCTTTAGCACGGTCTATTGTAACATATTTTGTTACTGCAATCACGTTTGGCAAGGTAGACGCTTCACTATTTTTAAAGTGTGACTGTATTTCACTTTCAATATTTCTTAAATTTTGTTTTACATCCATATTCTACTCAACCTCTTCACCATTTGTTAAGTTCAGTTATCACTAATAAATACATATGCCTTTAAATATTTATTATTTATATGACTAATCTAATGAGATTATTTTTGGCCTATAAAAGCCAACATTCTACCTGTTTGACCTTTTTCAACTCGATATGAGAAGAAAAGTGATAAATCCTCTGATGTAGCATAATCAGTTATATATATATTGTCGAATGGTACACCATAATGATTAAGTAATAGCGCATTAGCACGTTTTAAATCAATACCATGTCGATTCTCTCCACGAGTTTCAATATAATCTTTAACATTAATTGGCAATGTTTCAAACTTCGCTTTAATATCATCATTAATTTCATATGTAGTTGATGTAGATGGTCCAATTACAATCTTTAGATCATTATAATCAAAATCAATTTGCTTTAACATTTCACTAACAATTTGACCATATGTACCTCGCCAGCCAGCATGTGCTAATCCTACATAGTGATGTTTTTCACTATAGAAATAAACTGGTACACAATCAGCGTAGCACATCGTTAATAACGTATCAGGTTCATATGTATAAATCCCATCAATACCATACATATCATCTGTTAATGTATCGATGTTAGTTCCACGATGACTTTGCGAAATTTCCATTACTCGATTTTCATGAGTTTGAATTGGAAATACCCATTGTGCTCTTACAAACCCAATCGCGTCCGCCAACATTTCTTGGTGTTTAGTAATATTTTCAGGATTATCATCCACATATCTTGCCATATTGAATGATGATTCTGGATATAGACTATAGCCACCTTCTCTTGTAGTGAATCCTAATTTAACATGCTTCAAGTCTTGAGATTCATATTTCAAGTGATGTGGATACTTTACAAATTTCTCTGACACGAAATCAAACCACCTTAATTAAAAGTTTTATTTTTGTCGATTTTTAAAAAGCTTACTCTAAAATTGAATATAGCTATATTATATAACAATCTTTACTTTACTTAAAAGTAAATAAAAAAGGGAGAGAACATGAATCCACAAGTGAATTCGCCGTTCTACTCCCAATTAGGAATGATTAAGACGATAAATACACTTAATCATACAACGAAATATAGACAAAACTTATTTTCAATTAACGTCTAGTTCTTCTAGAACGTCTTTCTTCTCTATTTCTGATAAAGCTAGGAATATCGTCATCTTTAGTAGTATGACTTCTTTCTGATACACTTTCAGAAGAACGAGAGCTTGATGAGCTTTGAGAGAATGATTCTTCTCTTGGCGTACTTGTTTGTGTTGAAGTGCTTGAAGTTGCACTTGTTCCGAAACCAGTACTTGAAGCTTTACGTCCTTGTGAAGTTGGTTTATCTTCAAAACCAGTAGCAATTACAGTTACTACGATTTCATCTTGTAGTTCAGGATTGATAACTGTACCAAAGATCATATTTACATCTTCAT
Source organism: Staphylococcus sp. GW821-FHT11H10 (assembly GCF_058807855.1). Taxonomy (NCBI): domain Bacteria; kingdom Bacillati; phylum Bacillota; class Bacilli; order Caryophanales; family Staphylococcaceae; genus Staphylococcus; species Staphylococcus sp. GW821-FHT11H10. The sequence goes on along the minus strand of NZ_JBXARC010000001.1, from coordinate 80,599 downwards.
CTGCAGCATCTTGTACGATGTCAGCCGCTTCTTGAGCTTCAAATAATGATAGTGATTCCCCACCAGTGATGTTCATTAACACACCTTGAGCACCAACGATTGAAGTTTCAAGTAATGGTGATGAAATTGCTTTTTTAGCTGCTTCAACTGCTCTGTTCTCTCCAGAAGAGACACCAATACCCATTAAAGCAGAACCTTGGTTAGACATAATTGTTTTAACGTCAGCAAAGTCTAAGTTTACTTCACCTGATACAGCGATTAAGTCAGAGATACCTTGAACACCTTGACGTAATACATTATCTGCTTCTTTAAATGCTTCCATCATTGGAGTTGATTTATCAACGATATCTAATAAGCGATCGTTAGGGATAACAATTAGTGTATCTACTGCTGCTTTCATAGATTCAACACCAGCTGCTGCTTGAGTTGAACGTTTACGTCCTTCAAAACCGAATGGACGTGTTACTACACCAACAGTTAATGCTCCCATTTCTTTAGCAATCTTAGCTACTACTGGTGCAGCACCTGTACCAGTTCCGCCACCCATACCAGCAGTTACGAATACCATATCTGCACCTTGGATTGCATCTTCAATTTGTTCACGTGACTCTTCAGCTGCTTTTTTACCAATTTCTGGATTTGCACCAGCACCAAGTCCGCGTGTTAATTTCTCACCAATTTGGATTTTAGATTCTGCTTTAGATAAGTTTAAAGCTTGTCCGTCTGTATTAATTGCAATAAATTCTACATTGTTCATGCCATGGTCGATCATACGGTTAACAGCGTTGTTACCACCGCCACCTACACCGATGACTTTTAATGTCGCTAAATGATTAAATCCTTGTTCAAATTCTAACATTTATATTTCCTCCTAGTCTTTTTGGCCCATCATTCAAATAGAGATTTCATAAGTTTTTTAAATTTGCCCTCTTCTTTTTGAGGTTGCTCTTGATCATCATAATGTTCTGTCGTATCGTGATGACTTTCATTGCTATCATACTTATCATCGTCGTCTACTTTATCTGTTCTTTCATGTGGTTCGTTGTAGTCTTCTTCATAAGTATTTTCATTTTTATTTGACTTACGTTTAAACCAGTCAAATCCACCTGATTTAGAAGTATGTTCTCTCTCGTTATCTTCAATAACTTCTTCTTCAAACTCATCATTATCTTGATAACTCATTGTAACATAATCGAGCAACTCATCAAAAGTGATGCTACTAGATATAGTAGAAATAGCTGATGTGAATTCTGGCTTTCTGATACCCATTTGTGACGGTGTATGAACTCTAATCTTTTCATTTACCATCGTATTAAGTAATTCTTTAACTCCTAATAAGTTTGAAGAACCGCCAGTTACAATGAAACCACCGTTCACTCTAGTTAACCCTAAGTCAACTAATACATCAAACACCTCATCAAAGATATCTTGCATTGTTCTCTCAATTACAGCACTTAAATCTTTCTGAGTATATTCAACTAATTCATCACTGTCTACTTGATCTACACTAAATACATCTTGATCTGATGCAGAGTTAGCATAAGCATGACCATATTGATGTTTTATCTTTTCAGCCGTTTCATATGTAGTATTTAGTTCTTCAGCAATATCATCAGTAATATCGCGACCTGCTAATTCTATTGAATCAGCGTCTACTAATTCTCCACGTTCATAAAAGGCGATTTGAGTTAAATCTTCACCAATATCTATTACACATGCTCCTAATTCTTTTTCAGTAGCTGTAAGAATTGAGCCATAATTATAAGCATCTGAATAAACATCTAAAACATCTACGCCACATGATTCTACACATTTAATCATGTTGATTAAGATAGATTTATGAATTGCAATAACTCCTGCTTCAACTCTTAATGAGTGTCTAGCAATCAATTCTTTAGGGTCCGATACTTCATTATCCCCATCCACAATAAAACGAATAGGGAATACATCAATTACATCAGTATCCGCTACATCATTTTTTTGGCGAATGCCTTCTAGCACTTCTTCAATGTGTGTGCCGTTTATTTCAGTATCTTCATAAAAATCAATTTCATTTGCTTCATCATATACTTCAGTACCTATGATAGGTAATTTTAAGAAAACTTCTTTAATGTCTACACCTGATGCGATAGAAGCTTTTTTAATTGTATCTTTAACTGCTTGTTTAGCAATGTCGAAATCATCAATTAATCCGTTCTTGATACCGCTAGTGTAGGTTTGTCCTGTACCTATCACATTTATTCCATTGTGAAATTTTTCGCCTACTATTGTTTTTACACTTGATGAACCAATATCTATGCTTACATAGTAATGTTCCTCCATAGATAGGCACCTCCTGACAAATTACTATTAAAATACACTATGTTTAGTTTACAATACGTCGAAAGGCTTGTGAACTATAAACACATATTAATATCGAAATTTTTTAATTATTTGAATCTGATTGTTCGTTAATTTTATTTAAAGCGCTTTGTAACTCATCTTTTGCATCAGTTTCTTGTTGTGATTTTTGACGAACATTTTGATCGGATTTTGAATCTCCGCTACTGTTTTCATTATACGGTATAAATGATGCACCTACAGATAAATCTATATAACCTTGGGTTTTCAAGTTGCCAGAGTCGTCTTTTGATAAAGATTGTGACATTTGAGGATAATATTTAATTTTATTAGCAATCGTTTTTATGTTGCCAACTACTTGCATATCATCTTGCATATATAAAAGAATTCGATTAGGGCTATTTTGCTTAGGTGCGTACTTAATTTCTGAAATCATATCTCTAATTTCTGGAGACATCTTAGATAAAGATTTAATCATATTGCTTTTTTCTTCACCTTTAAATCCTTCTAAAATAGGTCCACTTCCGGCAATATTACCATCAAAGTTTTTCAATTCTTGATTTCCTTCTATAATTGGCACATATTTATTCTTTTCTTTAACAACACCTACAACTTGATTTTCAGTTATTTGCACTTTTAACGTATTCGGTAATTGCTTTTTAATTTTTACGTCTTTTATTAAATCATTCTTCTTCAGATTTTGAATACCTTTACGTTTACTATACGTATACATTCTTGAATTATCTTTTACATCCAAAGCTTTTTCAACTTGACTGTTACTCACATTGTTATTTCCACTAATTTTAATATTAGAAATTCTACTTAGTGGTGTAAACATGTAGAGTAAAAATAAAATTATTAATAATACTAAAAATGTAATGATAACGTACTGAATTCTTTTTTGACGCTTCCTTCGCTGAATTCTTAATTGTTCTTTTCTCTCTTGTGGTGATAAATGATCAAATTGTGTACTCTTGGCATGTTTTTTTCTTTTACGATTGTCATTGAACTCTTTAACTCTATCTTTAATAGATAGCTTATATGTGTTTTCACTAGAATTAGTGGAGAGTCTGTGACTATCATTCGTTTTGGTACTTTCAACGTTTTGAGCATTTTCATCTGATGTTTCATTAGATTGTTCAATTGCTTCATTTTGTTCCAATTGTTCGGATTCATTGGATTGATTATTAAAGTTATCTTCATCTATTGATTGATTTTGATCTTGTTGTTTAGAAGTCTCATTAGGCTTATTAATTTTATACAATTGAGCGTCATCTGTGGAAATTTTATTCTTATCCTTATGATTAGCATCATGATTTGAAAGGTGTTCTTCATTGTTTAATTCTCGATTTCTTTTTTCAATAAGACTTTGAATCGAGCTCACCTTATTATCTTTACGTCGTTTATCTTTCACTTGATTTCACAACCTTTAATAAGATGGTAAGTGGGCACGGAAACTTTCTATAAATCTTTCTCCACGTTCTTCAAATGTTTTATATTGATCCCAACTTGCACATGCAGGTGATAGTAAGACAACGTCATTCGGTTCGACTACATCTTGTACCTTTTTAACAGCGTCTTCAATATCTGTAGCTTTCACCACTAACTTACCTTGACTATTGCCAAGCTTAGCAAATTTTTCTTGAGTTTGACCAAAAACAACCATGACACGTACATTCTTCATATAAGGTATTAATTCATCGAAATCATTACCACGATCTAAACCACCACATAACCAAACGATTGGTTGCTTGAATGAATTTAATGCAAATTGTGTAGCAAGTGTGTTTGTAGCTTTAGAATCATTGTAATACTTGTTAGTGCGATTTGTACCTATATATTGTAATCTGTGATCTATACCAGAGAATGTCGTTAAACTATCTATAATTGCTTTTATTGGAACACCAGCTAAGATTGAAGCTAACACTGCAGCTAGAATATTTTCTAAATTATGTTCCCCAGGTAATACTAAATCATCTATATTAATGATTCTTATTCCTTGGTAAACAATAAACCCATCTTTAATATAAATACCGTCTACTTCTTGTTGAGTAGAGAAATACAATGTTTTAGCTTTCAAATTTTCAGACTCAATTAAATGTCTTTGATGATAATTACATATTAGGTAATCATTTTCTGTTTGATTTTTGTAAATCTGTTTCTTTGCATTTTGGTAGTTTTCAAGCGTTTCGTGATAATCTAGATGAGCAGAATATATATTTGTGATAATCGCAATATGCGGACGATATTGCTCTACACCTAGTAATTGGAATGAAGATAATTCAGTTATTAGATATTCATTAGGTGATGTTTCTTGTGCTACTTTAGATGCTACATAACCTATATTTCCAGAGAGTCTACCAGTCAATCTACTTTTCTTAAACATATCGCCAATTAAAGAACTCGTAGTTGTTTTACCATTAGTTCCAGTTATAGCTATAATCGGTGCTTCTGATATTAAATAACTTAATTCTACTTCAGTTAATATTTTTAAATGTCGCTGATATGCTTCTTGAATTATAGAAACTGTATAAGGAATACCAGGATTTTTTACTATAATTGGCTCATTATCTAATAATGATAAAGGATGTCCACCATCAACTATTTTAACTCCTAACGCCTCTAAATCCTTGGCATGAGGATCTTGTGACAAGTCTTTACCATCATTTACAGTCACATTGGCACCTAATTTGATTAATAACTTAGCTGCTTCATATCCGCTTTTGGCTAGTCCTACTACAAGAACATCTTTATTTTCTAATCCTGTATAATTGAGCATGCTAATGCACTCCTATCCATAATCCGATTAATCCTGAAATTAAACCTGCTGTCCAGAACACTGTTACTACTTTCCATTCTCCCCAACCACTTAATTCAAAGTGATGATGAATCGGGCTCATCTTAAAGATACGTTTTTTTGTAAGTTTATATGAAGCAACTTGCAACATAACTGAAGCTGTTTCAATTACAAATACCAGCCCAATTAGTAACAATGATAATTCTTGATTTAGCATAATTGAAATTGTTGCGAAAATTCCACCTAAAGCTAAACTACCAGTGTCTCCCATAAATACCTTTGCGGGATTAAGGTTATACGGTAGAAATCCTAATAATGCAAAAATCATTATAATACAAAATGCTCCAATTGCTGGTGAATCTAAAACAAAGCTCATAATGGCGTACATTGTAAAACCAATGATTGATAATCCTGTTGCTAAGCCATCTAAACCATCTGTTAAATTCACAGCATTTGAGAATCCAACTTGCCAAAAAACAATAAAAATCACATATGCAAAAGATAATGGAATACTAATATTTGTAAAAGGTATGTTTAGATTAGTTGAAAATTCTACAAGATGGAAAACATCACTTAGTAAAAAGAATACAACTGCAATTGCAATTTGTGCTAGAAATTTCTGCTTACTTGTTAAACCTTGGTTATTTTTCTTAACGACGATGATGTAATCATCAATAAAACCTATTAAACCAAAACCAATTGTTACAAATAATAATAAAATGATTGGATTTGAATTATCTACAAAGAAAATTGCAATAATTGAGGTAATGATAATACTAATTAGAAAAGTCAAACCACCCATTGTTGGTGTGCCTGTTTTTTTCATATGGCTTTGTGGACCTTCTTCACGAATGCTTTGTCCAAATTTCATTCGCTTCAGCGTTGGAATTAAAATAGGTACTAAGATAAAAGTAATTAATAGTGCGATAACCGCAAGTATAAAAAGCATAATTGTCTCCTTTATATATTTAATTTTTAGTTTTGTCTTCTGAGTTTATTAATTGATAATATCTCGTTCATTTTATCAATATTTTAAAGTAAATTCATTTAAAATTTGTATGAGATCGAATGACGCCTTTTGAAGTAACACGAGCTAAAAAGAGAATGATATAACTACCCACTCACTTCTATTTGCTACTAAAGTTCTATTTTGTAACCTATGCTCACTGTGCTTGTCACAACTTTTAGACGTTCATTCAATTCTCATAACTTATCATCTACTTTTTTAAGTCAAATCATAATTACTCGTTAGAATCTTGACTATTGTTTGTCTGTTGTTCTTGTTCAGAAGAGCTAGAAGTATCATTCTTATTGTCTTTTTCCTTATCGTCTGAAGAAGAACTAGCTTTATCTTTATTAGAAGAGTCATTTGATGCTGTCTCATTGTCATTCGTATTCGTCGATGTATCGTCAGGATCTTCTGGAGATAATTCAATTTCAACCTTACTATTGTCTTTTAATGTGGTTCCATTGTTAACCGATTGTTTTGTTACATAGCCACTACCTTTAGTTGTAACGTTAATGCCAGTTAATTCTTGGAAGGCAAGTACATCATCTTTTGTCCAACCTTTCATATTTGGCATTGTAATATCACCATCAGTTAATAAGAGCACCTTACTATTAGGCAATAATTTTTTATTTGCTTTAATGGATTGAGATTTGACGTTATCTCCATTACCAATAACTGTTGCTTGTAAATCTTCAGATTTCAAACTTTCCTTTGCTTTATCAGTAGATTGTCCAGTTACATTTGGTACTTTTGAATATTGTGCAGATTTTGTTTCATCTTTTTTAGAACCTACATTTAAATATTTAAGTGTATTTTCCATAATTGGTTTAAAAGCCTTACTTACACCCATTTCATAAGCTTCTTGATCATTCTTTTGAGCTAAGCTCATACCGGCATAAACAATAACTTTGGGATTTTTCTTAGGCGCATCACCAATGAAACTTACAAAGTATGGATTTTCACCCTTAACATATCCGCCGCTCTTTTCATCCGCCACTTGGGCAGTACCTGTCTTACCTTCAATATCATAACCATCTACTCTATAATTCATCGCATGACTCTTCTTACTATTAACTACTTTATCTAATTCTGTTTCCACTTTACTTGCGGTAGAAGCAGTAATTGGTTTGCCAGCAATTTCTTTTTCGCCTTGATAGAACGTCTTTTTGGAAATTGGATTTTTAATACTATCCACAAACCACGGTTTAAGCATATTCCCTTTATTAAAAAAGGCAGATTGTGCCTGAATCATTTGTACCGGCGTAACAGTTGTAGATTGCCCGAATGCTGACGTTTTTTGTTGCAATTCATTCGACCAAGCGATATTACCTTCTGCTTCGCCATCAAATAGACCACCAGTTGGTTTACTAAAGCCAAATCTTTCGTACCATGATTTCATTTTGTCAGCACCTACTAAGTCTTGTAAGTGCATCATCAGTGTATTTGAAGAATAAGTAAAGCCTAATGACATTGGAATTTCGCCCCAACCAGTTTTATTCCAGTCGGAAATTCTAGAACCCATGATATCACGATGTCCAGACTCATATTTTTTCTTAGGATTAAACTTACCTTCCTGTATAGCTGCCGCTAAACCAAATGATTTAAAAGTAGAACCTGGTTCATACGTATTTTGATATAAATCATTCGCCCATTTTTTCCCGAAATCTTCACCTGTCTCAGGATTAAACGTAGGACGTTGACTGAATGCTAAGATTTCACCTGTTTTAGCATCCATGACAACAGCAAATAAATCTTTTGGTTGATACCTCTTAACCATATCATCCAATGCTTCCTCAACGAATACTTGAATATTTGAATCAATTGTTAAATGAACATCATCACCACGTTTAGGTGATTTTTCATTTTTAGTATTTGGAGCAATATATCCCCAAATATCTTGTATATAAGATAATGCACCTTTAGTTCCACTTAAATAACTATCAAAGATTTTTTCAACACCAAGTGCACCTTTTAATTCGCCTGTATCTGGATTTTTTTGTGCCATTCCTATTAAGTGAGACGCAAAATTACCATTTGGATAAAAGCGTTCAGTTTCTGGATATAATGTAATACCTGGTAAGTCCATTTTTTCCAGTTTTTGTTTATCTTGATAAGTTAAATTAGTTCCTTTTTGACCAAATTCCACTTGGAAAGCTTTTTTCTGATTAAGTTGTTTTTCAATTTCTTCCGGTTCCATGTCTATAATTTTAGAAAGTTCTTTAGCTGTCTTCTTTTTATCCTCTACATAGCGAGGTTTGTCTCCACTTTTACCTGCGCTTTTATCGACTACCGCTACAACTTTATATCTTTCGACATCTTCGGCAAGAATTTTACCGTTTCTATCATAAATCTTGCCTCGTTCAGCTTGTTCATTGTTTTGAACTAAATATTTTTCATTCGCTCGCATTACTAAATCTTGTCCATCAGAATGCCCTGTGATCATAATATATGAATATCTTAAAACCAATATAAAAAAGAGCAGTCCGAATATACCAACAAGGAGGACTGCTCCTAATTTATTTTTTCTAATTTTAATTTTTCGCTTCGCCATTTGTACGCACTACCTTTACATTGTCGTTATTTAGGCTCATACCTTGTGCTTTAGCCTTGTCGTAAATGCGTTGGTAAGAAGAACTTTTCTTAATTTCAGATTGAATTGCGCTATTTTCACTTGATTGTTGTTCAATTTTGGAGTCTAAATCTGCAATCTTTCCATTCGTATCATACGCATCCATTTTTAAAGATAGCATATAAATAGCAATAACTGCAATTGCAGTAACAAGTGTTATGTATAAGTATTTCTCAAATCTTGTGAGTTGAACTACAACCTTCTTAGTAACTGTTCTTGTTTGTGGTTCCGATTGAGGTTGTTGTTTCGGTATACTATTGTGCTGGACGTCTTCATATGGTTCATATATTTCTTCTACAGCCATCGTCAATTACTCCTTATTTTAAAATTTCTGCAACACGTAATTTTGCACTGCGCGCTCTGTTATTTTCATCCAAATCTGTATCCGTTGCCGTAATTGGTTTACGATTTACTCTTTTGAGTTTAGGTGTGTAAGCTTCAGGAATAATTGGTAACCCTCTAGGCACATCAGGACCCTTTTCATACTCTTGAAACATTTGTTTGCATAATCTGTCTTCTAAAGAGTGGAAAGTGATTACTGAAATTCTGCCTCCAACTTTTACAAGCTCGATTGCCTGCTCAATTGAATCTTCGAATGCAGATAATTCGTCATTAACAGCAATACGTATAGCTTGAAATACACGTTTTGCAGGATGACCACCTTTTCTTCGAGCTTTAGCAGGAATGCCCTCTTTAATGATGTCAACTAGCTCTAATGTAGTTTCGATAGGCTGATGTTCACGATGTGTTTCGATTCGTCTCGCTATTTGTTTAGAAAATTTCTCTTCACCATAGCGATAAAAAATCTTAACAAGTGCTTCATATGGCCATTGATTGACTACTTCGTATGCGCTAAGTTGCTGCGTTTGATCCATTCTCATATCAAGTTTAGCATCATGATGATAACTAAATCCTCGCTCTGGAACATCCAATTGTGGACTAGAAACGCCTAAGTCATAATAAATCCCGTCTACCTTTTCAATGTTTAAGTTTTTTAAAATGTCAGTTAATTCTCTAAAATTACTATGCACGAACGTGACTTTATGTAGATGATCTTTCAATACCTCTTTAGCATTATCTAATGCTGTAGTGTCTTGATCAATCGCAATTAATCTACCGTCATCGTTTAATTGATTTAATAAATAGAGTGCATGACCCGCGCCACCAAGCGTACAGTCTACGTAAATACCATCTTCTTTGATGTCTAAATAATCAATTGTTTCGTTAAGCATGACGCTAATATGATGAAACACGACTTATTCCTCCATTAAAAATCAAAATCTATTAAATCTTCAGCAATATCTTCGAAACTCTCTTCAGATTCATCATAAAAATCATTCCAAGTTTCTCTATCCCAAATTTCAATTCGATTTGAAACACCTATTACTGTACATTCTTTAGTTAAACTAGCGTACTTCCTCAAATTTTGAGGAATGTTAATACGCCCTTGCTTATCCAATTCCACTTCGATGGCACCTGAGAAGAACATACGCATAAACTTACGTGCGTCTTTCTTTGTCATAGGTAAGGTTTTCATTTTTTCTTCTATTTGTTGCCACTCTTCAAGTGTGTAACCGAATAAACATTTATCAAGGCCTCGCGTGATAATAAAACGTTCGTTTAAGTCATATCTAAACTTAGATGGAATTATCATACGTCCTTTAGCATCAAGTTGATGTTCGTATTCTCCCATGAACATTATTATCACCTCACCTTATTTATAATTTACCACATATCCCCACTATCCTCCACTAATTCTGTAAAATATCTTAAAATTCTTTTTTTTATACAAAAAAACCTATTTTATCATTTCGATAAAATAGGTCTAAAGCTTGATTTATTAAGGTTTAATAATGATTTGATCAAATGTATATTCAAGTGGTGGGAAAGTGGAGGGACTAAACACATCAATCCCAAAATCATTCATAATTTGTAATGGATTCCAGATTCTTTCTTGTAATCCGTGGTGAGGATGTAATACTAAATCCAATTCTCTAAATTGTCTCATACTAATATCATTCTCACGTTCAATATTTAACAAATAGCGTTTCAGTAAATAATCAAATTGTTTATTATGAATTTCTTCATTTTTAGTTACTAAATTGAAATTATCTTGATTTTCCTTAACTTCATTTAATAATTGTTGATACACATTTTCATGTTTTGCTTTCAATTCTTCTACTTGTTGTATAAACGTATCGGAAGCTTTTTCACGTACAAATTCATTTTTGTCATCATCGATACCATTTTGAATAACTTTTTCAACATTTAGGCTGTATTGTTTAAGTAGTTTTTGTGTTCTTTCCATCATATATGTCATCTTCATACGTGGAAGAACGATCGGCATTTCTACATTAAGTAATTTGAATACATTATTTAGTTCTGCCCAATATTTAATTTCACTTGGACCACCTATGAATGCTACTGTATTAAATAACCATTCTTCCATGACTGGTCTCGTAACGACGTTGTTTGAGAAACGCTCCGGTTCTGTCTCTATTAATTCAATTAATTCCTCTTCAGAGTAAGTAATATCAGATTTACTTAATTTAAAAAGATTATCTTCTTTTGATATTAATTGACGCATACCATCCTCATGAAGGAACAAATGTACATTAGTATCTGTCTGTATCATTTGTGTTAATCCCGATGCAATGGTTTGCTCTTGTGTTTGTCTGAATACTTGATTAATTTTAGAATGATTAGTTACTATTTGTTTGAGTAATGGCTTTTCAAGTTGTCTAAGCTTATCGTTCTGTGCATCGATGAGTAGCACACCGTGTTCTTTAAAGACCGCATGCAATAAAGCCTTAAATATATCAGTCCAAGTATCAAACTCATTAATTATATCCACGCATAATTTATATAAAGGTTTAGAATGATTAGTTTCTTTTAATTCTTCGAAGAAAAGATTTAATGCATTAAGCATAGCTTCCTTATCAGGAGTATATCTTGAAACATTTGTTTCTGGAGGTGTCATTGTATGGTACTTCACTTTCTTTAATTGCGCCTCTTTTGCATTATAAACATACGTATGATTCACTTCATCAAAATCATGATCCTCTCCAGCAATCCAAAACACAGGAACAACCGTTTCACCGTATTCTTTAGTTAGTTGACTACTTAACGTTACTATCGAAAGAATTTTATGGAAAGTGTATAAAGGTCCCCCAAACAATCCTGCTTGTTGACCTCCAATAACTACTTTAGCTCCTTGTTCAAGCGCCTCAATATGCTCTAGCTGAGAAGTAGTTAATTTCAAATCGGCCATATAGTCTTTAATGATTTGTGCTAATTGTTTTTCTCTACCATTATTAGGACGTTTCATCTTAGTCGTGAAACTAGCTGTCTCAACTGGGTTATATTGATAAAATTCTAATAAACTTTTATCACTTTCTTTTAATTTTGAAATAAATGAATCTTTTTCTTTAAAATGAGTTACTCGACAGTCCATATCTATACTCCTTCAACATAGCTATTACTCATATAGTATAAAGATTATAGCATTGTATGACAATTTAACGGCTTAAAAATTTGTAATTTTTGAAGTGAAATTTACCCTTTCGTCCTGAAAATACAATTGAATGAATTTTACATATTATTTAAGTTATAATATAACAAAAGAAATAAGGGGGATAACGCAAATGAGTGAAGTAAAACATCTTGAAATTAATTATAAAACAGACGAATTGTTTGAAGCTTTTAGAGAATTCGGTAACAAAGATTTATACATGGTTGAAGAACTACAAGGCCAAATGATCGATGCCAGTTCTGAATCACCATTCTATGGCATCTTTCACGGTGAAAACCTTGTTGCCCGAATGGCTTTACTAAAAAAGGGTGACGTTGAAGAAATTTACTTCCCAGAATTCGATGATTATTTACTACTTTGGAAACTAGAAGTTTTAGATAACTATAAAAATAAAGGGTACGGTCAGTCACTTATTGATTATGCAAAATCTTATAATATGCCTATCAAAGCCATTGCACGTCAAAATTCTAAAGAATTTTTAATGAATCAAGATTTTGAGGATGTACACGCTAAAAATCCTGAAGGTCATGATGTACTCGTATGGGCTCCTAAATAATTAAATAGAATATGGAAAAGCTATGGAGTGATAAAAGTTCTATCAGAATCTTTACCACTCCAACTTTTTGCATAAAATGTTTTTACTCATTTTCAATTAAATCAACTAATTCACGCAATGATTTAATTTCGTAATCTGGATTTATACCAGAATTATTCTTTTTATTTCTTACATTAAACCAGCATGTAGCTATTCCCGCATTTTTTCCGCCTAATACATCTGAAGTTAATGAATCACCAACAATAATGGTAGATTTTCGTTTGTCCTTACCAATTTTTTCAAAAACATAATCAAAAAACTCAATCATTGGCTTTTGATAACCGGTTTCCTCTGATATAAATACACCATCAAATATGTCTTTAAATTGTAATTGAGCGATACGTCTTTTTTGAGTATCTGTAACACCATTAGTAACAATATAAAGTTTATTGTTTTGAGCTAATCGATCTATCGTTTCTAGAGTGGAATCAAAATGCTTAATGGGTGCTTTAGCTAATTCATCCCTAAAAGTAACATCTGCTTGTTTACCATCCACTTCAATACCATAATGATTAAAATATTCAATGAATCTGTGTGAAAGAACTTCATCTTTAGTTAGTTTATTCTTTTGAAAAGCCTCCCAATGTGCCTGATTAATTTGTTTAAAAAATTGAAAGTCTTCTGCTGTTGGGTAATGATGATAATGTTTGGCCATATTGTGAAAAGCTTTATCTTCGGCATCATAAAAATCAACTAATGTATCATCGAAGTCTAATAATATTGTATTATATTTCATATTTTCATCCTTAACGTTTATTTTCTAAAATCTATTTTAACAGAAATATATTTATAAATTAAAAAAAGACCAGAGCGCTTGCCCTGGTCCATGATAATTAGAATTTCAAATTAGAAGCCGAAAATTTTACCTAAAACACTGATTCCGTTTTCTACGATACCTACGATGCTTGTACCCATTTTACCCCAGTCTTTATCTTGTCCTGCTTGTACTGCTGCTGCAATTGCTTCTGCTAATTTTTGCATATTTATCTCTCCATTTCTCTATAATTTTTATGATTTAAACTAAGTTTTAAAATAAACGTTAAATTAGAAACCAAAGATTTTACTTAATTCAGTTACACCGTTTGAAACGATATCTAAGATACTTGTACCTAATTTAGTCCAGTCTTGGTTTTGACCTGCTTCAATTGCACTTTTAACTGCGTTTGCGATTTTTTCCATGATATTTATCTCCTTTGTATTGTTTATTTATATTAATAAAATGTTGTTAGTCGAACTTAGAATCCGAATAATTTACCTAGAATGCCAACACCGTTTTCTACGATACCTACAATGCTTGTACCTAATTTAGCCCAATCTTGGTTTTGGCCTGCTTGAAC
>NZ_JBXARC010000001.1:0-66261 GCF_058807855.1 Staphylococcus sp. GW821-FHT11H10 | reverse complement strand
GCCCAATCTTGGTTTTGGCCTGCTTGAACTGCATCTGAAATTGCTTGTACTAATTTTGACATTTAAATCGCTCCATTTCTTTTTATTTAAAGTATTTAAATCTTAATGTATGAAATTCAATAGATACATTAAGCTATTTCTTAAAACCAAAAACGATTAATTGGTAAGTTTTTGTTTACCTATCGTTTTGTTACTTATACTATATAGTGATTTATGCTATTTGCGTTCTATCTTTCTTAACTTATAAATTAGACATCAAAACTGTAGACCTTTGATTATATAAAACACACTTAGGCATTCAAATATGTTGTGCAAAATCTGACAATTCTGCAAACGTTTACAATACCTTTACATTAGCTTTATATTTCTTTAAAATTCACCTTGTTTTATAAACGCTTTAACCTACTAAGAGACCATTGCAAGTCTAGGATTCTCAATACAACCATTTATTTAAACAGACAAGTGAATATACTCTAGTCCTTTTCAACTATTTAATTAATCGTAATGTTGGTCATTGCAACTTTATTAATTTCTGTATTTCACTATTTATCATGGTACTTTTATTTAGTAATTGGATTGAGTATATGAATAATAGATGAGAATAATTTCAACACTTGTGATCTATTTATTACTTTATTCATAAATGTTTATAGTTTGTTCATAGTTGCTTATAATGCATCCTATTGGTTCTATACATTTGATTACTTCTGCGTCCATATGGCTTGAAGATATTAATTCAATTGCTCGACTTTATGTGTTATTGCACTTGCACATCGTCGATATGAGTTACAAATACACATAATTAGTGAAAAATATAAACTTTTTTTATATTAAAGCTATTGCTAAATAAGGTTTCTTTAGCTATAATAATTCTTGTGTTAAAAATTCATGTCCTGGTAGCTCAGCTGGATAGAGCAATGGCCTTCTAAGCCATCGGTCGGGGGTTCGAATCCCTCCCAGGACGCTATTAACCGAAAATTAAACACTTTTCGAAATTAAGAATCCCATAACGACGGGGTTCTTTTTATTTTGCCTATTAATAACACACCATATAATACAAATTTTTAGGGACTTTTTAGGGACCCGAGTCCCTCGCATAAAACCACGCTCATTAGAACGTGGTTTATTTTTTTCGAAAATTACGCATAAAAAAATAACCGTACCTATTAAGATACGGTTAATGATTAATCGCAAACAATTGAGTAGCCTTTTTCGATTTTAGGCCTAAGACGGTAGCTAATTGTCATCTCAATAGCTTACTTTAATAATGTTTATTATAACATAAAAAAACAGGGACAAGCACCGTTATGCTTATCCCTTTACGAACTGATAGTGAAATGTCGTCTGAATGTATTATACTAGCATGTATAAACTTTAACAAGGTTATTGCAAATTAATTAAACATATTAATATACTTCTATGATTCTCAATCGCTCGTACCATATCCAACCGTTATTATTTCTAGAATAAACACGACACCAACCGTCCTTAATTTCAAAGATATAGAACTGATCATATCCTGCTCTATAAGTGTTGTTTGTTACATACCACTCTTTACCTTTGAATTTAACTAACGATGCACCGTAATAATCAACACGCGCTCTGAATTTAGCTTTAGACGATTTCTTCATGTTTAAAGGTGGAATACTATTCACTTTTAAACCTGTTGTATCTTTAATGATATTGCGTTGTGCTACCGATTGCTTATCAGCTTTCTTCGCAAACTTTTTACCGCCTGCTGTTTTATAAACATCCTTAACGATTAAGCGTTCATACCATACATAACCATCGTTACTTGGACTGTAAACTCTAGCCCAACCATCACGAATTTCATAAACATAGAATACGTCGCCTGGTTTATACTCTTCATTTGTTGTAACCATTACATTATTATGGTTAGGTCTACAAATAGTGACACCTGCGTTATCAGCAATCGCTTTGAAATATGCTTGGTTACTCCAAGTTAATTTTTTAGGTGGCTTTTTATTTACTGAAATTGAACTGTTAGATTTACGTTCTGATTTTTTCACTTCTTTAATATCAGTTAAATCAACGCTATCGTCAGCGAAGTCTGGTACAATGAAATGCGTTAAGCCTGTGTAATCATCTTCACGTAATTTAGCTGGTGTATTGGCATTTCCATCATAGTTTTGCTCTAAGATTGTGAATGTATTTGTACCACCTGAATTATCCCAAACTAAGCCTGTATGCCCCCATTCTCTATAAATACCTTCAGTATACACTGCAATAGCGCAAATAGGAGGAACATAATTTCTTGTATTTTTAACTACTTTCCAACCTTTAGGCATAGCATTTAAAGTATGCAATTCTTTGGCATTACTATAAAATCTTACGCCACCAGTCACATGATAGATGAAATCTACACTTAAATCTGCGCATTGATAAGCATACATATTATCAAAATCTACAAACTGACCTTTCAGACTGTGCATGTATTCAATTGCTTGTTTATACTTAACCACACTTTTGGGCGAAGGTGTCGGCTTTTTGCTTGTTTTCGTTGATAATTTCTTACTTGGTGCAGGTTTAACGCCATTAATATATTTAGCAATCTGTTTATCTAAATGCTTAACGTTTCGTGAATATCCGCAAGCCTCTAATAAGTTTCCGGGATCAATTTTATCAGCTTGAATGTCTTGGTGTCCCGGCACTTCTGTTTTGTAATCAATGCCCCAATAGTTACATAAATAAGCTAATACACGTGCCATATTATCTAATGACTTACGAGAACGTTTTTGACTACTAGGGAAGTAACTACCTTCCACGCCAAACGCTACATCATTTGCATCGGCGTTATACCATTGATTGTCTGTCGGTGTATTGTATAAAACATGCCATGCTTTTTCGGTAACTGGAATACAGACAATACATTCTTTATCATCAACAAAAATATGAGCGCTTGCGACGATTGACCAATCAATCATATACGTATTTTTATAATAATTCACGTTTGTTTGTGCTGTTGTTTCAGGATTACCTGTATCATGTGCTACTGCAAATAAAGGTTTTTTACTTGTTAACGGTTGCCCACTTCTACGTGTTCCAATCGGTAAAAAATCATATTTAACTGGTACGCCATTCCATTTTTCTGCCATTATGCACGACCTCCACCAATTTTATTATTTTTATCTTTAGTTGATCCTGTACGTGTTCTTACAGTTTCCCAAATGCCTGTTGCCATTAGCCCGCTAATCAAACCAGCAAGCAAACGACCACCAATTGATAATTCGGTAACAATTTCAGGAATAAACGCTGTAATACCACCTAAAACGATACCAATACCAATAGCGATTAAAGGTACAACATTTTTAGGTACTCCAGCTTGCTTAACTAATTGTGTTAATGCGATTGTGATAACTGAAATCACTGTTGCAAATGCAATAATACTTTCCATTTCTTCCACTCCTTATTCAAAATAAAAAGCCGACCTAAAAAGGTCAGCTTGTAGTGTTATTCTTTAATTGTGTCTTGGTATTCTTGTCCAGTTAATTCTTTAAACTCTTCTTCTGTTACAAAACCTCGTTTTACGAATAAAGCAAACTGTTCTTCGTTATATAAACCCATTTTATAGTATCTAATACCTATATTACGCATTGTTACCACTCTCCAAAACTTGTAATGTTAAATTCGCCATATCATTCTGTAAATTTACTACTGTATTTTGCGTTTCCATTAATTGTAATGTTAAATCTGCTATTAAAACATCTTTATCATCCGGTGTTTCTTCTACTTCAATTTTAGGCTGTTGTTCCAACCATTCTTCGTACGGTGTACCCACCCATTTTTCACCATCAAAATGGATAGGTTCATAAAGTCCTTCTGGTGGTGCAATATCAGTCCATTGCCCCTCTGGATATTCTAATTCTCCATCTTTATTCTCCATGACTAGAAATGATGTTCCATCATAAAAATAAATTTGTTTTGTTTTCATATCCTCCACTCTCCTATAATGTTATTGTTCCTTCAATATAATAAGGCGAACTAGCATCTACTGTACTATTAGGTTCAAAGGTTATTTTTAGTTCTCCAGAAGTAATTACAGTTATATTATATATGGATGATGTATTCGTGTACGAATTTATTTTTACTTTTGAATACTCTGCATAACTTCTTATTTTTTGTGAAATGTTCGTTGGTAACTTTGCAAACACCATTGTTCTTGAAGTAATGTTCGTTACTGCCCCCCTAATAAATAACAAATTAGTGTCATTTATAGTAACAAGTCTATATTCTGGTAGATTCAATCTTCCAGCTTGTGTTGTTCCATTAATTAATGAAAGTAACTGCCAACCTGTATCTGTATAAGAAATAGTAGATCCATCTTTTCCGGGTAGACCTTGTTCTCCTTGTAACCCTTGTGGTCCTTGTTCACCCTGAGGTCCTTCATCGCCCTTTGGACCTTTAAACTCTTCACTATGTGTAGATAAATAATTTTCTAAATCACCAGTTAATTTGTCTTTAAAACCATCGTTTAATAAATTAACTAAATCTTCAGACATGATTTGTTTAACTGTACTTTCAACTAAATTTAAGTTAATTTCTTTGGCTACTGCCTTTTCTATGCCACTATCGAAAATTTTAAAATAGAAGTTAGCGACATGTATTGATTGTGTTTCGTTTTTTAAAAATAATTTACAGTTCATTTTTCCTGCATGTTTGATTATTCTTTCAGGTAGTTTGTATTCAATTAACCCGATATTCGGTGAAACAACTTCTACTTTTTCATTGAGGAAAATTGAACCATCTTCTGCAAATAAATCTAATTCAGGTTTCATGTCTGTTTCACTCAGATTGACAGATTGACCATTATAGAAAATTTTAATTTTAATGATTGCAGTATTAATATCTTCTGTATAAAAACGACTTCCAATATCTCCAATGTCAATATTATTAGCTCTTATATATGCTTCTATACTTTTGTCTTTAATAATCATATATTCACCTATTCTTTATTACTTAGTTTAAATATTCTTTTACTGCATATTCAATCGCTTGTGCGTATTCATACATCACAGCACGCCAACGATATCTATCTTCTCTTATCTTTTTACTAAAATCATTGTTACTAAAGAATGATTTACGTTGTTTGGTTGATAACTCTAATTGAACACCTAAACCTGTTTTAGTCTTATTCGTAATGTTGTTAGGTTTAGCACCACCTAAGTTAGTTGGTGCGTCTTGTACATCAAAACCACGATTAATTAGATTACATTTGATAAGTGCTTTTAGTTCTTCGTTGCTACCACCAATCAATGTGCGAGCATACTCGTTATCAGCGTAACCATGAACAGAAATTGAGTAATCAATATTTCTCATTAAGTTAAGTAATTCTGGGTTGTCGTAACGAGTAGATGTCACATGCAATTTTACATTATTGCTAGGTAACTTACCTTTGAATGTGAAGTAGTTACAATCTAACTTTTGAGAAATGAGTAACGCTAGTTCAGATGAACCAGCTTCAATTCCTCCGCCATGTGGT
This sequence comes from Staphylococcus sp. GW821-FHT11H10, assembly GCF_058807855.1. Classification (NCBI taxonomy): domain Bacteria; kingdom Bacillati; phylum Bacillota; class Bacilli; order Caryophanales; family Staphylococcaceae; genus Staphylococcus; species Staphylococcus sp. GW821-FHT11H10. The sequence continues at coordinate 60,761 of NZ_JBXARC010000001.1, read as the reverse complement.
GCAAAACTAAGAATATTACTTTTGTTCGTATTCATCTCGATCGACCAATTATCTTCTTTACCTTGTAATTCGATCATCGAACTATATAAGTCTTTCATATTAAAAAATAAACCTCCATAATAAAAAGGTGGCAGATAAATGCCGACTTAAATATCTACTGCTTGCAGCTTTTTCCATCCTTGCCAAGTTGAATTGACATATATATTTATATAAATATCATAACTATTATAAGGTTGATAAGTTACTTTTTTATACGTACTTTCAACATTAAAATTAAACCAACCGCTTTTAGAAACACTATCTGGAGTGTTTTTTGTGTTTATAGAATATCCACTCATCTTTTTATTAACATCGAGTAAATCGAATCCATCATATCTTTTATCTTTATCTAGAATGACTAAATTAAAATTATCGTTATTATCTCTCGTGATTATATATCGTTCTGAAACGCCATTGTTTTCACAATTTAAAAAATAAGTATAATTATTTAAATTTTCTAACGTTACTTTAATACCACTTGGATATAGATTTCCGTAATAATCATTAATTTTAACATTAGATGTGTAAAGTATTACTTTACTTTGACAGGTATCGGTTAAATATTTAGTTAAAGATTTAATATCACTAATTTTTTCGCCTGTGTATTCATTATATAAATAGCCATTAATATTAGGCTTGTATGGATTATAATTTGAAGTCGGCGTTGTAAAAACATTCCCTTTTTTAGTGAATGTATATTCTTTATCTTCGCTTCCGTATTCGACTATTAGTAATCCTCTATCACTACTTTGTTCATTTTTAACTAAAGAATAAACAATCATACAATAAACTTTTTCATTATAAACAAACAAACTTTCGTGTTCAATTACATCTGGATTTTTACCCAAACTTTTAAGATACTCGAACAACTCTCTCGGATGATAGGTATAATCTGCTACAACGTTTCCGTTAGTCCCTAACCTTTGAATACCTTGTAAATGGTAATTATGCGTTTCAGTATCTCTCATAGGGTTCCAATTACCACCAACGCTTTGAAAAACGTCATTGCCAATAATTGCCATACCTTGTTTTTTTGTAGAATAATTAGTGATACTTCCTATTAATTGATTGGACCATAAAGTTGAGTTTGAAGGGTTTATCCATAAATAACCTGTCATTTTAGAGAAGTCATTATTATAGAAACATAAAGTATCTCTTTGAGTCTTTACTCCTTTAGATAAATTTCTAGCTTCTAACCCCCACCCATCTCTTGTTTTAAAGAAATTAGTGTATAATGATACTTTAAATTCTTCTTCAGGCAAAAGTTCTTCAACTTTTTCTGTTTTACGTATATTAGTTATGTCATATTTTCCTAAAGTTTCCGTATCCTTCTTAGCATATAAGTATCTAGTGCCATTCTCCCACTGAACATGTATATTTTCTCCACCATGATCCCCTACATAATATTTAGCTATAACTTCAAAGTCCTTATCATAAATAACTAAGAGTCTAGAAACCAACTCAGGAGTATCATATAAGATATAATAATAATCGTCATCTATAGATAAACCTTGAGGATAGTAGTACGTTACATTATTTAAAGCGGTTAATTCGTCATATCCTTCAAACTTCAACGGTATATCCGTAAGAATTTTTATATCTTTATAATTTTTTTGAGTACTATCTTTACCATCTAACCCCGGCATTCCACGAGGACCTTGTAAACCTTGTTCGCCTTTTGGACCAGTGTCACCTCTAATTCCCATAGGACCTGTAGGACCTGCTGGACCAATCTCGCCATCTACTCCATCTACACCTTTATCACCTTTTGGGCCTTGTGGACCAGTATCGCCTTTGTCACCTTTAGGACCTCTGAAACGTTCAATATCTTTTAACAAAATTCGTTCTACAATATCATCTAGTATTTCAACTCGTATTTCTCTTCCAATTGCGCCAGTTAAACCACTATCATTTACCTTGAAATAAAAATTAGCTACATGCGAACTATCAGTAGTATTATTTTTATCAACTAAAAACAGTTTAGCTTGTACTCGACCTACATGTTTTGTAACGTAGTCAGAAACTCGATAGCGTACATGACCTTCTTCAGCTTTAATAACTTCTAATTCTTCATTCGTAAAAATTGAATTGTCTTCAGTTATTAAGTGCAAAATTGGTTTAAAGTTACTTTGATTTAAATTAACTGGGACAAATTCTTTTCTTTTTTTAAAGATATTTCTTTGTTTTAAATAAATATCTAAAGCAACAGTAGAATTATCCATTGTATAAAGTTGAACATTTATATCTCCCAAATCAATACCTTGCTCATCAATTCGCGCATTTACTTCTCCTTGTTTAAAAATTGCCAATAAAAACACCTCTTTTACATAAATTTAGGACCACACGCTGACAGCATGTAGTCCTATGTTTGTTTGTATCGGTCACGTATAAAGTGTTCACCTTTTAGACCGATTTCATCATATAAACTTTTAATTGTATTCGCTTGATGTTGCGCCCAACGTACATCAGTAGCATATTGATGATTGCCGGGACTTTGTGGGTTCCAACGCATTCTATATAATGTTTGTTGTCCTTGATCGATATATCCTCTTCTAACAAACTTAGCTCCACCGATGATAGCTTTAGAAGGAGTAGTCCAACCTTGATTTCTAGCAAATGTCATAGCGTAGTTAGGGTTGCTGTCATAAGCAGCAATACCGAAGTAGTTATAAACGCCGTAACGTCCGCTAGCGAAAGCGGAACGACCATATCCACTTTCTAAGAATGCATGTGCAATTAAGTAGATTTCATTCACGTTATATTTCTTACAAGCTGAAGCGAAAGCTTTACCTTGTCCGGACAGAGTACCTTTACCTTTGAGTATTTTATTTAACTTGCTTACTGATATGCCTTGATATTTACCTAAGTTAAGCATTTGATATTTCTGAGTTGAACTGTTCCAAATCTCTAAACTGTTCATCGCTTTTAATGTAGCCGTTCGACTAGCATTGTACCAACCTGTACCGTAGTTGATTTGTGGCCATTTTGTCATTTGAATATCAACCGCTCGTTTAAATGAGTAATTACTGTAAACAACCATAACTTTAGGCTTACTAGATACTTTTTTTCTTGACGACGATGATGAAGATGAAGATGAGTTTTCTTTCTTCTTAACTTTAATTTTAACTTTAGTTGTTTTACCATTTCTCACTTCTTTGAGTATCTTGTTTTTATCTTTGTATAACCCAAGTAGTGCTTTTTCAACCCTGTCAAGAACCTTAGAAGAAGGCTTACCGTCGATTAGAGGGTCAAAGTTACCATGTTCCATAACGGTACGCCATAAGTCGTCAGTAACCTTCACTGATGATTGTTTAATTGGAATTTTATACCTTTGTAGTTGCCCAACGCCAAATATGATTGCGTGTAGTTCGTTAAGTAAGAAATCTGTTTTGGTATCGCTGTAATCTCCACACACTTCAATCACAATATGGTCAGGTTCACTAGGCACTTTGATATCTGTATATCGTGGTTGCCAGATGTGATGACGGTCAATGTAGAAGTGTGGATATTCATCGTTAGAAATGTATTTGTTTCTGTCATAATACATCTGTTGTACAGAACACATTGTTCCGGCATTCTTGACTGATATACCTTTAGGCTTACGAGTTCTTAATTCTCCATGAGCAATTCTGTGGGGGATGAATCTAGGATATTCAACTTTCTCATCATCTTCTGCGGTTACTGTAATAATCTTTCGTTTTTTAAGTGGTTCTTTTTTAGTTTTCGGTTTCGGTCTGTCTGAAGAAACATCGCCTTTGTCATTAGATGGCTTTGTATCCTTTGGTTCTTCTTTATAAGGTGGTCTGACGAAGTAGAGACTACCACCATTGCCGCTATAACTATGCTTAACAATCGCTGCTTTACTACCGTAATAACTATTTGCGTTAATCCAATTCTGGTCTACCGCCGTATAGCCATTCTTATCACTAGGACCAACTACAATGTTAGTATGTCCAGCCCAACCATAAGTGTATACTGCTACATCGCCAGGTTTCGGAACGAAACCAGGTCTATATTTATATATCTTCCATGTTCTATTAGGATATTGTGAGCGTCGTGCCATTGCATTAGCATTACCCCATGTTCTGAATCCCCAATATCTTTCAAAGATGTAGTTAGGTAAGTCCCAACACTGATAGCCATACGCACCGTCAATATTGACACCTAATCTATTTTTAGCCAACCACTTCGCCCAAGACGCAACTTGTTTAGCTGTCGGTTTGCCAGATGAAGGTAAAATTGCCATTTATCCACCTTCCTTTTTTGCATAATAAAAAGACGGTACATAAGTACCGCCTTAAAAAAAATACTGCGCTAACCCAAAGGCACCGACTATGATTGTTCCAGCAGTGCCTATGAGAGCCACAGTAATTTGTACGCTATTCTTCTGTTTTTCTGAGATCGTTCCTTCTAATCTCCCGATATCATCTTCATGATTTTTGACAACAAACTTTATCTCTTTAATTGCATCCCATTGTTTATTGTTAGTATCATTCAATTGTTTCATTTGTTTGTTCGTATCTTTCTGAACTTCAAACGATTGTCTTTGATAGACGTTTCCTTCTGCAATCTTTTCTTTCAATTCATTGATGTATCTTAGGTTCTCGTCATCGCCTTCTTTTATCTTCTCGAGGATATTCTCTCGTGATATGCGCCATTCTTCATAAGTAACGTATTTATCTTCTTTCATAGATGTCAGCACCTCCGATGAACCCAATCACAAGACATACTGCTGATAAGATGCTGAATTGAATGGTAGACAACCAATTGATAGCGTTATAGATGCTTGCCGATGTCATTAGGAAATAAAGGATAGAACATCCAAATCCGCCTATTAATAATAAATAGTTGCAGACGATACTTGTACTTTGTCTTGGTAAAAAGAATGCAGCAATTATTAGCAACGAGCTAGCAACCATGATAATAACGCCCCACACCCAAATTGGCATAATGTGATGTAAAGCGACGTAAAAATCACTATCACCTAGAACATCATCTTGCCTTTGGGTGAAGAAGAAACCTCTCGCAAAAGTAAAAGCGCCTAAACCTGACAAAAGAATGAAGTTGAGAACTTCATTAAAATTGTACTTCAATAATCAGCACCTTCTTTCTATTGAGTTTCGTCTGTATCATTTTCTTCAGTATCTACGTCGTCTGCAATCATTCCGTCTTCTTCGTTAATTCCAAGGTCTATTTCTCCTATTCTTACACCTTGAGTAGCATCGTACCAACTTCCCCAACCCGTTGTACTTCCCATCATATTACGTGAGTAAATTCTGTGTCTGTTGAATGGTAAGAACAATACTTTCTTATAGCTAGAACTTCTTGACATAACGAATAAGTAACCACTTTGATTATCAGGGTCAGGTGAGTTAACTGGATTATACGCATAATAGAATCCTGAAGACTCGATGCCACTCATAGTGTGTAAGTCAGGACTATCGATTCTTGGAATATAACCGTCATTATCAGTGAATGCGAAACGTTGTAATGAAGCGTTAGCTACTGCTTCGTCGACTTTTTCTTTAATGATTGCATCTAAACCTGGTATCTCAGTAGGTTCAGACGGAGTAACGTCTCCGACATTAGCTTTACCATTTAGTTGTGTAGTGAGTTGTTCGTTAGTTGGATAATTTGCAAGTAACGTATTTAACTCATCTTCAGTAACAAAATTTTCTGTACCATTTTCCAATTCTCTAAGTGTTTGCAGCACTTTATCATCAAGTGAATTTAATCGGTCTATAAGGTCTTTTTGTGTGTTGTTTGCAAATGTATTCATGTCATTCTTCATATCATTAACTTGTTTAATGAAAGCATTTTTTTGTGCATTTACAAACGCAGTGAAATCAGCTTGTGCTGTTTCGATATCGCTAAAATTTTGTGAAACACTTTCGATTTTTTCTTTGAAGTTATCAATTAAATCGTCAATTTCACGAATATAACTAATTTTGATATCGGCATCAATTTGATTAATCAACGCATCTTTGACATAGAAACGGAATTCATTTAATACAACAGTATCTTTGCGACCAACAGCCTTGATGTAGATTTGACCTGTCACATAAGTGTCTGTTGCAGCTTTTAAGAAGTCATTATCTAAAGTGAGTTGAATGATACCTTGCATTGGATTAACATAATCAACTTGAACACGTCCAGTTGATGAACCATTATCAGATACAAAGTAAGCATAAATATCAGTATTTACTTTACTGATTTCTAATGGATAATCTTGTTTTCTTACTTGAAACGTTAAAACTGCTGTATTGATATCCATGTTGTAAAAACCGATATTCTCATCAGTAATAGGTTTCAAGCGTGGCTCATCAACAACTGTGATTTTCGCTTCTTTTTTCAAACCGTCCATTTAAAAACCTCCTTATTTTTTAGTAATAATCTTATTACGAACATCAAACGGTGCTGGTTTATTTGGATAGATTTGTTTGAATGTTTGTTCTTTTTGGTTGCCATATCCTGTTGAAGTAAACATTTGAACAGCATTATGAGAATGACTAGGTGTGAATTTAACATTAAGTACCATATTCAATACTTTTGCATATCCTTCTTTTCTCATTACATCTACAACTGCCATAACTTCATTTGTCCGTTTAACATTGTCGGGTGTTGTTGTAGAAAATTGAACAGGTGCCACTGCATGTAACGGAATAGTATGAATGCCAGCCGGTAATTTATGTTCAATTTTAAATAATTGACGTCTTCTTGTTTTGCCATTACCACTAAACGGGTTATAGTTTTGCGCTATACCTGGGTTGACACCAAAAGTAGTGTTTTTAGTAAGTTCAACTGTAATTGAACCGTTCAGTTCGACAAAACCATTTGCAGTAACTTTAAATCGTTGTTGCGTCATCAACATACGTTGATATCCGTCTTTAGCGATAAGTGAGAATGGTTTAACACCAGAGTTGTTATAACGACTGCTGTATACAAATGATTTAACAATAGGTTCGTTTGCTGTTCTTCCATTTTGACCATTATATAGGCTTGATAATCTTAAAAGAATATTTCCTAAGTAATATACGCTACGCCACATTTCTTCCGCGCCTCTAGGTTTACCAGCACGACCTTCATATACTTCAGGTAAGAATGATGTAATGCCTTTCGTGATACCAACCCAATTCGAGAATGACGCTAATGTACTTGAACCCCAAGTAACATAATCACCATAATTCGATAATTCCATTAAAAGTTGTGTCATTTCGTTATTAGGTTGATTAGCAAATCTAGGGTAGAATAAGCAATAGTCACTAACTTGAGATACAATGTTGTGGCAGTCCATATGTGCTGTAATTTCGTCTAAACTTTCAACGAGTGTTTTCATATTTCTGCTTTCTCGTTCACTAAATACTTTAGAGCCTTTATAGTTCTTACCACTCGGACTTTTACCACTACCATTTTCCCAGTAGTAATCAAAGTTACGGTTTAAATCGACATTATTTACATTTTCACGTTCTTGATTAGCAAATCCCCATGGATTTACGATAGGAACCATGACAATACGCACATTTTTACGTAAATAAGCGAGTTGAGGGTATTTTTCCCACTCATTTACAACTAAGTTCATGAAACGGCTCATAGCATAAAATGCGCTATATTCGTTACCGTGAATACAACAAGTGACTAATACTGTTTTACTGTAATGTTCCGGCTCAAATGTATAACTATATACGTTGTATTTGTTTGATTGGTCTTTACCAATGTACTTTTTGAAACAATATTTATTATCGACAAACACGTCATAGAACGCTTTTAAGTTTTCAGTTGGATCATTACTTAATGGCGTTTCATTTACACCACGTTCAGCACTTTTCATGTAAGGTGGATTAAATAAATATGCAGGATCATCAGTAACATTCATCAATTTATCTGTTTCTTCTTCGATGTATGAAAAATCATGTTTTAAACGTTCAGATAATAATGAGTGGCTTTGACCATCCATAGAGACACGACTATCACGCACTTCTTGTTGGCCGTTTCCTAAATTACCTAATACTAAGTTTCTAACACGTTCATTTTGATAACGAAGTTCTTTATCAACTGTGGTACTAGGACCAGTAGGAAGTGTGTATTTAATTTGTTCGGCAGTGTGTGCTTTTTTTTCATTTCGGCTATGCTTATCTAATAACTTTTCGATGTTTGTCAACATATCTCTTGTGGCAATAAAATTTAACTCATTTTCTCTAACAAAACGAGCACCAAAGATTGTATCTAAATCGGTATATATCGTTTTTCTCATGTCAGACCTCCTACTTTAGTTTTAAATTACCATTGGAATCTACAACGAATTCAGCATTACTCAAATCAACAGCTGTACCGTCTTCTTTAGTAATCCTCATACCTCTACCTTCGCCTTCTTGTTGGCGTTGTGTAGTTCTAATAGCTGCGTTTGTCTTGGCAGTTGTTACTTTATATGTGTTGACGAAACTACTTCGTCCTCCTAATCCACCAACTGCCGCCGCTGCTTCACTTACACGCTTTTTATATCTATCCACACGTTTGAAATCTCCTAGAGTAACGTCTTGTTTGACAATAACATTGTCTTTATCCCTTACTGTTTTTACATCAACGATACGAACAAATTCATTAATACCTAATATGGAGTGGTTAATCTTAACGATATCAGCTACTTTAGGAACAGCGTTTGGATAGTGTCTATTCAGAGCAATGAAATCTAAACTAATTGATGTTTTAACTGAACTTTCGATTAATGATTGAAGTTTTTGGTGCATCACTTCTTCATCTTTGATACGACCATCCTTAATTGGTGGCGCATCATAACGACCATAGTCTTTGATACTCGGGTGTTCGAATTTCATGACAAAACCAGCTGCAGTACTACCGCCTTCATCATCATAATCACCGTAACCAACAGCGTATGTGTATAACTCACTACTATCTTCTTCAACCTTCATATTATTAGCGTTGATTTCATCATCTATATGATAACTAGCATTTTTATTTAAGAATGGTGTAAATACAAATGTATATGTTCCTTTTTTGTTATTAAATTCAATATCGAACTCTACATCAAAGTGACTACAAAATTTCTTAATCAAATCTTCTAAGCTTTCACCTTCGCCAGCATCTTCAAATCGAGATGAACCAAGGGAACCATTTATTCTATACTTCAATTTAGTACCGCTGAAAATACGTCTAAGGAAGTTATCGGCTGTAAAACTACCGTCTATCGTATCGTAAACACGAGTGTGTTTAATGATATCTAATGGTTTATAACGACAAGAAACAGACACACGTTGTTTCTTACCATGTGTCTGTCTGTCGATAATAAATACTACATATTCTCTTTTATCCTTTGGGCCTTGTACTCTTGAAATCGTCCATCTTTTTTGTAAACCTCTGACAATTTGATAATTAAACTCATCTTCAACAATTTCAAATTGTAAGACTATATCAGAACCAAGTTTAGATGTTTCGGTAGTAGACACGTACAATGGAATACTACGCCCACGTATTGGAGTAACTAATATCGGCATGTCTACACCTCACAAGTAATAAAATTTCAAGTCAAATGTTACTGATTTAACTTGCTGATTGAATTCAAAATTATTCCAACCGGGATAAAACTTTGGTTGTGCATTTGATGCTAAGTCGTTAATAGGAATACCATTTCTAAACGTCTGTACACCGTCATAGACAATTTTGTCGCCTTTTTTTAAGTTAGCACCTTCGATTGTCATAACATCACTATTACCTAACGTAAATTTGAAAATTTCCGTTGCTTTAACATTTTTCCCTAATACAACTGTTACTTTTTTAAATAAATTGAATTGATCATTAGGTACGTTCCCGTGATAGTACACTGAATTGTTGTATACATTAGTAAATGAATACCTACGACGTGCATCTTCTTCATCAAAAGGAATTAACATATCATTGGACCATAATTCTCTATCAGGTCGTTTCTCTAATTCTAATGATGTTCCGATACTTTCAGCAAATGGAAGTTCTACCGTTTCAAATTTAATTGAGAAGTTAATCTTACGACCATTTTCTTCGGGGACAACTACATCTGAACACATAACTTGATATTGTCTACCATTCACATAATGATTATTGTTAAATGGCTCATGATTAAACACTAAATTGTTGTATTCGTCTATCTCTTGATAGTCGCGTTCAGTAGGTTGTACAAAGCGATAGTTAAGTGGAACTGTCCGTCTTAACTCTCTAATATGAATAGGTTCGTTACTATTAGTTAGCGAGTAAAACTCATCTCGTAAACGTGAATTATCGTTTAGTTTAGTAGAAACTACATAACAATCAACTGTGATATTTCGTTTACGATACTGACTACTTAGAAGAATACGACCACTTGTATTTTCTTTTTTCTCATAATCTGTTTCTTTTTCAATACTTTCAACGGTAACATTCGTCACTTTGAAACCGAAGTCGCCCAAAGTATAACGTTGTCCGTTTCTTTTCTTAATTTCTATATCCATTGAACGACCTCCTTAGAATGAAAATACCGTATCGTCATTTGCAGTTTGACCATTCACAATCGTCGCTAATGCTTCGTTGTTCACGTCCATTTCGATGCGAACAACACGCTGTGACGGATTTGTTTGAATAGTATGCGTATGTTGTACTTGAGCGTTCATATTAGCGTTTACTTTCTTCATGTTACTTGTAATATCTGGAATTGCTAAGTTGCTGTTAAATGCGTCTGTGATTGAGTTAGCCATGCTACCCATACCAGATACAACGTTTTTACCTTCTTTATTAATTCCGATGCCTAAACCTTCCATAGTCCATACACCGTATTGTTTGAATAATTTTGAAGGTGAACCGATATGCAACGCGCTTTTAGCAGCATTAACTGCACCCATTACTACATTTTTTGCAGCAGATGCAACTTGTCCTGCCATTGCTTTAATACCGTTAATAAGTCCCATGATTAAATCACGACCAACAGAAACCATATGACCGATAAAACTACGCGCAGCACTTACTGCATTTGATACACCCGACGTTACTGAACTAACCACATTAGACATTCCTGAAATGACAGAATTTACAATTCCGGACATTGCAGAACCAACTGCGCTAAGCATGTTAGAAAAACCACTTGATACAAAGCTAACCGCTCTTGATACTGCATTAGTAATAAAACTAACGATTGATGACCAAATGCTTGAAATCAAGCTAGAAATGGCACTCATGATTGATGAAGTGACACTCATTAGCGACGACCAACCACTTGATACGAACGAAATGATGCTTGATACAATCGAAGTGATAATACTAACAATAGCTGACCAAATAGCACTTATGAATGCAGAAATCGCAGACATAATTGTACTTGTTACTGATAAAAGTAAACTCCAACCAGCTTGAACGAAACTTACTATACTTTGAACCACTGTTGTAATTACAGTAACTAATGTAGTCCAAATTGTTTGAGCAACTGTAACAAGCAACGTCCAGAAAGTTTGAGCTACTGTAACAATGGTTTGCCATATAGTTGATAAGAACACACCTAATGTTTGGACTACCGTAACGATTGTAGTAACAATCATTTGCCAAATTGTGGAAGCCACTGTGACTAAAGTCGTCCAGATTGTTTGTGCAGTTGTAACAATAGAAGTCCATAAATTCATTAGGAATACACCTAATTGAACAACTACTGTTAAAACAGTTTGTACAATCGTATTCCATATGTTTGATGCGATTTCTGCCAATGGACCGAATATAGCTGAGAACATATCAACTGTTGCTTGCCACGATTGAGTTAATACATCTTTTAAAATATTAAAAATATTAATTGCAGCTTGAACAATAGCGTCCCAAATCGCTTGTCCCACTTGTTGGAGTGTTTGCCATGCACCTTGCCAATCGCCAGTCAAAATTTGAAGTAAAACAGTGATTGTACCTACTATCACATGCATCGCTACTGTAATAACCGCTTTAATAATTTCCCAAGCTATTTTTACAGTGTTTACTATCGCGTTAAACGTTGACTCAAATAAAGGTGATAGCAACTTAATAGCACCTTCAACAATAGTAACGAAGCCGTCCCACATTGAACCTAACGAGTCAACAGCACCTTTAACGTAATCCATTTGCCCTAGTAAATCTTTAAAGAAGTTAATAACTGCTTTCACTGCATTTCCAACTGCGCTTGAGATAGCGTCCCACGCATTTTTAACAGCATCTCTAACTACTTCAGATGAGTTCCACAAAGCAACGAATACAGCAATTACTGCTACAACCGCTGCTATTACTATACCTACCGGACCGGATAACGCTGCAAGTACACCGCCTAAACCTTCTATAACGCCCATAACGATACTAACTATTCCACTTAAACCACCAAACGTTGAAATAAGAGGAATTATCACTTGATTTACAAATATGAACGCTGGCGCTAATGCCATTAATATTCCAGCTAACGTTGCTACAATTCCTATAATCATACCAATAATAGGATTAGCTTCTGTTAGCTTTCCTATAAATTCAGTTATAGCTAACGCCACATCTAAAACTACTGATGCTAATGGAGCCATAGCTACACCGACATTAATAAGAATACGAATGATATTACCTAATAATTGAATGAGTTTAGGACCGTTCTCTTGAACGTATTCTATAAATTTCTTAAATCCATCACTTTCGGCAATTGTCGAACTCCATTGTTCGAATTGCTTAGCCATATCTGCTAAACCTTGTAATACTAAATGAGTGTTAGGAGCAAATGCTTTCATTAAGTTAAAGATACCTTTAAACGTTGAGCCGAATATCTGACCAATTAATGGCAAATTCTGTTTAGTATATTCAATGAATGACTTAATCGCATTTTGACCTTCAACAGATTGCGCCCACTCATTAAATGCTTGTCCCATTTTCTTGAAGCCTTGTGATACCCACTCGGCTAATGGTGCAATTTGTGTAAGCACACTAACTAAGCCACTACCAAATGAGCCAGCAGCATCTAACATATTGTTAAATATCCTTACACCAGTCGTTCCCATCATCTCGAAGAATTTTTGTGCTACTTGTGAGTTTTTAGCCCAATCAAGCATTTTAGCACTTGCTTGTTCCATTCCTTTAGATACGCCATTGATAAATGGTGTAAGTCCAGCTAACGCAACTTTAGCAGTATCAATAGCGTTTGCTAATGTATTAAATATTTGTGCTTGATTTTGTTGAATAAGTCCAGCCCACGCACTCTTTAAGCTATCTAATGATGCTTGATAACGTTCAGTTTCTCTAGTCGCTTCTAATGTACCGTCAGACAACATTTTTAAAGCACTAATACCCATAGCGCCGAATGCCATTGCACCTGCACCAGCTACACCAAACGCACCAGCTACACCTAGCGCACCACCAGCAACTACGCCTAATGCATTCAATACTGCCATTAATGCAGGAACTACGCTTGCGATTGCCGGAACGAGTAACGAAATATTAGAAAGTAACGAGCCTTTAATCATATTACCGAAGACAGTTCCGAATGATCTGATGTCATTCGCTAAGCTATCTAATGAATTACTATAATCTTCTAAACCTTTGTGTAGTTGTTTAAAGAAAGCCATTGCTGAATTCCCATCTACATCAAGCCGAGTACGATGTCGGTTAGGAATAGAACGTAGCATAGCTTTGAACGCTTTTATGTGAGCAATAGCCCCAGCGCTATCAACTTCAAGATTAGCTTTAGCCTTTTGATGAGCGAAGTCATTTAGCTGTTTCTTAGCCATTTTAATATGTTCTCTTGCTCTAGTTGCATCTGCATCTAATGTTGCTGAATACTTGCTACCATCGATACTATCTAGGTTATGTTGCAATTCAGAAATATGCGTAATAGCTTTTCTAATGTTTACATCAGCGTCTGCTTCTGCATTTGAATTATCATACATATCTAAATAATTCTGTATTTTCTTAATATTTGCAGTAGCTTTAGATACATCGGCATCTAATTCTGCATCGCCACGATAAGTATCGAACTTTTCAACCAACGACTTAGCTTGTGCGACTTTTTCTCTTACATCAGAAATATCTGCATCTAGTTCAGCATCTGCATGAGTATTATCAAAGCCTTTCACTGCATCTTTTGCTGCTTTAACTGCTTTCATTACGCCTGATGAGTCGCCATCTAATTTAGTATCTTTAATTGACTCTTGCGTTTTCTTGAAGCTTTGAGCCACTTTCTTAGCCGATTGAATAGCACTTTTAAACTTACGTGTGTTCGCCTCAATCTGTGCTTTAATACTATAATTCGCCTCTGCCACGTTATCACTCCTTTCTTAAAGAATTGTTATGACTTGCAATTAATTTGAGTAAGTCGGTAGGTGCATTGGTATCACGTTTAGAATCAGAGCCAAATTTTAACGGCTCTCCTCTGTTTAAACGTTTGACATTTTCTTCGTAGTCCATAATGTCGTTAGCACTTCTAAAACGATACTCTGTTTCTCCTTTTTTGCCACCACGTTTTTTCTGCTCTGCTTGAGCGTCACGTATAGCAAAAGCGAGTTTGTACATTTCCATATCTTTATCAAGTTGTTCGTATTCCAACGACCACATGCGATAATTAAATTCTCTTAACGTCATCATCTCTATTTTGGTTAAGTCGTACATTTTTAATTTACTCATACAGATAATGACGACTTTATCAAACGTTAATACATCATCATTTACTTCTTGCTTTTCTTGTCTTGTTTGTATTCGTCTGGCACTAGGTTTTGGGTTAAAGGTCTCTTTCCCAATTCTTCGATGATTTGTTCACTAAAAGTATCAATACCTTCGTTTTCTGCGATATCTTCTAAAACTGTCTCTAATTCTTCATCAGTTTGTGGTTTCTTTTTATGATGAGCAGTTGCTGATTTAATCACTTTAGATAATGCAACAATATTTCCGTTTTGTAGGTTAGGTACTAACATATTTAAACCTTGACCGATTGTCATTTGTTCTACTTCTAATCCTAACTCTTTATCAATTTTGTTTAAGAAACCTAATCCGAATGATAATTCTAATTCTTTATCTTTAAATTTAATGTGCATAAATTAAATACCTCACTTATTTTTTTATTTGCGCAAATAAAAAAGAGGGGATATTCCCCTCATGTTTATACAGTTTCAGCTTCTGTTGGTTGTGGAATACTTTCAGCCAAACCGTCGTCTGCTGGATCAGCTGCAATAGTATCGTGGAAGCCATAAGCAGCTTTGTTTGCTTCGATTGCTTGCGGTAATGTAGCATAACCACGTTGTTTTTTAAGATAAACGCCAAACTCTGTTTCAAATTCAGCAATACCGTCTGCTTCATTAGTACGAGTGATACTATTCCAGTAGCCTTGTCTATATTCAGCTTTATATTTACCATCTTCATTTCTTACACGTTTATTGATAACCCATAACTCGTATGGCGTATCATCTTCTGTTGCGTCCTCGATTTCATCGCATAACGTGTCTTTTTGGTCCATGTAGCAATTGATTGTTACAGTAGATTCTAATGTACCACCAGAGTTTACAGAACCATCAAATGTAGCTTCTGTATCTCTGTCTTTTTCAGTTTCACGTTCTAATTCAGTAACTAACATTACTTTGTTAGCGTCTTTTTTGTCGCCGACTTTACGAATTAAAACTAATTCATCAGTACCTTGTTTTGTTGGCATAGGTTAAATACCTCCTAAATTTTTGTATTAAAAAAGCAAGCCTGTTTAGTGGCTTGCGTACTCTACACTTATGGTTGTATGTGACAACGTTTGATTAGTGTCTTGTTCTGTACTTTCATTCACACTGATTTGAGGGAGTGTCAATGTATATCCGTCAAGTTCTATCTCATCTAGTAGGATAGATTGAACTCGAATGTATAACTCATCATTCTTACCTTTATCATCTTCTGTACACCAAATATGGATAATTGCAGTAGGACTACCACTGTAACTGTCAAAAGTTAAACGGTGTATATCATCTCTAATAGATTGAATAGCGATGAAGGGATAAGGTAATGCTTGATTAAGTTCGCTTGTGCGAATGATAGGCACGCCAAGTTCTTCAAACTTTGTATAAAGATAATTGAACAATTGTAAATTCACTGATTGACGCATCGCATACCTCCTAACCGTTAATTAATCTTTCGAGGTCTGCTCTGACTTTTTTAGTGAACTTTTGGTAGACCGGGAACATGAACGTTTCTGGTTCCATGTATCTGGTCCCGAATTCTATAAAACCGCTATAACCAGCTTTAGAAGTGATACCATACTTAAGATGTCCTTCTTTAGCATCTTCAACCATTCTTGCTAAGTTACCAGTCCAATAACCTTTGTTCATTACTTCTTTAGCAGTTTTAACTGTGTCTGTACTAAATTTCACCGCATTCTCGTGCAACACTTCATCTACATTGTCATCAATAGTATTGTTCATTCGGTCAAAATCTCTGATTAAGTCGTCTAAATCGCCACCACCGAAACGCATTACTTAACCTCCTCGATATAGAACACTGTATCGTGTTCATAGTTAATTCGTTTAGTTATCTGATACTTAGTACCTTTGATATAAGCATGCGTCACAGTAGGCTCAAAACGACCGTTTAAACGTATAACATTAATATCTTTGTTGATGTCTCCGTATTGCACAACCGTCTTACTAGGACTTAGCGGACTGATATTACATGGTATTGCATCGTAGCGCTTTTCGTATGTTTCAGTTCGGCTTGTTTTAGGGTTGTACTGTCCTTTCGTCTCTTTAGCAAACACGACTCTCTTGTTATATCTCAATAGAAAATACCTGCCCCACGTTTATCTGAGTTTCGCGGCGTATATTGATCTATTACGTCCATATATTCGTCAAAGTCGTTTGCTTGAAACGTATTAGAACGCCCATCTACACTTTCCTGCGTCATACCTTCTGCGCCAACACGATTAAAGCGCTTGACCGCTACTTCTTCTACGATGTATTCCAATCTATCTGGAACTTCACCAATACCGATAGGAAGTAAACTAATCAAACGCTTTTCAGTGTTATCTATTATTCTTTTTAGTAGGTCATCTTGAACATTATCGTTAATAGAGAGTAATAGCTTAACATTCTCTAATGTCGCCATATTATCCCTCCAATGTGTCTAAGATGTCTGCTTTTGTATCTTTTTCAGATACTTCAATACCATGTTTATGTGCAATTTCAATTAATTCTGCTTTTGTATTTTTACTATCAACAACTAACTTAATATATTGTTGATTGTATTTGTTATCGGCATGTAGTAATTGAGTAATACGCTCATCTGTAATATCAGTAGGATAAATGTCGCCCATTTCATATGGTTTGTTATCCTCTGCATCAACAAACGGTCGTACTACTTCGTATGAATAAGCCATGAGCTAGACCTCCTTAGATTAATTAGACAGTTTCAGTGTTTCCACCAGTTGAACCAGAACCAGCTGTTAATTTAGCAAATGCATTATCATCTGCAATGTGGAATGCAACGTCCATAGTTACACGCAAAGCAATTAATTCTTGTTCGAATAAGTTTACTGGACTACCATCTTTATTTTGTACAGTAGACAACTGACCATCTTCTGAAATTTTATAAGACATATTGTAAGGAATACCGTAGAACATTTTATTAAAGTCCCCAGCGTATAAGTCGCCTTTTTTAATTTCATCAGATTTTAAATCAACTACTGGAAGTCCGTCTAATGTATTAGAAGAACGATCATAGTAACTTTCGTTAGTGTTTTCGTCACGCACACCACGTAAAGCTGTACGGTTTTGTGTTTTAGATAAGAAAGCATTAGCTTCTACATCATGTTCTAATAATTTATCCTCTAATTTTAATACGTTATCTAAGTTGATTTCTCCATTTACAGTATTACCTGAAGTTTTTACTGATTGTTCTACTGATTGAGCAAATGGGTTATCAACGTTTAATAAGCCAGCTTCATCAAATTTCTTATAGAATTGCTCAGCAATTTGTGGTTTCATTGCCTCGAAGAATTGTGAGTAAGTGTAATTTAAGAACTCACGAGATGCAACAACGATTACACCTAATTTATGAGAACGCATTTTAGCGCTTACTAGGCTAGGTTTAGTAGTTCTGATTTTTTGACCTTCGCCTACCCAGTAAGCACCCGGTTTATCCGCCCAATAAGTAAATTCTTTTTCAGATTTACCGTTCATATCTTCATACTTACCTAATTGCATGATTTTTGAGTTTTGTAATACATCTAAAAGGATAGGTTTGTTGAATTCGTTTAATAATTCGCCTTCCTTATGTTCATGCATCATTACATGATCTGGGTTGAATACTTGTGGTTTTACATCTGCCATAGGTTGATACCTCCGTTATTTTATAATTCTATTTTCATTAGCAAGTTCTTGAATCGACTTTCCGCTTGTTTGACGACCGCCAAAACTACTACTTTGATTGCTCGGTGTAGATTGTCGAGTAACTTCTTTCACTTGCTCTTGTACTGCATTGTCAAAATCAGCTTTGATTTCTTTCACAACTTCATTAATCTTTTCTACATCTTCTAAATGAATAAGTGACTCTGCAAATGAAGTAGGTAAACCTTTTTCTTTAAGGTCACTCTCAACGTCAGATTTAAGTTCACGTAGTTTGAACTCTTTTTCTTTTTCAGCTAACGCTTGCTCGCGTTCTTCAATTTCTTTGTCACGCTTTTCTTTTTCAGTTAGTTTTGCGTAGCTTTCACCCTTTTTTCTAGCTTCTTCACGAGCTTGTTCTAAGTCTTGCTGGTGTTTACGCTCACGTTTCTTCAATGCGCTGTCTACTGCTTTACTGATAGCCGAGTCTACTTCATTCTTTGTATAAGTTTCTTGCTTGCTATCGTTATCGTTTTCTGACTCTTTATTATCATTTTCGTTAGTGTTTTCAGAATCGCCTTCGTTTTCTGCAAAAAACTGTAAATTTAATTTGTATAAGTCATCTTTAATCATTTTTTATCCTCCTCATAAACGTTAAGTTCTCGAATTTATCGCATAAAAAAAGCGCCCCAATCAGTCAGTTAAGCCCGATTAGTGCGCTAGATTTATTTTGATAGGGAAACAAGTTTCTTAACCCTTATAATTAGTTATTAGTATGTTTATGAGCAGTTTAATGACTTACTTAGGTCAAGTAGCTAACGTATGCTACCAACGAGATAATTGGATCACCATTTTCACGTTACGACTTCTCATGAGTACCACCTCAAATAAAGTTTTTAGGTTCAAATGATTTCTTTTTATCTTGCTTAGGTTTCGCTTGTGCTTGGTTACTAGGATTTGTATCGTTCAGACGCTTCAGTTCTACATGAATGTGTTCTAAAGCGTCGGCGATACGTTCGAGTGCATTTGTCATTTAACCACACCTCCGAAATATTCACCTTTACGTTCTTCGAAGAACTTATCACGCCAGTTTTCATCAATGTGCGGAACGACGGTACTTCTGCAGAAAGGATGTAGAGGCGGAGCATTTACACCCGGCGCCATGTCTTTTACTTTAAACGTTTTATCATTCAAACTCCTGCATGTTTTCGTAGTCTTGCTATCCATTTTTGCTACAAATTGATATTCAGATTCTGGTCCATGTTCTTCAAGCATATGACGTTTAGACGCTAACGTTTGAACTCTAGCAGTTTCAGTCAGTAATAGTCGTTTCATATTGTAAGTTGTTGCCCCTGTATCTTTACGCATGTCTTTGATGAACTCATAAGGGTGTCTGCCACGTAGTAATACATGACGTGTGGTCTTTTGTACGTGTCGTCTTACCACGTCCATATCTGACCAAAGTCTTGTACTCCATTTATGCCCTTCAAACGGCGTGAATATGATTGTTTTAACGTCATTGATAGATACTTGGAGTGTTTCTCCTAAGATACCTGCTTGTTGCTTTAATGCTCTGTAATAAGCACTCTCCATGTAGTTATACATAGATTGTTCTATCTGTGCATAAGCGTAAGTTACAATAAGTCCTAGTTGCGCTTGTAGTAACTTCTCGCGACTTACATACATCTTAGTGTTGTAAGCTCTTAATTCTGCATTAGCTTTCTCGCTAAAATCTTTATTCTCAACATATTGTTTCGCTTTCTGTTGGAACATTTGAACATCTACTGCATCAATTTTCTTCTTAGCTTCTATAAATAAAATACCTTCGTTAATTGCATATCTTGCATAGAAACGATTGATCTCATCTTCGATATCAGCGTTCATTTCATCGACAATACGTTGTATCTCTTGAGCAATCTCATAATCTGATTTACTTTCTTCATCAATGATTTCTTTTGCTCTATCTTCCCAATAAGTCATAGATCATCACTCCTCATTATCAATGTGATTATCTATACCCTCTTGGTTGTACATACGTTCATCTGATTTTTGAATTTGAATATCTTCTTCATTTTCAATACGTTCCATCTCTTGTTGTGGGTTATCAATGAACGACACGAGCGACATCAATGATTGTTGACTGATTTGTCCACCTGCTTGTAAGTACATATCCATTTCATCTTTGACTGACTTAGGTATATTACGTGTGAATGTAAATGTTAAATCTTGAATAGCATCGCTATTTAACTCACGATTGATACTCATGATTTGACCGATTAACTTGTAGCGTCTACGCAAACCTTTTCGGAACAAACCTTCTTTGATTGCAGTACGTTGCTCTAGTCCGAATAACTTGTATTTCATAGCCTCACCTGACTGATTGCCACCAAAGTTTTCATCAGTCATATCTGGTGTGTTCGTGAACATATGAATGTTACGACTAATTCTGTCTTTATATGCTTCAACACCACTTACATCATATTCTTTGTAGATATATCTAGCGTCCACATTACCTTCAGTCGTTTTCTCGTCCATTGTTGTATATTCTGGTGGGACTAAGTGAAATACATTCGCATCTTTCTGTAACTGTGCTGTATTGCTATCAAGTTCCATGTTACCAACAACAAGTAACATTGCATCGTTTAAATCGCTCATGTAGTTAGCTGTATCTGATTGAGCGTTGTCGTATAAATCAATTAACGGAATAACTTTCTCAAAGTCCCCACGACGCTTTTCATTATTGCTAAACTCTGTGATTGTTACCTTACCGAATGAATGTGGCTCTGACGGTCTACGTTCTTGTAGTGATAGGTTAGTAGACTTATTAGCATAAAAGAAATTAGTTGCATTAGGTGTAATGATGTCCACGTTATAAATATCTGTGTCGTCATATTCTCTTGTCGACGTTTGCCAGTATCTAACCGCAACCAAACTATTTTGTTCAATTGTATTATCGTAAATCACAAATGTGTTGCGTGGATCAGATTTGTATAATCTAACCTCATCATCTTGGTTACGAATAACATACTCATAAGCACGACCGAAGATAGACAAGTCTAATCCAATTGAACGGTTATGCGTGTCGATGTCGTTTAAGTTATGTAGTCCGTTAATCTTCTCTTGTGTACTTTCATCTTCTGATTGTACTTGTATCGCATGGCCGAAACAGTAACCGTTAATAAAATCTGCAATGTATGATGCGAAGTCATGCGCTGCACGATTATCTGCTAAGTGTTTTTCTCTACGTCTACGATTACGCATAATGTTGTAGTTAAGTCCTTGATAGTAATCATCAAGCATTTGTAATCTAGGCACTTGTGCTTCTAAATGATGACTAATACATTCACTGATGAAATCATAGTCATCTAGTATCTCGCTTAATGTACCGTCATAACGATATGTTTCTACTGCGTCACGTCTGTATATCTTATCTCGATGTTGTCGGTACTCTTCATCTCTTTCAAATTCATTTACTTTTAACAAGCGTTATCCCTCCTTATAAGCCCATTGATTTGATTGTGCTAATATTCTTCCTAACATTTGTTTTCGTCTGTTTATGAGGCAAATGGAAACGTTCTAGGGAATACCGTAATCCATCTAACAAATGGTTGTTTCTGTCGATAGGTTGGTTTAACCAATTACCTTCTTTGTCTTGGTCAAATGTGTAAGTGTTCAATTCTTCAATCGTATTTACACAAGTTGGATGCACATATATCTTAAAACCTTGTATAAACTGAACGCCTTGCATAATTGAGCCTTGGCCTTTGATTGACGGTTTAATGTTAGGAATACCTTTACGTTTAATCTCTGCAATCAAACGTTTCTCAGCACTATCTGCAACAATAAGCGCATCTTTATATCCTTTATCTACATACATTTGATATATCTCATCGGTAAGCATTCCTTTTTCATAGTGTTCGTCATATATCCATAATTCTTTATTCTTCATGTCTACAACGGTACTAATCAATGTAGTTGGATCGTGAGTAAACCCGAAATCGCTTCCGTGAGCTTTTTCTTGTGTTCGTTTGAACACTTTCAACCAGTCAAACTCTTTCACTTCGAAATTATCAAATACAAGTCCCTCAGCTACGCCCCATTCACCATCACACACAATTCTTGCACGTCTAGGGTTCGTTCTGTACAAGTCCTCATAACGTGCAATATCGACATCATCAAGCCATTCATTCACTCGAAATGTTGTCGTATATGAAAATGTATTGTTTAGCTTAGTATCTTCATCAAAGAATGTAGGTTTAAGCCAATGACGTTCACTCCAAGGGTTGAATGTAACTGTAATTTGTTTGAAGAAGTCTGGACTATCGACACTACCACGAATAGATTCAACAAGTGTTGCGAATTTATCGTAGGTTTCAACTTGATATGCTTCTTCTATCCAACACCAACTCAATATCCCTTTATCCACAGTGATTGATGTAATCTTTAACGGATCATCAATTCCGCGAAATAGTATCTTCTGGCCAGTTGGTTTGTAAGTAATCTCTGGTAAGCTATCGTTAAACTTAAATAAGTGGGTTACTCCTAACTGGTTAGTAGCCCACTTTAAATCTGTATATGTTGATTGTTTATTTGTATTACTGAAACGTCTGACAACAAGTAAGTTTGCCCACTCATATTCCATTAATCTGTATATAAAGTTCAGTGCAGTTGTTTTTGACTTCTTACTACCACGACTACCCTTTACTACTCTATAAAAGTTTTTGTTATGCCAGAATTTGTTGTAGCCACCACCGATAATTTTAGCGATACTTACTTTGTTATCAGTCATCGGCTGGCACATCACTTACGAAGGTAGGCGTTACAACTTCTGCCTCAACTTTGTCAGTAGGTTTATGTCCCGTCCTGTCTAAGATGTCACTTGCTGCGTTGTATCTAACTAACTCACTTTTAGCAGTCAATAAATCTTCCATTGTCTTAATCGCTTTACTTGTCAGCCCTTTTAGTAAATTACGCTCAGCATTAAGCAACTCCTCTTGGAATTCTGGTTTCTTTTTCCACGCTATTATAGATTGAACGGACACATTTAACTCTTCGGCAATTTGCTTTTGATTTAAGTTGCCCTCCACCATTAATGCGATTGCTTTCAATTGTTTTGAGTTCACTTCTCAAATCACCTCCAAATTAAAGAATATTAAAGCGTTTATACACTCATATCACACGTTTTCAATGTCATATCAGCATACAAAAAACCTACCTGAGTGTTCTCTCAGATAGGCATCAATATTTGAAAAGTTTAGGAAGACTTTCCCACGTAACTAAATAGAAAGGAGTATGTTATGACTATTTCCGTAGCCACACGTTAATTATATAAATAATTATCGACTTTATAAAATACTGTCATTTTCGTCATTTTTGTCATTTATGTCATTTTCGTCACTGTAACAAGTATATTTTTTCTGCTAAGTCATCTTTACGTGCCAAAAAGTTAGTTCTATTTAATCGAGAGTTTGGCATATCTTTTATTATTTCATCTCTGCGTCTACCCTTTTTTAAGTGACTTAAAAATATAAAATCAACATGCCCTAACTTTTGTTGTGACTGATTGATAAACTCTACTTCTGCTAACATCTGCGCATGTCGTTTACTCATTCTCTCACGACGTATAACAGTGTTTTCTACCTTACTACCGTTTTGCCCCTGTGGTTTAGGTAACGTAGCTTGTATACCATATTGAGCAATCGAATTACTATCACAATCTGGTATAACAGTAACTAAATATTTACACGTCATTTGGTAGTTATCTATCATGTTTAGTATCGCTTCTTTAGAATACATTAATCTACTGCTCCCCCTTACTCTTTATACATATCCATACTAGGTACACAATGGGTATTAATACTATCCACCAAGTCATTCAACCACCTCTAAATTAGGTTTGTGTTGTAATACGCGTCCGCCACAAGACTTTGCGTTTTGTTTAGCGACTGCTAAATCTCTATAAGTAGTAGCCTTAAATGCATCTTTCGTAAATCGAAAACTTCCGAAATTAATTAACGTTCCATGCTCTTTCCAATGTTTGTAAGCATCACTTTCTAATGCGACTAGATATATACCTTTATTAACTTCAACTATATATTTCCCCATATTAATCACCTTTTGCGTTTTTTTGTTCTCTAGATAACTTATACGTTGTTCTAACTCTATACGCTCTTTATCCAAAAGCTTTTTCTGTTTTAACTCTTTAAATTTCTGTTCTGCCCTTACCCATTTATACGTTGATATTGCCCACATTATAGACAAAATCGCTACCGCAATTAATAGTGGCCATTCCATCTACTTACTCACCTCATCATTCAAATGGATATGATCATACTCATTAAAATCTTTAGGCGCCTGATCCACCTCATCTTGCTTATATTTGTAGTAATCGATAACTACATTAGTCACATACTTACCTAACTCATACATAGCGATAGTAAACCAAATCTTTAATATGCGTTTAATCATTCTGTTCACTCACTTTCTCTTTCGCTTCTTCCTTATCCTCTGCCTCTACCAACGTCATACGTTCATTCTCTCTAGGTTGTTCTACATTGACATGCACATAACCTGTGCTATCTGTGAACTCTCTGATTAGGAATTGTTTCACTTCCCCAGCACCTCGTACGTCTTTTCAAATATGTCAGGTTTACATGGGTAGAATTCTCCATGAACACCTTTGATGATATAATCATTTACATCTGCTATTATTGGACCTTCAAGTGTCATAATCGTAATGTGAGGATTGTGTCTATCAGATATAACCAACAAACTGTTATAGTCACCTACCCATTCCACAATTCCCTCTGCGCTTTCAACATCTGTAAATTGCATGAATTCTATTTCTACTGGTTTCTTTCTAGCTTTTTTAACACTCATCTTCTAAGCACTTCCTTTACACGTTGATAAATATCTTCTTTACTCCCCTGTGCTTCCGTATGCTCCTCTTTCCGATACTTCATCAAACTCTTGCACCTCCGTTGGCTCTGGTAACATCACTGGTGTAACGACTAACTGTGCTAAACGTGTGCCTGCTTTAACTACGATTGGCTCATCACCGATATTGTCTGTGATAATTCCAATTTCTTTGTTATACGTGTGGTCAATTGTCCCAAGTGCTACACGTAACTTAGTTTTAAGTGAATTACCTGAACGTGGTCTCACTTGCGCCTCATATCCATACGCTAAATCAATTGCAATGTGCGTTGGTACTACGACTGTACTATGTGCTGGAATAGTTGTATCTTCTGCTACATATAAATCTAATCCACTATCTGTTGGATTTGCTCTCGTTGGCAAGATTGCATTTTCTGATAATAATTTAATTGGTAAAATTCCCATTTATTGTTCCTCCAAATCACTTAATAAATTTTGGAACTCATGCGTCCCATCGAGTTCATCCATGCGTTTTAAATGCTTACCTAATTGATACAACATGCCTTTTTCGCATTCACCACTAGTCGTTTCAACATCAATTACTAACACTGGATACATTTCGATCATTTCTTTCTTTAAATCTATCCACGCCTCTGCCTTCCTTTTCACATTCCGCATATCATTGATGAGTTCATCACGTTGTTTCTTGTAAGCGTCGCGTTCTCTTTTTGCTTTCTTCAACCTAGCGTCCATCACACTATCTACAAACTTAGCTTCTGAGTTCATTTAATTGTCACCTTCAAATTTTTGCTTTAATTCTAAGTATCTTTTGTACTCTTGTTTTTTGCGATACTTCTCTTCTTCTTCCTTGCGTTTATTAAATTTATAATCGAAATACTCTTTTAACGCGTCTTGATTAACAAACGGTAACTTCTCTTTTTCAAATGCACCCTCAAATTGTATTTCATCATCAAGTAACATACTTCTAAATCTTGCCATATTAATCTGATATCTTTGAATAGCGTCGATGTCCGATACATCTTCTTCTTCTTGCATATCAGTATCAATTTTTAAGCAATGTATAAATACTTTCTTACTCTTAGTAACAAAAATTATTGCCGGTAATTTACTAAAAGAATTAACACTTAAATTTACATGAAAAACATGCGTCAATGTTTCTCCGACCAACTTTCTCATATATTCAAATTTATATTCAGGTTTTATAATTCTTTTTTTTATTTCTGATTGTATCTCAATTGGTGCTTTCATTTCCTATCCCTCGTTCCATTTAGAATTCTCTTTCAATAGCCCTGCGTCCCTTAGATCATCATTCAAACTACGTTGCCCGTCCTCGTACCATACATTAGCAAGATACCTACCGAACACATCACTCTTGTAGGTCTGAACGTAGATGTCTTTATTTTCGACACATTCTCTAGTGAACGCTGTTGCCTCTTTAAACTTCTTTTGTCCTCTTTCTGGCGTATCGACACCTAGCAAACGTACACGACGTTTAGCGTAGGTATCAAAGCCATAATCAAGTAGTATATCTAAAGTGTCTCCATCCACAACATTGGTGCATGTTGCTTTGTAGGTGTATAGATTGTTGATGTCTATCGTAAACACTCCCTGTTCATTGATTTGGTAACCCTGTACTCATTACATCGTTGTATGCTATGTCGTCGTTAAGTTCGTCTATTAAAGTGCTTACTTCTTTATGTGTCATAGCTTTTATTTCTTTACGACTATAATCAGTAAGAGACGTTTGTCCTTGCAAACTATAAACGTATTCAACCTGTTTATCTGTTGCCATTCCTTACACACTCCCTATTTCTTTTTATGTCACACTCACTAACTTTCATCGTCACTCTACTTCCTGCTACCTTAACCACAAAGCCGTTGACACCTATCTTGCGTAATTCCTGTTGTATCTGTGTAGGTGTCTTGCCTTGTGTAGCATAGCGATAGCGTTGGTTGATTGTATCGCTAAGTATCATGAGACTAACTCCTCACATATCTCATCAAACGTTTGAATACCTCTACCGTCAGTGACATCCATAATTACGCCATACACATATTGATTGATACTGAATTCTGCTCGGTCCTGCTCGTCTGAAATATGTCCTGTCCCCTGTCTGATGTCGGTACATTGAACATAAATCTTAATATCATTCTCACTTTCTTTTTTAAGGTGCTGTGCATAACCCATTTCGCAAATTGTCCCTTGTGCATGTGGTAAGTAGTCGAATATCATTACATCGCTTGTTTCCATGCCCAATGTGTCATTAAACACAATACGTTCTGCTAGTTTATCTTGCTTAGCGTTTTCTTTAACATTGATGTCCTTATCATCGTGTGGTGCGTAGACTTTAAAGCCTAATCGTTGCAACTCTTGTTTCTCCCACTCACGACGCATTTGTTGTCCTATACTTAGCATATCGCCACCTAAATAGATCATTGTTTTGCCTCCATTTTTTCGATTAATCTATCTGCATAATCTCTAGCTTTTTTGAAATCTGCTAGCTCATCATCTTTTCGACCTGCACGAACTGGATATTTAATCATATTACCTTTCATAAAGCCTTTGAACTGTTCGAATGGTAATTGTTGATACAAGAAGTCGATAACATCTATATTTTCACTACCTTTATAATGGTCAGGTATATTATTGTCTTGTCCTTCCTTCATATCCACCTTACGTGTGAACGGCTCGTTTACTCTGATAAAATCATCATTATCTGTAAGTGTGAATTTATAACCACCTGCATTCTCTACCTCTGCATACCAAACTGTTTTTAATAGTATTTCTTTTGCATACACACGATTGACTATGGCCGTTTGCATAGCAGTAACACCTTTAAATGTTGCTTGGAACTGAACAATATTATCTACTTTCAAATCAATTATTCTTACATTCTCCATTCCGCTACCCCCTCTGTACGTTGCCGTATTGATCTGTTTTGACTTTGGCAAATACATTGTTATCGAATAAGTGAACGCAATATTTATCAAATACATGTTTTTGTGGTGTACCGTTAAATAAATGTGGCTTGCGTTCTTTTAATCTATTTAACTCACGTTCTTTTATACGTTCCTCACGCTCTCTCTGTTCCGCTAAGTAATTCATATCATCATCGCTTTCCTTTTCGTAAATTGTGTACTCTTCCGGTATAACTTCTTCGATAGGTTGTTTTCTAACTCTTGAGAATATTTTTTGTGTGCTTAGGTTGTGATTTTGTCGCATATCTTCAAAATCTGACCTTTTAATGTAGTAAGTGTCATTAAATACTGGTACTGCTAGATACACACCGTTCTTAAACGGTACAAAGTTATGGTTTAAATAAACTGCGTCTTTAATGTTCCACCCCTTTGCGATACGTTCATCAAATGCATCGGCTGTTACCTTACCTTTACGCATTTGATTAATTTCGTCTTTCGATAATGTGTATTCTTGACCTTTATACATAATTCTTTTTGCTTTTGGCATGGTGTCACTTCCAATCTGCGTAACTGACGCTAACGTCAGTAATGTTTTTGATATTATCGAGTAAATTGTCAGGGTCATTTTTATATCTATTAGCGTAATGTTCGATATAGTTTTCTCTATCTGCGTGCTTGTTTATCCAGATAGGTTGTTCTACTTCGACGGTTAAATCGAATGTGAGTTTTAGTGTTTCTTCTTGCATTACACTTCCTCCACTTCTAAAATAATTTTCGGTTCCTCTGCATATTGCTTAAAACTGTGTATTTCAACGATTTGGTTGTCATCTTTCCATAGATGATTGTTTGCTGCATCTAACACAGTTTTGATTAAATTATCTATATCTGGTTTAGTACGTTTGTACTGTCCAATTGCTAATAACTTTTTACGATTACTCCAGCTTTTTGGTGCCTTGAAGTAAAACGATAATGTCACTTTCAATTTTCCATCGAGTAACGCTTTTGGCATCTGCTCTCTGATGAAGTCCTTATGCTTTGTATAAGACGCTGGCATGTACGTTTGAACAAATCTACCTGTATTTCTGAAACGTGGACGAGGCGAGCCAATAGGTGCCTCATACGTTTCGTTAAAGTTAATTTCTATCTGCACGTTGTCACTCCTAGATATCAAATATCGTTGATTGTAACCCTAGTTCTTCTTCGTACAGTAGCCCATACGTCGCTTTAAAATGTTTTAGGTTACTATCTGTCATCTCTTTTGTTTCTTCGCTAAAATGAGCGCCTGTGAGTGTTTTAACGGTATTCACGTTAGGCTTTCGTTTTTCTACCTTTATTTCTTCTGTTCCATCAGGTCTATAAAGATAATATTTTTCTAAAATTGCCATTAGGATACCTCCACAACTGCTGCTCTTACACGTTTTTCTTCCAACTTCTGATTGATTAACTTACTAAGCGCTTTATCGTTGCCATTTGCCCATCTAATTAATTTCTGAGCGTACATATCTGAACACTCAAGTATTTGCTTAATGTTATCTACCGTCACCATGCGTCACGTCCTCTGAAATCATCTCCCAGCACTCGAACCGTTCTCGCATTTTGTTTCATGCGTGAATTGATCCGTTGCCAGTTCATATTTTGATTTAATTCTTTATCACTAAAGTTAGTGGTAAAGATATTGTTCTTGCCTACTCTGTTATCTACGATTGAAAACAGTTTGTTTAATGTGTGTTCAGTATTTTCTACACCTACATCATCAAGTACAAGCAAATCAATGTTGCTTAATAGCTGTACGAGTTCATCTGTTGTTTCAGTAGCATTTCGGTTGTATGTCGCTTTAATACGCTCCATTAACATTGGAATGTGCATGAATGCTACCGAATATCCTTGTTGCTTAATTGCTTTTGCTATGGCATACGCTAGGTGGCTTTTTCCAGTACCATATGAGCCTTGCAATATTAATGACTTGGGTTCATCTACCGAAAAACCTTTAACGTACTCAATAGCCGTACTCTTTGCATGTACTTGATGGTCATTTTGTGGTTGGTAACTGTTAACTGTTGCATCACTTAAAGACGCATTCACATTAGATTGGTTAAAGATACGATTGAGATATTTCTCTTTTCTTTCCGCTCTTTCTTTTTTTCCTATTTCAATCAATTCACATTCACAACCATGTCTGAACTCTTGTCCATTACTGAATTTGTAATAGTCATAGGTATTGCCACACTTTTCACATTTAAGATTATGTTCTTCTTCTACAATGTTTTGATTAGGCTTGATATTTCTTGCTAAACTTCCTAATGATTGCATTACTTATCACTCCTAGTCCCAATAACTTTCGTCATACTTCATTCTGTTTAATTGATCCATGCCACTAGGTTGTAGTTCTTCGCTAAAGTCATTTAAATAACTTTCTTGAGATAAAAATGTTTTAGGATATTTTTGATATTGTTTATCGGTAATAGTTTTTAGATATTCTTTAGTACCGTTCATGATAGTTTCAAATTCATGTTTTTTAAGCGCTGATTTGAATAAACTGAACGCCTTTTTCTTATCTAGCTTTTTATCGTAAAGTTTCCACCATTCCTCGAAGCGTTCACGCGTAACGTCAGTTGCGCTATTATCTGTTCTATTTATATTATTTATACTTGTAGTATTAATACTTGTATTATTCTCTTTGACATTTGCGTCAATAGGGGTATTGACAGAATTATCAATAGGGGTATTGATTTTTACGTCAATAGGTATTGATGATTGCGTCAATGGGTACATCTTTCTTTGTTTGATTTGCTTTCCGTCTTTGACTGTTTCTATCTTTAAATATCCGTACTTAGTAAGGTTTGATATTCTTCTAGAGATTGTTTCTTTTACAACTTCGTATAATCTTGCGAAGTAACTATTCGTTGCTGTGCAGTAACCATACTTGTTGCTTAATGAAGTGATTTCTGCAAACAACAGCTTTTCACTATCAGTTAACCGATTATCATATCTCACGTTTGCTGTGATAATTGAATAGTAACTAGGTTGTTCGCTCATACTTCATCACTTCCGTACAATATCCATTCAGGCGTAGTGTTGAATTCCTCTGCCATTTTTCTAATCATTTTCATTGGTGGTAACTGCGCCCAATTTTCCCAGCGACATACAGTCACACGACCTACACCTAAACGCTCACCAAATTCAGATTGGAGCATATTAGCATCTAATCTTATTTCATTTATGCGTTGAGCAATTTTCATTCTATCCTCTGGTCTAATCATTATTGATTGCATTTATTTCTCTCCTTTCAGCATTCTATTTAGTCGTTCATCTACTTTGATCCAGCTATCCTGTAAGATGTATTTCTCATCAAAAGACTTAACGCCTATGTTGTGCTGTTCGGAATGATGTTCTCTGCATAAAGCTAGAACTTCGTAATCGTAATGCTGCATCTTTTTACGGTTAGCACCTCTACCTATCGCTTTATGGTGTGCTAGTTCTCCGTGTTTGCCACATATTACACAATTACGATTGACCGTTGACCAATATAGAAATGCTTTATCATTTTTAAGTAAGTCGCTTGTTTTATAGTTGAGTGGGATATTGTTATGAAACACCCAGTCGAGAATGACTTCGATTAATTCTCTAGCTTGTCCTCTTGAACAATTACTTAATGACAAGCGTTTATCATAGACATTTAGGAACGTTATATAATCTTGGAACATTTCCCTCATGTATTCTCTTGGTTGGCCTGTATATGCTTCTATATCGTTACACAATGCGAATATCAACCTACGTTGTTTGCCAGTGATAGAATTTGGATCTATCACTGAACAATCAACATTAATAGGTTTGCCTAAGTTCAATAAATCAATAGCTTGTTCAGGTATCTCAACGTTTGTAATAACAACATCATATAAACCTTTGCTGTTTTGTTGATACTTGATAATTTGCTGCACTTAAATCACTCCGATTAGAACGGAAGGTCTTCATCATTAATATCAATTGGACCATTAGCATTTGCGAATGGATTATTTGGACTGTTTAAATTAGGTTTACTTGTTTGTTGTTCATTATTGTTATTCTTTTGATTATCTTTAATTTCATATTTTTCAAATACTGGAGTACCATCAAATTTCCAAACACGTTTTAATGAAGTGTTCCATTTATCTGTGTAGTCATTGTATTTACGTTCTAATTCAATATTGATAGGTTTGCCAATAACATCTCTTTCTGTGAAATTGAACATTCCGTTATCACTTTGAACACCTAAGTCATCTAAGAATGTGTAGATCCAATTTCTAGCAAACTCATTTTCCATATCAGCGTTAGCGTAATGAGTGAAGTCTCCTTCTTCTTTGTGAGTGAATGTAATAACAAATTGAGGGTGACCATTTTTAGAATTTTTACTTTCGAAGTTTTTTACTTTCACACTGTATTGACCTGGTTGCATATAGTTACCTAATTTTTGAGCGTTTTGTAAGTTTAAATTGAAGTTCATAATTGATTACCGTCCTTTTAATTAATTTTTAGTTTCCGTTTCTAATTACTTCTACTACTTGACTGATACTTGGGTTCACAAATTTCTTATCGTTAATTGTGATTGAAGGTGAATGTCTAATCTTGGTTTCGAATGTATTAGAAGGCTCAGCGTTCAAAATATATCTAGCTTTCTTTTCTCCGTTATCATCGAATTCTTCAATCGTTGCCCTAGCTAATACATCACTTTGAGAAGTGATAGCTTTTTTAATTTGTTCTTGTGCTTCAATAGTGATAGTAGGGTTGATAGTGCTACCCTCATCATCTTTATCTTTGTTGATACCTTCATGACCTGTAATGACAAAATGGAATTGGTATTCTTCTTGAAGTCTTCCTATTAATCTGTACATGCTGACAATTCGTTCAGCAACTTCTCCCCAATCATTGAATGTGGGCTTTTTAGACTTGTTTTTCATCACATCATTCAATGTCATATCTCTTAATTTTTGAATAGTTTCAATAACTACAACATTAATTTCTTGTCCGTTTTCTCTCATCTCTTGTAAGATTTGAGGTAGGTAATTCACTACATAAACAAAGTGTTGATAGTTCTCGATTTCTACATCTGATCCTTCATCAGTGACTGTTGTTCCACCTTCATTAATATCAATGACGAAAGCGTCTTTATCTCTTGTAGCAAACGTTGTTTTACCTGAGCCGATTTTTCCATAAACTGCAAACTTATAGAATTTTCTTTTGTTTTTCTCAGCAATATTATTTATCTTTAATTTTTTGAGTATGCTTGCTTTTTCTTGTTTTTCTTCGCTCATCTAATCTCCCACCTTCACCGTGTAAGAAGTTGGTTTCTCTACAATACTTGCACCATCTAAAATCTCACCGTTAGCATCAATTAACGTTCCATCTTCCGCTACGTTGAAATCTTTTTTGATGTCTGACTGACTTAATTTTTTAGTTACTTTTACATAGTCGTTGAAACCTCTTTGTTCAAGTTGATTAATAACATCTTGTTCATTACTAACTTGAATAACTTTAGAGCCTTTTCGTGAAGTTACTTTTCCATATGGTGTATTTAATTTGAAACGCTTATCTTTTTCTTTTTCGATTTTGAAATACTCTACAACTAAACTTTCAAGATATTCTTTGCTGCTTTGTAGTTTTTCAGTTTCTTTATCTTTCCATGATTTAATACGTTCAATTTCTTTATCAGCTAGATCATTTATTTCTTCTTCTTTAGAATTGATTGCATCTAGCTTTTTGAACACCCAATTAGCACTTTCTAAATCTGTTACTTTAAAACGTTCATCTTGTTCAATTGTTTCGATTTCTTGTTCTTGTAATTTATTCATTAATCAAGCACTCCCCTTTAATCACTTTTTTAGCTAGTTCGAATTTGTCACGAAGTTTTTCTGATGTATGAAATTCAGCAAACAAAATACTCTTAACTTCTGCGTCATACTCATCTGAGTAGTGATAGAAGAACAGATATACTTCATCTTCAAAAGAGCTTGTTCCGAAATTGCATTTAACATTCTCTTTACTGTGAATACTTAATGTGTTTAAGTCATTAGCGATTTTTAATAATTTGTGTTTCAACTTGACGACCTCCTTATTTAGTTGTAAATTTTAAATACATATATTTTGTTAAATGTTTCCGACTGTTACTCATTGGTGTGGGTATCAGTCTTTTTTATGCCAAAAAAGTCATTTGGAGTTACTTCTAAAAAGTCGCAAATCTTTAGAATAGTCGTTGCGCTTGGATGTGGCGTTGTTTCATAATAAAGTCCTTGTAAAGTTGTTCGTGATATTCCGGTACCTTTGTATACATCTTTTATTTTCAATTTTCTAATAGCTAACAAAATTCTAAATTCATTTTTCATTTTCTTAATTCTCCTTTACTTGAAAAAATTCATATTCGAAAAACAAGTATGTGATTACTGCTGTAACCATTGCTATTGCTACTGCGTTAGTGATGAAAATGTTTAACATCATTGCTAGAAAAAATATTGCATTGAACATCATGCCTGCGATTAAGAATGCTTTATCGTGTGATTTCATGTTTATCTCCCCTTTCCGTGAATTTCTTCAAAATGTTCGTCGATGAAATTACTCATCTTTCTAGCGTTAAATCTCCAACGATTTAAACTTTCATCTGGATAATGTGCGATGCCTTGCTTTTTGAGTAATTTCTCAAACTTAGGATTGAATAGTAATCTGTCTTTAATAGTTTCGTCAGATGACATTTTCAATTTGCGTTTCAATTCTTTTAAGTCCCAAACTGGATCTAGTGAATAACTTAATAACTCGTCGTATTCGTCTTTAGCGACAAGTACGTGTGTGTCGGGTATTGGTACAGATACAGTTAAAGTTTGCGTCATCTTAGATACTCCTTTCGTGTATAATTTGGTTATCAACCTAAGGAGGTGGATAACTATGGATTTTAATGATTTTCAAAATTTCTTTGGTGAACTTAGTAATCAAGCCGAAAAAGAATTCGGTGGTGACAGTGACTTTCTCAGAGATAGAATAAATAAATTGAAAGAAGATGCTTCAGAAAACGTATCTTATGAAATTATTTATTCAATTGCTTTATACGAAAGTTTAAAAGCTCAACAAGATATGAAAATTCTGAATACAGTTAAATATCTTTTAGATCGTGATTAGCAATATCCATTAACTTTTTACTTTGAGTGTTATCAATTTTTGGATAAACAAAATTTCTAAGTTTAAATCTTGTGTTTTTCTCAATCTTTACGACCTTCCACGCCACAACTGCCATTGTGATGAGGAGGGTTGTTTTATATAAAAATTTCATGGTTATTCCTCCTTTAAGTTGTTTGTTCGATTGTGGGTTATATTTCGATCGATGATGGTCTAATGTCTTTGATAAATTGAATTGCTAAGTCTACATCTTTACGTTTAATGTGATTGTTAGGTGCGTTACCTTTCATTCCTAGATGTTTTTTAGACTTAACTAGTAATTTTGATTTAACTTTTCCTAATTGATGTCTGTATTCTTCTTTAACTTTCTTGTTTGCTAATGCTTGTTCATATACATCTCCGATTAAGAATTCGTCTATCGTTACTTGAATACCAGCTTTACCTAGAATTTGTTCAGCTTTAGACTTGATAGCAAATTTGATTGCGTCTATATCTTGTGGAGTTACGTATTCTCCCTCGAATTTATTGTTTAATTCTTCTAATTTTTGATTACTCACTTGTCCTGTTGAAATTAAGTAATCCAGTTTGTCGCTTACTAACTGTTCAATGAGTTGGTTCATATCATCTAATGAAGTAATTCCATATGCACTGGCTAACTCATTATGTTGTCTTTCTACTTTGATGAAGTATCCTCTAATTTTTCTTCCAATTTCACTACGTTGTATCATTGAAATTTCTTTCGCCATATCGAGCGTCATGATGTGGTCGAGTTGTTCATAAGTACGTAGTCTTTTTTGACTTTGTACTTTTACACTTTGAATGATATAGTCGATATTTTCTTCAAAACCGTATGCAATCATTCGTTCCATCCATTTATCATATTGAGTTCCGATTTCTAATCCTTTGTGCAATTCACGACCACTTACTGCAACTGTTCCATCTTCGTTACGTTTTAAATTGAATAGCTGTTGAATTTCATTCATTAACTTTTCACCTCTTCTTTGATTTCTAAGATTTTCGCAATTCGTTTCTTTTGTTCAAATGCATCTCTACGTCCACGTAAGATATCTGATAAGTAAGCACTTGAGATACCTAACATGTCTGCAAGTTGTTTGTTCGTGATGTTACGCTTAAGTAATTCCATTCTTACTTTCATGCCAAATTCTGTTGTTGCCATGATTTTCACTTCCTTTAGGTTTTTTTCTATTTTTTAAATCTATCTATTGATTTAATTTAAGTTTTAAGCTAATATATAAGCATAGTTAAATAAGCCTTTATCCAAGACATATATCTACATTTATTCAAATGTTTACACTTCCGTTCCCCAACGTTGTGTTATTAGTTTTGGTTTTTGGCTAAATCAATAGCGTAACCAAAGTATATTAGATTTAAATCTATGTGTCAACTATTTTTAGGTTTTTTTCTAATTTTTGGTTTAGAACAGGAGATTTATACAATGAATACTTTTCAAAGAATTCAACATTTAGCTGATAAGAAAGGCATGTCGATAGCTGAATTAGAGAGAAAACTCAACTTATCTAACGGATCAATTGCTCGTTGGAAAAAATCTGCTCCAAGCTCTCGTGGTTTAACTATTATCGCCGACTACTTCGACGTATCTGTTGACTACTTATTAGGTAGAGAAAAAGATGAATATTCTGGCGAACAAGAAGATGAAGAAATTCGCATCATGCATCGTGGAGTTAAGAATATGACAAAAGAAGATAGAGAAAAAGCATTAAAGATGTTTGAAACTTTCTTCGACAATTGGGACGAATACACTAAAGACAAATAAAGGGGATTTTATTGTGCATTTTGTATATCAAAATTCATTTTTAAAAGCTGCAAAAGCTGTCAATGCATTAATTGAAACTAATTACATAGATGAATTCCCTTTGCCTATTAAAGAAATAATAGAAAATGATAGTAATGTGGAATTATTTACGTTCAAAGAATTTTGTAATATGACAGGTTATTCTTTAAATGAGCTACAAACTTACGGGGGTTCTGATGAGGCTTTTCATAATAAAAAAGGACATAAGTTTGCAATTATCTATAATGAAAATGTTTATAATAGGAGATTACGTTTTACATTAGCTCATGAATATGGACATTATATTATGGAACATGATGGTATGAGCTACGAGAAAACACCTATATTCCAAGATTCTCAACGTACTCATTTAGAGGAATATGAAGCTAACTCGTTTGCCTCATGCCTCCTATTCCCTCTTAATGTAAGATACAAATATCGTAATGTATTAACTGTTGATGATGCTGCTGATTTATTCAAAATAAGTTATCAAGCAGCAAAGGTCGCACTCGATATCTTTGACGAACACATGGACAGTGGTTTAGAAAATCACATATCTATATTCGAGCATAGGCACATGGAAACTTATATGTCATTTCTTGATGAAATGCTCGGTGAACAACTAAAAGAGTATAACCACATAATGAGAGCAGAATACGGATACTAATACTCGATATGGTAAATACGTTATTCAGTTTGAACCATTAAGAGTATATGGATATAAAAATATTAACTAAAGGGGAATTTACATGGCCAAAAATATAGGATTTAAAAACAATTACGCTATTGGTGTCATAAAAAGTGGTTTATCTAAAGAAGGTAAAAAAGCAATCGACTTACTAAGCGCTGAAGAACAGATAAGATTGGCTAATTTACAAAGGAATAATGATCCTACGCTTAACGAAGAAGTAAATAAAGCAATCGGAATGGATAACGATTTTACTAGCGTTCAAGAAAAAAATGAAGCTTACCGTGAAAAAAGTATTGAAAAACAAGGAATTAAGAAGCCCACAGAAACTACTTCAAATGCTTTTTATTTCCAAAATAAAGCTAATACTTTAGATGATATTTACAATTTAATTGGTCTTGGAACTCACCTTAGCCAAAAAGAACAAGCTAAATTTGTTCATTATAAAGATATGAAAACAAACACTTATGTACAAATAGCACAAAATGACGAAATTATTAAACAAAATAACAAAATACAAGAACAAAACGATGAAATTATCGAGTTGTTGAGAAGGATTGCTGAAAAGTAAAATCTCTTCACCTTTACTTCCATTATTCAAAAAGATATATAAATGAGGTTGTAAAATTGAATAATAATAATAATAATAATACTCTAAATTTAACTGACGCTGATGTAAATAAGTTGATTTCTCTAACAAAAGAAGTTTTGAAAGAATACGACATTAAATTAACCGATCGCGCTAAAGGTGACATTAAAATAACTTCAATCAATAGTGATGAATATTTTATTCTTAACTATTTCATTAGACCAGGCTCAGCTATTTTAAATTTTAGAGAAACACGATATAATTTATGTCTTATTAGATTGAATTTAAATGATAATTTTCATAAAAATTCAGATAATACTCGAGTACACGGAAATAGAATCAATATTTATTCCCAACACGAATTTAATCTTAAAGCCGATCATAGCTCTTATATGGTAGCTCATAAACTTCCATATAAAAATTTCCCAGATTCAAGAAACTTTATGGATCAACTATTTACACTTTTGGAATATACAAACACCGTCTACGATGATAAAATTTCTATTGAACCTTCACTATTTTAGGTGGTGATTAAAATGATAAAAAATGAGGTTAACTCAATTAGTGAGAATTACTTTAAATATCTTAAAGATGCCAATAAATTCAAACTTTTAGATAACGAGTCAATAGAATTTTACACTCCTATTCTTGATCATTTTGGCGATTCAATTTCCGTCAATATTAGAAAAAAAGGATCTAACTATATTATTTCTGATTATGGTGAAACATTATGGAACCTTGAACAATTTGGTGTGGATCTATTAGAAGACAAACGTTCTAAAAAGTATAAATTATTAAAAGATATTTTAGATTATAATGATATTGTTTTAGAAGATTCTGACTTAAATAAATATGCTGATAAATATGACTTATCTCAATCCATACATGATTATGTGCAAACTGTAGCTAACGTAAGCAATTTAGCAATAGTAAAAAGAGAAATGATTAAATCTTTATTTAAAGAAGAAGTTATACACTACTTTTTGACAAACCGAGATATTTATCCCAACTTTTTCCCAGATTTAAAAGTAGAAGGTAAATCTAAACTCATTCATAGTTTTGATGGAGTATTTCCAGGACAAAATCCGAAATTCATCAAAACTTTGAAACATGTTTCTTTAAGTAATGCCAAAAATCTTATGTTTGATTGGGAAGATGTTGAAGAATATAGAAATAAAAATTATTATTCAAATGCTCAGTTAAATATTATTACTGAAAGTAAAGATAATATCAGCAAAGAAGCTCAAACAATGTTAGCTCAATATAAAGTTGATATTATTTCCTTCGATAATAAAGATATTGTTGTAGATAAATTAGCGTCCAGTAATTTAGGGTAGTCCGCCTACCCTTATTATTTTTTTACTTTTTTTGAGGTGATTATATGAAAACACGATGTTATGACGGTAAAAAATGGCAATATGAGTTTAAATATGAGGGTAAGAGATATAGAAAGAAAGGTTTTAGAACGAAACGTGAGGCGAATTCTGCTGGGTTAGATAAGTTAAATGAATTAAAGCAAGGTATTGAATACGAACCTAATTTAACGTTATACGACTATTTCAAAACCTGGTGCGAAACGTTTAAAAAATCGACGGTAACACCTAAAACTTACAAGTCTTATTCTTCTGCTATGGAACACATCAATAACCACCCTATTGGTAAGAAAAAGTTAAAGGATATTTCGAGATACCACTATCAAGATTTTATAAATGAGTTTTCGAAAAATCATTCTAAGGAGTCAATAAGAAAATTAAATGGCTATATAAGAACATCATTAGACGATGCGGTATACGAAGGGCTTATTGCAAAGAACCCTACTTTTAAAGTGAGTTATAGAGCTAGCAATCCAAATAAAAGTGAAGATAGTAAGTACATTAACCTAAAAGATTATGAAGTGTTAAAAAAGCATTTGATGACTAAAGACAACGCATCATCACTCGTACTATTCATCATGATTTGTACTGGTTGTCGCATAAGTGGTGCTTTGAATCTAAAACGTGAATATATTAATCAGGTTAAAAGTGAAATATATATTGATGAGCATAAAACAGATTCGTCACCACGTTACGTGTCTATTAGTCAAAAAGATATGAACCATATCATTAAGTCTATTGATCAGTTACCTAGAACAATCGACGGTACTATTTTTGGCGAATTAACAAACAATGCGGTTAATAAACGTTTAAAAGTATATTGCAACAATCTAGGTATCAAAGAGATTACTTCGCATGCACTACGTCACACTCACTGTTCATATTTATTAGCTAAAGGTATTTCTATATATTACATTTCAAAAAGATTAGGACATAAAAAAATATCAGTAACCACAGAAGTTTATTCACATTTACTTGAAGAAACTTACAAAGAAGAAGATGAAAAAGCAACGCAAATAATAAGTGCAATGTGATTTTTAGGGACCCATTAGGGACCCAAAACCCCATGAAAACCGTCGTTATAAGGTTTATAGTATCCCTCCCAGGACGCTATTAACTAAAAATTACATATATTTTTAGGTTGAGAACGCTGTTATGACGGCGTTCTTTTTATTTTGTCTTGTAATTAGATACCATAGAAACTAAGCTAAACTGCACCAAAAATAGAAAAACCCGCCATGTTATGACGAGTTTCTGAGATAATATTGTTATACTGTTAGTTTAAAAATTTTCGACACATATTTGACACGTGATCAACAACTTTTTTACCTAAATAATTTAGTTTTTAATGTAAGTATTAAATTAATTATTGAAATGACTAAAGTGACTATTGCTAAATAAAACGTTAAAGACGTTAGTTTTTCACTTCTCAATTTAAAAAACTCCTTCAATATTAATATTCTATTAACCAATATTGTATTCATTGGAATAAACACTTAGGAGTTAATTAAATGCTTAAGTGTCTATAGATCAAACTTCAAATTCAATCGTTTCTATAATATGATTATCTCGATTTCTATAATTTAGAATAGCACTACCATTTACTTCATCAATAACGAGTTCGGCAAACGTTTCTTCAATACTACTGCGAGATTGTGATATACTGCCTGGATTTATGACATGTACACCATCTAAATACTCATATTTTGCAACATGAGTATGACCATAAAATGCAAATTGACATCCCTGAGATTTAGCTTTTTGTGCTAAATGCATACGAGTTTGATTAACTGAATACAAATGACCGTGAGTATATATAGCCTTTATACCTTTAATTTCCACTTCTTCTTCATTAGGAAATTCAGGATAAAAGTCACAATTCCCTTTTACTCTTCTATATAGGCTTAGTTCAGTATCATTATATTCAAATTCTGAATCCCCTAAATGTAATAAAACATCAGCATCCTTATGCACTTCATATAAGTGATATAAAATACCAGATTCTGTATGATTGTCACTGACGATAAGCCACTTTGTCATTACTTCTCACTCTCCAAATAAGCATTCAATTTCTTAATTGCATTACCTCTATGACTGATTTCACTCTTTTCTGTTGTAGTAAGTTGAGCCATAGTTTTACCTTTTTCAGGCACATAGAAAATAGGATCATAACCAAAACCATGTTCACCCTGTCTTTCAGTAGTAATCACTCCAGAAACAGTACCTTTGAAAGTTTGAGTAGTTTCATTAGGTGCACTCATACTAATGACGCAAACAAATCGTGCATCTCGATTTTCGATACCATCTAAATTTTTTAATAATTTATCAATATTAGCATCATCACTCTTATCTAATCCTGCATATCTAGCTGAATAAACGCCAGGTTCGCCATTTAGAGCAAATACCTCTAATCCACTATCATCTGCTATCACACGTTTATTCAATACTTTTGCAGCTTCTTCAGACTTTAATCGTGCATTCTCTTCAAAAGTTGTTCCCGTTTCCTCTACATCAAAGTCTTTTATTAGTTCTGATATACCTATCACATTGTCATTGGGAAAAATTGATTTAAAATCATTAATTTTACCTTTATTATTTGTAGCAATTACGATGTCTGCCATTCATATTCCTCCTTGATTATTCATCTACACTGATGCGTTCAACTTCAACATCTAATTTTAACCATTGTAAAATGATATTTTTAATATGTACTGTATCTCCAGTAGCAAAGAATCTATGCTCTGGATGTTGTGTATAGCTCGCATGTTCATTACTAAAAGTTAATAAAGCACTAACTTCACGTGCTGTTTCTAATCCAGAGGAAATAACCTTTTTCTCTCCTCCAAAATAATCATTTATAGGCTTATATAACAATGGATAGTGTGTGCAACCTAAAATTATCGTATCTGCATCAGTATTTCTCCACTGCTTTAACGTTTGATGAATGACAATACTTGTAATTGTAGGATCATCGTAGCGCATTTGTTCAACTAGTGGAACAAACCCTGGGCAAGCTACACCATAAACATGGACGTTTGGATTAATGTGCTTAATATGATGTCTATACGCCTCAGATTTAATAGTTCCTTCAGTCCCTAAAATTAAAACATTTTGATTTTTAGTAGTCATAATAGCTGTTCTTGACCCTGGCTCAATAACTCCAATAACTGGAATAGGCAACGTTTGTTGCAAATGTTCTAATGCTACAGCGGTAGCTGTATTACAAGCTATTACAAGCATTTTAATATCAAATTGCATTAATTTATTAGCAAGTTGAGTAGTAAATTGTTTAACTTCATCACCAGGTCTTGGACCATAAGGACATCTTGCAATATCCCCTAGATAGTAAATTGTTTCGTTGGGTAATTGACGCATGATTTCTTTAGCAACTGTCAACCCACCAACACCTGAATCTATAACACCAATTGGTTTATTCATCTTCATTCATCCTTATAACACATAATACATTTATTTTATCATATACATGCTAAGAGTTTGACTAATCCGATTAAGCATTCATATACATAACTTAAAATGCTTTATAAAGAAAAAAGTAGTTAATCAATTCAATTAAGAATCATTAACTACTTTTCAAATTATAATTAAAT
Source organism: Staphylococcus sp. GW821-FHT11H10 (assembly GCF_058807855.1). NCBI lineage: Bacteria > Bacillati > Bacillota > Bacilli > Caryophanales > Staphylococcaceae > Staphylococcus > Staphylococcus sp. GW821-FHT11H10. The sequence continues at coordinate 17,411 of NZ_JBXARC010000001.1, read as the reverse complement.
GTATATTAATCTACTTTGTGGTCTGAACCGAAGAATGATTTAAACATATGGAATGTTGTTTCTCTGTTCATAGCTGCGATAGAAGTTGTCAAAGGAATACCTTTCGGACAAGCATTTACACAGTTTTGAGAATTACCACATTCTTGCAAACCGCCAGCACTCATTAAAGCGTCTAATCGTTCGTCTTTAGTCATTGCACCAGTTGGATGTAAGTCGAATAAACGAACTTGAGAAATTGCCTGAGCACCAACGAATTTATTATTTTGCGTAACATTAGGACAAACTTCTAGACAAACACCACACGTCATACATTTAGATAACTCATAAGCTGTTTGACGTTTTTTCTCAGGCATACGTGGTCCTGGTCCTAAATCATACGTACCATCAATCGGAATCCAAGCTTTCATACGTTTTAAGTTATCAAACATTCTAGTACGATCCACTTGTAAATCACGAATAACAGGGAATGTACTCATTGGTTCAAGACGAATAGGTTGTTCTAATTGATCAACAATTGCTGAGCATGATTGTCTAGCACGTCCATTGATAACCATTGAACAAGCACCACAAACTTCTTCTAAACAGTTCATATCCCATGTAACAGGTGTTGTTTTTTCACCTTTGTTATTTACTGGATTACGTCTGATTTCCATTAAACATGCGATTACGTTCATATTTTCTTTATAAGGAATTTCAAACGTTTCTTCATACGGTTTAGAATCTTGATTATCTTGTCGTTTGATAATCAACTTAATTGATTTTTGTTTTGGCTCTTTTTGCTCTTTTTCATTTGTATTGCTATCATTTTGGCGAAGTTCTTCGGGAGTGTCTTTTACTGATTGATTGTCAGCCATTATTTTTTACCTCCTTTAGACTTACTTGTATAGTCACGTTTACGTGGTGGAATTAAACTTACATCAACTGGTTCATAAGTAAATTTAGGCGCTTCTTCTCTACCTTGATATTCAGCTAATGTTGTTTTTAACCATTCATCATCATTACGGTCAGGGAATTCTGGTTTGTAATGTGCGCCACGAGATTCGTTACGATTGTAAGCCCCAATTGTAATTACACGTGCTAAAACTAACATGTTCCACAATTGACGAGTGAAGAATACAGCTTGGTTACTCCAAGTTTGTGTATCTTCCATATCAATATTTTCATAACGTTTCATTAATTCGACGATTTTTTTATCAGTTTCTAATAATTTATCGTTTTCACGAACAACTGTTACGTTCGCTGTCATAATTTCACCAAGTTCACGGTGAAGTTTATATGCATTTTCAGTTCCACGCATATTTAATAATTTATCAAAGCGTTCTTGCTCTTCATCGACACGTTTTTGATAAATGCTGTCATCTAATTCAGTATATGTTGTTTCTACATTCTCAACATATTTTATTGCATTAGGACCAGCTACAGTACCACCGTAGATTGCAGATAATAATGAGTTGGCACCTAAGCGGTTACCACCATGTTGAGAGAAATCACATTCCCCAGCAGCAAATAATCCTTTAATATTAGTCATTTGATCATAGTCTACGTATAAGCCACCCATTGAATAGTGAACGGCCGGGAAGATTTTCATTGGTACTTTACGTGGGTCATCACCCGTAAATTTCTCATAAATTTCAATAATACCACCAAGTTTAACATCTAATTCATGTGGATCTTTATGAGATAAATCAAGGTAAACCATGTTTTCCCCATTTATACCTAATTTCTGATTGATACATACATCAAAAATTTCGCGCGTTGCAATATCACGAGGTACTAAGTTACCATAATCAGGATATTTCTCTTCTAAGAAGTACCAAGGTTTACCATCTTTGTATGTCCAAATACGGCCACCTTCACCACGTGCTGATTCACTCATTAAGCGTAATTTATCATCACCAGGAATAGCTGTTGGGTGAATTTGAATAAATTCACCATTTGCATATTTAGCACCTTGTTGATATACAATTGATGCCGCTGAACCTGTATTAATCATTGAGTTTGTTGTTTTACCGAAGATGATACCAGGTCCACCTGTTGCCATAATAACGGCATCTGAACCAAATGATTTAATTTCAGAAGTTGTCATATTTTGAGCTACAATTCCTCTTGCAGCATTGTCCTCATCTTTGACAATTCCTAAGAATTCCCAACCTTCATATTTAGTTACTAATCCATCTACTTCAAATGAACGTACTTGCTCATCAAGCGCGTACAATAATTGTTGTCCAGTAGTTGCACCTGCAAAAGCAGTTCTGTGATAAAGCGTACCACCGAAACGTCTAAAGTCTAATAGACCTTCTTTAGTTCTACTAAACATAACGCCCATACGGTCCAATAAATGAATGATTGATGGAGCAGCTTCAGCCATAGCTTTAACAGGTGGTTGGTTTGCTAAGAAGTCCCCACCATAAACAGTATCATCAAAGTGAATCCAAGGAGAATCCCCTTCACCTTTGGTATTTACCGCACCGTTAATACCACCTTGGGCACAAACAGAGTGCGAACGTTTAACAGGTACAATTGAGAATAAATCTACATGTGCACCTTGTTCTGCAGCTTTAATTGTTGACATCAGACCGGCAAGTCCTCCACCGACAACAATAATTTTTTTCTCTGCCATAGAAAAGTCACTCCCCTAAAATATATCGATAACTTAACGTAATTGCTTAAGCTTATTTGATAAGTACTTGATATAAAATACTTATCTAAAATTCAACGTACTATATATGATTACTAATTGTGTTTTATACAAATGCGAAAATTGCAGATACTCCAATGTATCCTAAAACTAAGAATACGATTAAAGAGATCCAAGTGAATACACGTTGTGATTGTTTAGATTGTAAGAATCCCCATGTTACAAAGAATGACCATAAACCATTTGAGAAATGGAAAATAACACATAAAACACAAACGATATATACGATAACCCAAATTGGATTTTCAAGTGTTTTGTGCATCAATTCAAAATCAACTGCTTTACCAAAGAAGTATTTTTGAATTGTAGTTTGCCATAAATGCATGAAGATAAATATAAATGTCACAATACCTGAGAATCTTTGTAATGCGAACATCCAGTTTCTAAATAATGAGTAATGGCCGATATTTTCTTTAGCTGTGAATGCAATGTGGATACCATATAGACCATGGTATAAAATCGGAATGTAAATTAATAAAAATTCAACTGCGAGTAAAAACGGAATTGATTCCATAAAGCCAGCCGCCTTATTAAAAGCCTCTGCCCCTTGTGTTGCTTGATGGTTCACAATTAAATGAACGATTAAGAATGCACCAATTGGAATAATACCTAGTAACGAGTGTACACGTCTAAGGTAGAATTCATTTTTAGACTTTGCCAAAAGGAGTCCCCCCTGTAAAACTATTAATTTAAATCGCTTATTTCTAAGAAAGTCAATTTAATCAAGTCCATATATCACATAACGATTTACTATTTTATTTAGTACTTGTCTTATTTAAGGATCCTGACATTTCTTCATCAAGAGTCGTTCCAATCAAAACTATGTAAACAAGTAGGACTTAAAAAAGTAAATTGAGTTCGTTATTTTTTAATGATAAATGCAATTATTACATTAATCATTTCTAAAAACACTTTGATGATAATGTTTCTCAATTAGAAAACGCTTCCATACTTTCTTAAAAAAATAAACTTTTTGTTAACTGTATTGTAACATTTTTTATATGTTTTTGGGCTATGAGAATAATTCTCATAGCCCTTTTTTTAATTAATTATCTAACAAAGCTTGTTGTAAGTTATGTGCAACCTTCTCAGGTAAACCTGCTTGTTGTAAGTCGGCAACACTTGCTTCCTTCATTTTCTTAATCGATCCAAACGTTCTTAATAAACGCGTCTTACGTTTACTTCCGATGCCGTCAACAGTGTCCAATACAGATTGTAAACCTGTTTTTTGGCGTGTTTGACGATGGAACGTAATTGCAAAACGGTGAACTTCATCTTGAATTCGATGTAATAAATAAAATGCTTGACTATTCTTTTTCAATGGTACAACGTCTGCTTGTGGTCCATAAAGTAATTCTGACGTTTGGTGTTTATCATTTTTTCTTAATCCAGCAACGGGAATGTCTAACCCTAGTTCATTCTCAAGGACATCTAATACACCTGACATATGCCCCTTCCCACCATCGACGATAATTAAATCAGGCAAAGGCAATCCTTCATTCAAAACACGCGTATAACGACGACGAACGACTTCTCGCATTGACTTGTAATCATCTGGTCCATCGACCGTTTTAATTTTATACTTACGATATCCTTTTTTATCTGCTTTACCGTCAACAAAAGTAACCATGGCTGATACGGGATCTACACCTTGAATATTTGAGTTATCAAATGCTTCAATACGGATTGGTATTTGAATGCCCATTCGTTCTCCGAGCTCTTCAATTGCTTTTATTGTACGAGATTCATCTTTTGCAATTAGCTCGAATTTATTTTCAAGTGCAACTTCGGCATTATGATTAGCCAAATCTACCATTTCTTTTTTAGCACCACGCGCCGGTTGAACAATTTTAGTATCAACTACGGATTGAATCATAGTCTTATCTAAATGTTTAGGAACATGCACTTCTTTGGGCAGAATATGTTGATTTAAGCTATAGAATTGACCTATAAATGTATAGAATTCCTCTTCTTCAGTTTGTTGTTGTAAAGGAATCATTGTCGCATCTCTTTGTATCAAATTCCCTTGTCGAATGAAGAATACTTGAATACACATCCATCCTTTAGAAACACTATAACCAAACACATCTCTAATCGTGTTATCTGACGACATAATTTTTTGTTTTTTAGTTAAATTATGAATATGTTGTATTAAATCGCGATACTCTTTCGCACGTTCAAAGTCTAATTTTTCACTCGCATCCATCATACGATCCTCTAAATTTTTGAGAATGGTTTTATCTTCTCCATTTAAAAAGTCACTTATTTCACGAGTCATTTGTGCATAGGCTTGTTGATCTACATCATAAACACATGGTCCCATACATTGTCCGATATGGTAATAAAGACATAATTTATCTGGCATTTTGTCACATTTTCTAAATGGATAAATGCGGTCTAATAATTTTTTCGTCTCTTGTGCTGAATAAGCATTAGGATATGGTCCAAAATATTTTCCAGTTCCTTTTTTTACGGTACGTGTAACAATTAACTTAGGGTGTTTCTCTTTAGTGATTTTTATAAAAGGATAGCTCTTGTCATCTTTTAATAAAATATTATAGCGAGGTTGATACTGTTTAATTAAGTTTAGTTCTAAAAGTAGGGATTCTGTTTCACTTGAAGTGACTATAAATTCAAAATTTCGGATTTCTCCTACTAATCTTGTTGTTTTCGCATCATGTGCACCGGTAAAATAGGAACGCAATCTATTTCTTAAACGTTTCGCTTTACCAACATAAATCACTTGGTCATTCCGATCTTTCATTAAGTAACAACCCGGTTCAAAAGGAACTACACTTAATTTATCTTTTATTTTAGTTTTGTAGTCTGACAATGTATCCCCTCCTTCCTAAGAGATTGACTACATATAAAAAAGACGGAGCGATTACATTTATGTAATGCCCCAGTCTCATTTATGTTTAGATTGTTCTTATAGGTGTTTATCTAATACTTCAGCTAAGTTTTCTTTAGGTTGGAAACCTACTACTTTATCAACTGGTTCACCATCTTTAAATACGATTAAAGTTGGGATACTCATTACTTCAAATTTAGCTGCTGTTGATGGGTTTTCATCAACATCTAATTTTAAAATATCAGCTTTACCATCGTAGTCTCCAGCTAATTCTTCTAATACAGGTGCGATCATTTTACAAGGTCCACACCAAGTTGCCCAGAAATCTACTAATTTAACGCCTGATTGAATATTTTCATCAAAGTTTGAATCCGTTACTTTTACGATTGCCATAAATGCCAATCCTCCTTAAATTTTGAATGATGAGCAAATTATAACAGACTTTAGTGGCACGTGCATCGACGTTGCTCATTTACTAATGATCTGTCAATAATTATCAAATCTCATTCATCTTATTTTATTTTCACTGGCTTAATTGTACGTTATTTTCTAAAAAAATCAACAACACTGCTTAGACGTCAATGTAACTTATTTAAGTTCAGCAACTGTTACGCCAAAGCCGCCCTCACTTGGCATACCACCACGATACGATTTCACACTTTTATGTTTCTTCAAGTGGTTTTGAACGGCTTTTTGAAGTGCCCCAGTGCCTTTACCATGAATAATATAAACTTGTTCATAATTGCTGAGAACGGCTTGATCAATATATTGATCTAATTCGCCTACTGCTTCTTCATAACGATAACCACGTAAATCTAATTCTGTTTTAATCGTTTGACGATTTTGTCTAGTGACCATTTTAGATGGTTTTTCTTTTTTCTTTTTAGTCTTTTCAAGATCTTCAATAGGTAATTTCATTTTAATGATACCCATTTGAACCACTGCTTCTTCTTCACTTACGAGTTCTAAGACTTCACCTTTTTGACCATACGATAACACTTTAACCTCGTCACCTGCATGGATTTCATCATATTTTTGTTTTTGAACATTTTGTTTTAACGATTTTGCTTCATATTGATCATCTAATTGTTTCTTCTTATCGATAAGCTCATGTTCTTTAACGTCGGCACCTTTTTGATCACGTAATGTTCTTAATTCTTTTAAGATTGAATCCGCTTCTTTAGTCGCAGATTTGACACGTTGATTTGCTTTTTCTTTCGCTTCATCCATCAATTTCTTCTCGTAATTTTTATATTGTTCATATTGGTGTTCTAAATCATCATGCGTTGTTCTCGCTTCTTTTAACAGTCTATCTAATTCAATTCGTTGTTCATCGACACGTTTTGAATTCTTTTCAAGAGATTCAATCATTGAATTAATTTCTTGTTCGTCCGTCCCAATCATCGTCTTAGCTTTATTAATAATACCTAAGCTAAGTCCTAATTTACGAGAAATATCAAATGCATTTGAACGACCAGGTACACCCATCAATAATTTATAAGTTGGACTTAACGTATTAACATCGAATTCTACGCTAGCGTTCATCACACCTTCACGATTATAACTATATGCTTTCAATTCTGGATAATGTGTCGTAGCCATGACTAATGAGCCAATATCGCGAACGTGGTCTAAGATACTCATCGCTAACGCCGCACCTTCACTTGGGTCAGTACCTGCACCTAACTCATCAAATAATACTAAACTATTTTTATCAGTCTCTCGCAAAATTTCAACAATATTTTTCATGTGTGAAGAGAACGTTGATAATGATTGCTCAATGGATTGTTCATCACCGATATCACAATAAACATTTTCAAAGACACTTAATTGGCTACCATCTAAAGTAGGAATGAGCAACCCTGATTGCGCCATTACGATAATTAAACCAAGTGTCTTTAATGTAACTGTTTTACCACCTGTGTTAGGCCCTGTAATAATTACTGTTTCAATATCATCAATAAATTCAATCGTATTGGCTACAACCGTATCTTTATTTAATAGCGGATGGTAAGCATTCGGTAGGTAAACCGTTCTTTCTTTAAAAAATGTAGGTTTCGTTCCCTTTATTGAACGTGCATAACGCGCTTTAGCAGTTAAAAAATCAATTTGACCCATAACAGATTCAGCAATTAGGCAACCATCTGCTTCAGCAGCAACCATACCTGTTAATTCTGTCAGGATACGCTCACGTTCAACTGCTTCGTCATTTCGTAAACGGCTAATTTGATTATTCATTTCAACAATAGATGACGGTTCAATATAAAGGGTTTGACCAGAGGCAGATTGATCATGCACAATCCCTTTAAAATCTTGTCGGTATTCCGCTTTGACTGGAATAACATTACGATCATTTCTTACAGTAATAATCGCATCAGATAATTTCTTCTGATTAGCCTGACTCTTAACGATACGATCTAAATTTTGACGAATGCGTTGATTCGTACTTGAAATCTTGCTACGTATCCCTTGTAATGCATAACTCGCGCTATCATACAAATCATGTGTATCGCATTTTTCATTTATCTCTTGAAATAGATCTGACAAAATTGGTAATTGGTTCATTTTGTCATTCAAAATTGGATACTTAACAACGTTCTCATCTTCTTCTAACAATTGATTATAAAATGTTTTAAACTGGTTCTGAACTTGTATCAAACGTTTAACCAAATTAAGTTCTGTTACATTAAGTACACCGCCAATCGTTGCTCGATGAATTAATGGTGAAATTTTGGCTAAACCACTTAAACTTGGTAAACGATGTTTATTATAAATTTGTGATATTTCATCTGTCTCATTCATTTGAAATTCTACTGTTTCAAAGTCTGTGGCTGGAGACATCTTAGACACTTTTTCACGTCCTAAGTCACTGATTGTCTCAGAAGCAACAAATGACTTAATTTTATCAAATTCTAAGACGTCTAATGTTTTTTGTCTCATACAATCCCTCTATTTCTTCAACTTTTTATTATTCTCAACAAAATCTTTAAATGCTTGACGAGACATCGTGTTTATTACTCGTTCTTTGTTTACAAATCCTTTTTGAGCAGTTGCTACACCATATTTCATAAAGTCTAAATGGTCTACATGATGTGCGTCTGTATTGATTGTTAATGTGACGTTAGGATATTTCCTTACTGTTTCAGCATTTAAATCCAAGCGTTTAGGATTTGCGTTAATTTCCATTATCGTATTTGTTTTTTCTGCTAAATGCATTAATTTTTCGATATTCGGTTTGTAACCGTCTCGTCGACCAATAATACGTCCTGTTGGATGTGCAATGTGTCGAACATATGGATTTCGACATGCATTTTCCAAACGTTTCATAATTTCTTCTTCTGATTGGTTAAAACTTTGATGAATGGCTGCAATGACGTAATCAAGTTGTGCTAACACTTCATCATCATAATCTAACGAACCATCAGGCAAAATATCCATTTCTGTGCCTGAATATATATCTATTTCTGAATACGCTTGATTGAGTTTTTTGATTTCTTCATTTTGTCGTAATAAACGTTCTACTTGTAAGCCATTAGCGACTTTTAAGCTTTGTGAATGGTCAGTAATCACCATAAATTGATAGCCTTTTTTGATATTTGCCTCAATCATGTCTCGGATAGAATACGCACCATCACTATAAGTGGTATGCATATGAATATCTCCATTGATATCATCTAAAGTAATCATTTGACTTAAATCTTTATCAAATTCGCTGCCATCTTCTCTTAGCGCAGGTGCTATCCATTCACTACCGAAATGTTGATAAATCGCTTCTTCGCTCTCTAGCTGTAGTAATGACCCATCTTGCTGTTCAATGCCATATTCACTTACTTTTTCATTTCGCGCTTTGGCCATCTGTCTAATGCGAATATTATGCTCTTTAGAACCTGTAAAATGTTGCAATGTGTGGTAAAACGCAACTGGTTCGATAAGTCGGAAATCTACACCAATCGTTTCATCATCGTACGTCAACTCTAATGATACTTTGGTCTGTCCAACAGCAACATCCTTAACTTTATTAGGTATATTTAAAAGTTGTTGTTGTACTTTGTCTGGATGCTCCGTACTGATAATATAATCTAAATCCTTACTCATTTCTTTATATCGACGGAAACTACCCGCTTCGGAATATTTCTCGATATCATCTATAGTTTCCAAATAATCGATAATAATACGATTTAAACCACGCATTGTATCTATTGGGTAACGGTCTTTTTTAGCACCTAAAGCTTTAACTGCTTCAAGTATATTTTGTTCGGTTTTTTTAGCGAAACCACTCAGTTCGCTCACTTTCCCACTTTCACAAGCTGATTGTAGACTTTCTTTATCAGTAATATTCAGTTCTTTGTATAACTTAGCTATTTTTTTGCTACCTAATCCCTGAATCTTCATTAATGGTATTAAACCTTCTGGAACAAGTTGTTGCAATTCTTTCAAATAACTTGATTCACCAGTATTACGATATTCATTGATCACATCGCCTACACCTTTACCAATTCCTTTTAACTCAGTGACATCTTCTATTTCATCAAGTGGACGCTCATCAATTTCTAAACTTTGCGCCGCTTTTCTATATGCTGAAACTTTAAACGTATTGTCTCCATTTAATTCCATATAGATAGCAATTTTTTCTAATAATTGAATTACATCTTTTTTTGTCATTCCAATCACTCCATAAAAAGAAGACCAGGACATTTAACAAAGTAGCCTTGTCCTGACCTTATATCAGTTTTGTATTATAAATTTAAAATGTAAGACGAGAAAAATGGTGTATGAAATAAGATAAGTTTCCCTATGTACGCATGTTGTAAACTATGTTGTATCCACTCAATCGGATACAATGCTAACACATAAATGAATAACTGAAGAATAACGACAGCCATGACTACACTAATTAAACTACCAAAGCGTCTACTCATTTGATTTATCATTCGATACGTCACTATATTATCAAAAGTAATTATAATAAGATATAAAATCAACTTACATATTGAGGCAATGAGTAAAAATGCCATCACTTTATCAAAACGTTGCTGCAAATCATTAAAATGAAATGCATACGCCATATCATACGCAATCGTCTTTGGAAACGGTAAAAAGACAATTAGTTGTTGACTTATACGTTGGTAAAATTGATGTGCTATGATAAATGACACGATCGTCGAAAATAAATGTAAACTATTTAACCATATTCCTCTTCTATACCCCATGATAAGACTATATACAATAATGATAATGATCGTTAAATCAATAATCATCTATTCTTCTCTTTGCTTTAATTGTTGTATTTCTTGTAATAATTTACGATTTTCTTCTTCTAGTTTAACCTTTTCATGCATAATGTTTACTGCAGTTAGAATTGATTTTCTAGTGGTGTCCAATCCGGTTGATTTACGTCCCATTTCTCTTAATTTTTCATCTACTAAATGTGCTACATAACGAATATGCTCCGGGCTGTCCTCACCAATGATGGTATAATTCTGATCGTTAATCGTGACATTGATTCGATTTTTAAATTCTCCCATAGCAATAACTCCTGACATTATTTATTCTTAAAGCTATCAATGGTTACACGTAGATAACCACATCGTCTCGTACTTCAATTGAATGCAATTCTTACATAATTTATAAAGTAGAATATCACAACTAATTATACATTAGGATATGTTGTTTGGTAAGTAGCGATTACGGAATCGTTATAAATAATACATCTAACACACGTTATCTATTCTGAAGTGTAATCATAATATGTTATGCTTATCTATGTTTTATTATATTTTGAAAAGTGAGGTCAACTAGCGTATGGCAAACGTCGTTCATAAATTATCAGAATCTGAAATCCAAGACTTATTACAACACATTACATTTGAAACATCACAATTACCTCCAGGCATGAAGGCACGGACGAAATATAATCAAGCTGTAATTAACATATATAATTCAGGTAAAGTCATGTTTCAAGGTAAAAATGCGGAAGCTGTCGCACAACAGTTGCTTCCAGGACATTCTACTTCTTCTACCAAACCAACAACGTCTCAACAATCATCTGCCCAAACATTGGCCTATAATCATTTTAATTGTATTGGTAGTGACGAAGCAGGTAGTGGCGATTACTTTGGACCTTTAACTGTATGTGCCGCTTATGTTTCAAAAGAGCATATTCAAATTTTAAAAACGCTAGGTGTGGATGATTCCAAAAAATTAAGTGATCAAAAAATAATTGAACTGGCCGAACAATTAATCACATTTATTCCGCATTCTTTATTAACATTAGATAATCCCAAATATAACGATAAACAAGTGATAGGTTGGTCACAAGTTAAAATGAAAGCTGTACTTCACAACGAAGCTATTAAAAATGTAACGCAAAAAATAGACTGCAATGACTTAGACTACATCGTGATTGATCAATTTGCTGTGCGTGGTGTTTACCAACGTTACGCTTTAAGCGCACTCCCCTATCCTGATAAAACAAAATTCGAAACTAAGGGGGAATCTAAATCATTAGCAATTGCAGCTGCGAGTATTATTTCTCGATATGCTTTCGTTAAACATATGGATCATATATCACATAAAATGAAACAAGTGATTCCTAAAGGAGCCAGCAATAAAGTAGATTTGATAGCCGCGCAAATCATCGATAAACATGGGATTGAAACATTAGATGCGATTTCTAAGAAACATTTTAAAAATCGTGATAAAGCGCAACATTTAGTGACTAAAAAGTATCAATAAACATTAAAAAGGCTGGGACAAACTAAGAAGATAAAGCTACTTTGAAAATGCACAGTAGCAGACTGATTTGAAAATGCGCTTAAATCAATTTTTCAAACCTAGTCATCATTCTAGCGAGGCCCCAGCAAAGAGAATTTCACTAAAAAATCATACACGCAAAGCAAGATGGGAGCGGGACAATGAATTGATTTAAATTTCTGTCCCGCTCCCTTTCCTACGATTATCTAATTGTAGCGCCCTGTGCTTGTAATGCTTCTAAAATCTTATCGTGAACTTTAGATACGCGTTCATCAGTTAATGTATCTTCAGTATCTAAATAATTCAAACGAATTGCTATTGATTTTTTACCTTCTTCTAAATGTTCACCTTCATAAACATCAAATACTAATGTACTTTGTAAGATATCCTCACCATTATCATGAATGGTTTGTTTCAATTCTGAAGATGGCACTTCATGATTGACTTCTAACGCAATATCACGTGTTACGCCAGGGAATCTAGGAATTGGCGCGTAATTAATGTATCCTACTGCTACGTCCATCATTGCATCATAATTTAATTCGAACACATACGTACGTTTTAAATCATTATCAGCAGCAACTTGTGGATGCAATTCACCAATAAAGCCAATTTCTTTGCCTTCTAACGACACAATTGCTGTGCGCCCTGGGTGTAAACCTTTAATTTCTCCTGCTTTATAGCTCAATTCTAAGTTTAATTTTTCAGCTACTCGGTCTACAACACCTTTGGCGATAAAGAAATCAATTTCTTCTTTTTTACCTTGCCAAGCATTAACAACATATTCTCCTGTTAAAATACCACTTAGATATTCAACTTCATCTGGAAGCTCTCCTTCACCATTGCCAAAGAAAACACGACCAATTTCATATAATCTCACATCTTTATTTTTACGTGCGACATTATATGCAGTTGCCTCAATTAAATGTGGTAATAAACTTTGACGTAACGTTGCGTGTGCTTCACTCATCGGCATTAATAAACTGATAGTTGGACGTTCTTGTAATGCAAAGTCTTTCGCATGTTCTTTAGACACTAATGAATATGTGATTGCTTGGTTTAATCCAGCACCTTCAAGCGTTTCTTTAACTGTACGAGTTTTATGTTGACGATCTGTTAATTCTCCACTTGTAACTTCTCCGAAAATCGGTAATGATGAAGGGATTTCATCGTAACCGTAAATACGTGCAACTTCTTCAATTAAGTCTTCTTTAATTGAAATATCTTTACGACGTGACGGTACATTAACCGTTAATGTATCATCATTTTGTTGCGTATCAAATCCTAATTGTTCAAAGATTGCTTTAATTTCATCGCTTGATAAATCAAAACCAATCGTTTGATTCACTTTATCAGCTGTAATATCAATTGGTGTCACAAATGAACCTAAGTCACCTGCTGATACTCTATCTTGTAGTACTTCACCAGAAGCATATTCTTGTAATAAGTAACATGCTCTGTCGACCGCTTCATCGACAAATTCTGTTGCAATACCTTTCTCGAAGCGACTAGAAGCTTCACTACGTAAATTTAAACGGCGTGAAGTATGACGAATTGAAACTGGATCGAATATTGCGCCTTCAATCACTACATTGGTCGTTTGGTCTGTTACCTCTGAGAAGTCTCCACCCATTACACCAGCTAATGCGATAGGTTCTTGCCCATTCGAAATAACGATATCAGTGTCCACTAATGTGCGTTCAGTATTATCTAATGTTGTCATTACTTCTTTATCTTTAGCTTGGCGTACGACAATGTCTTGAGAACCGATATGGTCTTGGTCAAACATGTGTAATGGTTGGCCATATTCTAATAATACATAGTTTGAAATATCAACAACGTTATTAATTGGACGAATACCTGCTTTAATTAAACGTGCTTGCATCCATATTGGAGATGGTGCGATGGTTACATTTTTAACAACACGCGCACTATAATACGGCACCTTTTCAGGGTTATCAATTGTAACTGATAATTCATCTAATGCAGAAGTTGCAATTTCATTACTTTCAGTTGACGGTTTCGTCATTTCAGTTTGATATAACGCTGCCACTTCGTAAGCTGTACCAACCATACTTAATGCATCAGCACGGTTTGGTGTTAAATCAAATTCCATTACTTGGTCATTTAAATATAATGCAGTTAAAGCATCTGTACCTGGTTCAACTTCATTAGGAAAAACAAAAATCCCATTCTCATATGCTTTAGGTACTACATTGCTTGAAATACCAATCTCTTGTAATGAACAAATCATACCTTCGGAACGTTCACCACGTAATTTAGCGCGCTTAATTTTAATGCCTCCTGGTAAGCGACCACCCACTTTCGCTACAATAACATGTTGACCGGCATCTATATTCGGTGCACCACATACGATTTGAACCGCTTCTTCTTCACCAATGTCTACTTGGCAAATATTTAATTTATCTGCATCGGGATGTTTTTCTTTTGATTGAACATAACCAACCACTAAATTTTTAATATCTTTTGTATAATCAATAATGTCATCCACTTCAATCCCTGTACGGGTAATACGCTCAGCTAAATCTTCAACCGATACATTTGCGTTAACGTAATCTTTTAACCATTCATTTGAAATCAACATTATGCTTCACCTCTATCTTCAACAGCTTTAAATTGCTCAAGGAATCGAACATCATTTGTATAGAAATGACGAATATCTTCAATGCCGTATTTCAACATAGCGATTCGATCAGGCCCCATACCAAATGCGAAACCAGAATATTCATTTGAATCGAAACCGGCCATTTCAAGTACATTTGGATGTACCATACCCGCACCTAAAATTTCAATCCATCCTGTATGTTTACATACGTTACAGCCTTTACCTTTACATTTGAAACATGATACATCCACTTCAACAGAAGGTTCAGTGAATGGGAAGTAGCTAGGACGTAATCGAATTTCACGGTCTGCACCAAATAATTTTTTCGCTACTAATTCTAATGTTCCTTTCAAGTCACTCATTTTGATATTTTTATCAACTACCAATCCTTCAATTTGAGTAAATTGATGACTGTGTGTCGCATCATCTGAATCACGACGGTAAACTTTACCAGGACAAATAATTTTAACTGGTCCTTGTCCATTACGTTTTTCCATTGTACGTGCTTGTACAGGAGATGTATGTGTGCGCATCAGGATTTCATCAGTGATGTAGAAACTATCTTGCATATCACGTGCTGGATGCGATTTAGGTAAATTTAATGCTTCAAAGTTATAATAATCTTGTTCTACTTCATAACCATCAACAATTTCATAACCTAATCCTAAGAATAAATCTTCAATTTCTTCTACTGTTCGTGTTAAAGGATGTTTAGAGCCAATACTGATTTGACGACTTGGCAAGGTCACATCAATGGTCTCTTCTGCTAATTGTTGATTTAGTTTTTCATTTTTTAGAAGTGTTTGTTTTTCGTCTAATTCAGTTTGAATGGTTTGACGTAATTCATTCACTTTTTGCCCATATGCTGGCTTTTCTTCATTTGGTAAATCTTTCATGTTTTTCATCAAGCCACTTACTGAGCCTTTTTTACCTAAATATTTAACTTTTACATCTTGTAATTCGCGTTCATTTTGAGCTTCATTAATATCAACAAGTGCTTGTTGTTTTAAATCAGCCATAGAATCGTTTTGAGTCATTGACTTACACCTCTCATTTTATGTTCACTTTGTGTTTTACTATTTTATTCATAAAAAAAGACTTCCATCCCAATAACTGGGACGAAAGTCTTTCCGTGGTACCACCCAAATTTATGCTTACGCATACACTTGCAAACGTTGTTAACGAAGACATACTCCGACTTAAATTTCTTTAAGTAACCAAAAAGATGAAAGAAACTAATTCGTGTTGGAGTGAATTCCAGTCACGTTCACTCTCCCTGTACAACACGTTCTATTAGTTAAAGTCTTTTTATCGGTTATATTTTTAATTTTTATGCATTGATTTACCAATTTACATTATTCGTTGTGTATCTCTAAGTATAGCCGATTTTAATTCTCAGGGTCAACCTTTCAAATGATAAAGTAATATACTACCTGCGATGGCTACATTCAAACTTTCCGCTTTACCATAAATCGGGATTGTTAAATTTTGTGTAGTTTCATTTAACAATGCTTTGTTAACGCCTTCGCCTTCATTACCTAGTAATAAAGCAAACATTTCTTGAGAAGCTACTTCTTTATAAGGTTGTGCATTTTCAAGTGCCGTACCATACACAGGCCCGTTAAAGTCAGTTATAAACGTCTTCAAATCTGTAGTAATTACTGGGATATGGAAGACACTGCCTTGACTTGCGCGTAAAACTTTATCTTGATAAGGGTCAGCCGTGCCCTTTTCCATAACAATTAAATCAATGCCTGCTGCATCAGATGTTCGAATCAAAGTCCCTAGATTCCCTGGATCTTGAATTCTATCAATTAACAATACTTGTTTGGCTTGGTTAATGTCATATTCTGGCTTTTCAATTACAGCGAAAAACCCTTGCGGTGTAATCGTACCGGATAGTGATTCAGCCACTTTCATATTAATTTCATACGTTTCTTCCGCGTAATCTATAAGTGACTCATCTGTTCTACTTGGTTCAATCACAAATAATTGTTTAATCACGATGCCGCTATGGTATGCTTCGTCAATAAGATGAATGCCTTCAATAAGTGCTTGTCCTGTTTTATCTCGATCTCGTTTTTTCTTTAATTTATTCGCATTTTTTATTTTATTATTTTGAGCTGACGTAATTTGTTCCATAATTATCTCCATTATTGTAACTAGATTGTTTTGTTTACACATTTATATTAACATAATCGAATTGATTATAATGAAGCCTTTTATATAATGCGTAAATTCATTACATTTTAAAGCACATTGTATTTAACGCTTTAATTATCGATAAAAAAAGGAAGCAATGAACAAAATAAAAATTGTTCGGCTCTACGTCAAATCGGACTGATGAGTCCAAATATTGAGATTAAGCAACCTTAGGTTGTTTAATCTCTTTTTTTGTTGTTGACGCAAATAGTCGCGAAGTTATAATAATTCGATTACGTAAATTATCATAATTTCTATAACCAAAAGATACCCTTTTAATG